>NZ_LDPD01000002.1:75273-75347 GCF_001026865.1 Geobacillus sp. ZGt-1 | reverse complement strand
TCCATCTTCCTTGAACCTGCAAGAAGACGAAGGCGCAAAACACTTGAAGGAATCCTCATTCCTTCAAAACTGAA
>NZ_LDPD01000002.1:73178-73444 GCF_001026865.1 Geobacillus sp. ZGt-1 | reverse complement strand
CTTGAACTTGCTTCGTTGCAGTCTTGCGCCGAGGAACCCAATTCCCCCGAATTCACTAGAAGACACAGGCGCAAAGTTGCTGCATTGAAACAACTTCTCTGCTGGTTTTCGTCGAAGAATCCCGCTTCTCTCCATTCACTTGCAGGACACAAGGTTGCTACTTTAGTTTGCTTCTCTGTAATCCTACCGAGGAACCTCACGTCTTCAAATTCCCTTGCAAGCGGCAGGCACAGACATAAAGCAACAGTGGAGCCTATCGGGATCGA
>NZ_LDPD01000002.1:72692-72800 GCF_001026865.1 Geobacillus sp. ZGt-1 | reverse complement strand
TACCGCTGAACTACTTCCGCTCGAATCAACATGCGGGTGAAGGGACTCGAACCCCCACGCCCGTAAAGGGCACTAGACCCTGAATCTAGCGCGTCTGCCAATTCCGCC
>NZ_LDPD01000002.1:72030-72113 GCF_001026865.1 Geobacillus sp. ZGt-1 | reverse complement strand
GGACAACTCGAAGTAGATTCAAAGATGTAATACTCGTCACTGAACTAATGGCTCATAATAGGTGATGGTGGAGGATGACGGGA
>NZ_LDPD01000002.1:52859-71875 GCF_001026865.1 Geobacillus sp. ZGt-1 | reverse complement strand
GTGTTTCCCCTCCGCTATCATCACTAGACAATCAACAGACAAGTTATATTATAATTAAATTTATTTATTTGTCAACTAGATCCTTGTTTTTGATTAGTGCTGTCATTTCAACGTGCTATCATAATATAACACGTTGGGAGTGGTTTGTCAACTCGACTTCCTGTGTTTGTTTTTCAACAAAACAACGACAACTATTTTTACATAAATGAAAAGCCCCCTGCTGCTTGTCTTTGCAGGGAGCGATCAAATTTATTTATGACGCATTTGCGGGAAAAGCAACACGTCGCGGATCGACGGTGAGTTCGTCAGCAGCATGACCAGACGGTCGACCCCGATGCCAAGCCCGCCTGTTGGCGGCATGCCGTACTCGAGCGCTTCAAGGAAGTCTTCGTCCATTTCATGTGCTTCATCGTTTCCTTGTTCACGCTCTTTCAGCTGCGCCTCAAAGCGTTGGCGCTGATCGATCGGATCATTCAATTCGGTAAAGGCGTTGGCATGTTCGCGCCCGACGATAAACAGCTCAAATCGGTCGGTAAAACGCGGGTCGTCCGGATTTTTCTTGGCCAACGGTGAAATTTCAACCGGATGGCCATAAATGAACGTCGGCTGAATGAGGTGAGACTCGACTTTTTGTTCAAAAAATTCGTTGACAATATGGCCAAACGTCATATGTGGAGCAACTTCCACTCCGTGTTCTTTCGCCAGCTCCCGCGCCTCTTCGTCGCTCATCTGCCGCCAGAAGTCGACGCCGACATATTCCTTGATCGCATCGACCATATGGAGGCGCCGCCACTCGGGCGTTAAGTCGACGACATGCTCGCCGTATTGAATTTTCGTCGTTCCAAGCACTTCAGTGGCAATGTGGGCGATCAAGTTTTCCGTTAGTTCCATAATGTCGCGGAAATCGGCGTACGCCTCGTACAATTCGAGCATCGTAAACTCCGGGTTATGGCGGGTGGAAATGCCCTCGTTCCGGAAAACGCGGCCGATCTCGTACACTTTTTCCAAACCGCCGACGATAAGCCGTTTTAAATGGAGCTCGATAGCGATTCGCATATAAAGCGTCATATCCAATGCGTTATGATGCGTAATGAACGGGCGCGCCGCAGCGCCTCCAGCCACAGCGTGCATCATCGGCGTTTCAACTTCCAAATAGCCGTGGCTGTCAAGATACCGCCGCATCGATTGAATGATCAAACTGCGGGTGATGAACGTCTTTTTGCTCTCCGGATTCATAATTAAATCGAGATAACGCTGGCGATAGCGTTGCTCTATGTCTTTCAAACCATGGTATTTTTCCGGCAGCGGACGCAGCGCTTTCGTCAAAAATTCGTACGACGACACTTTGATGGAAAGTTCACCAACTTTTGTTTTAAACATTGTGCCGCGCACGCCGACGATATCGCCAAGGTCAGAGATTTTAAACAGTTCGTACTGCTGTTCGCCAACATCGTCTTGACGGACGTAAATTTGAATCTGCCCGGTGACATCCTGGATATGGGCGAACCCGGCTTTTCCTTTGCCGCGCTTTGTCATGATGCGGCCGGCGACGGCGACTTCAATTTGCTTTTCTTCAAGTTCCTCTTTCGACAAATCGCCGTACAGTTCGAACAGTTCTTGCGCTTTATGAGTGCGCTCGAACCGTTTGCCAAACGGGTCGACACCCAATTCCTCAATTTTTTTCAGCTTTTCCCTGCGGACGCGCAGTTGGTCGTTCAATTCTTCATGACTCATACCTCATTCACTCCATTTAGCGATTTTTTACGAAAAATACTGCCAGCGCTCGCTGGCAGTCCTCCGCTGCATGAACGTCATCTCCGTTGTTTAAACGGCTTCGGCGTTCGCCGCTGCTTGGACTTCCGCTTCCTCCGCCACGCGAAGCAACAGTGCGGCCAGTTCGTCCCGCGTTTCACATTCATTGATGGCGTTGCGGATTTTCGCTGCGCCGCGAATGCCTTTTAAATACCAAGCAGCGTGTTTACGCATTTCTTTGACGGCGATATATTCGCCTTTTAAGGCAATTAATCGGTCTAAATGCAGCAGGCAGACATCGATTTTTTCCCTCGGCGTCGGTTCCGGGATGAGCTCTCCAGTTTCTAAATAACGGACAGTGCGATAGATCATCCAAGGGTTTCCAAGCGCCGCCCGTCCGATCATGATGCCGTCGACCCCTGTTTCTTCAAGCATCCGCTTTGCATCTTGAGGCGTTTTGACATCTCCGTTGCCGATAACCGGGATGTTGACGGCTTCTTTCACTTGCTTGATGATGTTCCAGTCCGCTTTTCCTTCATACATTTGCACCCTTGTCCGTCCGTGGACGGCGACGGCCTTCCCGCCGGCGCGCTCAACGGCTTGAGCGTTTTCGACGGCGTAAATGTGCTTTTCATCCCAACCGATCCGCATTTTCACCGTGACCGGTTTTTCAACGGCATCGACGATCGCGGCAACGACATCATAAATTTTATTCGGGTCAAGCAGCCATTTCGCTCCAGCGTCGCAATTCGTAATTTTCGGCACTGGGCAACCCATGTTGATGTCGATGATATCTGCATTCGTATTTTTATCGACAAATTTCGCCGCTTTGACGAGCGTTTCTTTCTCGCCGCCGAAAATTTGCAAGCTGATCGGCTTTTCCCGTTCATCAATATATAACATGTTTAACGTCTTTTCGTTGTTGTATACGATTCCTTTGTCGCTTACCATCTCGGCGCATACAAGCCCGGCGCCGAATTCTTTGACGGTCAGGCGGAACGCGGAGTTGCATACGCCTGCCATCGGAGCGAGCACGACGCGGTTTTTAATTTCGACATCGCCAATGCGAAACATCGCAGATGCCTCCTTTCTACTTGTTCGATTCGAGTTTCGGCGGCGCCAGTTCTTCCACCGATATATTCAGCCGTTCGGCGATTTGTCCAACGAGCGAATCGGACGGCATCCGGTTCCCCCGTTCAATTTCACCAAGGATCGATACGGAAATGCCTAGTTCTTTCGCCAGTCTTTCTTGCGTATATCCTTTCAACTTTCGAAAAGCGCGAATACGTCTTCCCCATCTTTCCGCTTCCATACATGAACTCCTTTTTTGTCAGGTAGTCGGCCAATGATGTCGATTAACGGCTCGGAAAGGTTCGGTATTGCCACGTGGGAGTTGACTTCAAACAACGGGATGAGCACGAACGCCCGCTCCGCCATGCGCGGATGCGGGATCGTCAGCTGCTCTGTTTCAATATTTTCATGATTATACAGCAAAATGTCAAGGTCTAACGTCCGTGGTCCCCAGCGAATTTCCCTTTTTCTTCCAAGTTGTCGTTCGATTTGCTGGGTCACGTCAAGCAAGGCAAACGGCGACAACGTGGTCGCCACCTCGATCACCATGTTTAAAAACTTGCCTTGGTTGACATAGCCGACCGGATCGGTTTCATAAATCGATGAGCTCGATGTGATAAAAATTTCCTGATGATGATGGAGCGCTTCAATGGCAGAACGCAAATAGGAAACACGATCTCCGAGGTTGGAGCCTAAAGCGAGATATGCGATGTTTTCCATTTAACGACCCCTATCAATTTCGACTGCGACATGTTGATAATGGCCGCGAATCGGCGGATTCGGCTTCGTCACTTTGACAATGCAGCGCTCGACAACAGGAAAGGCAGCGAGCAAGTCGGCGGCGATCGCTTCAGCGACCGCCTCGATCAAGGCGAACGTCCGCTCCTCAACGATCGCCCGGCAGCGCTCGTACACATCGGCGTAGTTGACGGTATACTCAAGACAATCGCTCCGCCCGGCAGGCTGCAAGTCGAGCTCCAACGTCACATCGACCAAAAATCGCTGGCCGAGGATGTTTTCTTCGCGAAACACCCCGTGGTAGCCGTAAAACTCCATGCCTTGCACATAAATTTTATCGATGACCGCTCTCTCCCTTCCCAAGCATAGCATCCATCATTTTGGCCATGCGGGCAATCGGCAATACATCATGGACTCGGACGATGTGCACCCCTTTCATGATGCCGAGACAAACGGTCGCTCCTGTTCCTTCGACCCGCTCCTCGACAGGCACGCCGAGCACATGGCCGATAAATCGTTTGCGCGACGTGCCAAGCAAAAGCGGATAGCCGAGAGCGGCAAATTCATCAAGGCGCCGCATCACCTCCAAGTTATGCTCGACCGTCTTGGCGAAGCCGATCCCCGGATCTAAAATAATGTTCTCATCTTTCACACCCGCCTCTTTGACAATGCGAATGCTTTCTTTCAAATCGGCGATCATGTCGGAAATCAAATCGCGATAGGCCATATCGCGGCGGTTGTGCATTAAAATGATCGGCGCGCCGTACGTGGCGGCGACGCGGGCCATATCAGGGTCCGCCTTGGCTCCCCAAACGTCGTTGATGATGTGCGCCCCGGCTTCCATGGCTTGCCGCGCTACTTCCGCTTTGTACGTGTCAATTGAGATCGGTACACTCACCGCCTTAGCAATCGCTTTTACCGCCGGAATGACGCGGCGCAATTCTTCATCAAGCGGCACTGGATCCGCCCCCGGACGAGTCGATTCACCGCCGATGTCAATGATGTCTGCTCCTTCCGCCACGAGCCGCTTCGCGTGCTTGACCGCGTTTTCCACGTCGTAAAACCGGCCGCCGTCGGAAAACGAATCGGGCGTGACGTTGACAATGCCCATGATCAACGTTTTTTTGTTTAAGTCAAGCTCATGCCCGCGGCATTGAAGCCGAAGAGGGCGCATCGATGTTGTCATCAGTCGTTCATCCTTTCTGCCAATTCGTTCCTCGTCCATAACCGATGGGTCAAGCGTCGGTAATGGTGCTGCAAGGCCCGGACCACCGGACCATTTTTTCCTTGGTAAACGCAATGGCCAATGCGGCAAAGGGGTACAATTTCCTGCACAGAGTTGGTGATAAATGCTTCATCAGCCTGCAACAAATGGGACAGCGGATATACCCCTTCTTCAACTGGGATGCGCAACTGCTTGAGCAAAGCAATGATGAATTGTCTTGTGATGCCGTTTAATATGCCGACAGCCGGCGCTGGCGTGTAGACGATGCCGTCTTTCACCCAAAAAATATTGGAAACGATCCCCTCCGCTACCGCACCATCTGAATTCAAAAAAATTCCTTCCGCATGAGGTCGATGTCCGAGCTCCCATTTCCCAATCATATTGTTTAAATAATGGTGCGACTTTAGTCGCTCATTGCCTTCCGGGCTGTTTCGCCTTGCCGCGAGCACCACCCCTTCTTTTCCTTCCGGAGGGACGGGCGGCGGAAGCGGCTTCATATAGACGATGACGGTCGGGTTTCGGTAACGTTCGATCGGCAAGCCGAGATCGCCGACCCCGGCCGATACATTGAAGCGCACATAAGCGTCGCGCAAGCCATTGGCCTCGAGCAACTGCTCGATGATCGCCACCGCTTCGGCGCGGCCGAACTGCCTTTCGATGTGAAGCTCAGACAGCCCTTTGTTCAATCGGGCCAAATGATCGTCAAGCAAAAAAGGGTGGCCGCTATACGTGCGGAATGTTTCAAATAAGCCGAGCCCATATAAAAAGCCGTGATCAAACGCTGATAACTGCGCTTCTTCGCGCGGAACGACCGCGCCGTTGATATACACGTACATGACTGTCACGCCTTTTTATACGTGTTGATAAAGTTTTTCAACAGTTGCATCCCATGGCTTGTCATAATCGATTCCGGGTGAAACTGCACGCCTTCCACCGGCAGCGTTTTATGGCGAATCGCCATCACTTCATCCTCTTTCGTCCAAGCCGACACGACGAAACAGTCCGGAAGCGTCTCTTTCTCGACGATAAGGGAATGGTAGCGCGTTGCCGTAAACGGGTTCGGCACGCCGCAGAAAATCGTCTCCCCATCATGGTAGACGGACGATGTTTTCCCGTGCATCAGCCTTGGAGCGCGGACAACGCGGCCGCCGAACGCCTGGGCGATGGCTTGATGCCCGAGGCAGACGCCGAAAATCGGAATTTGGCCGGCAAAGCGATCGATGACTTCCAGGCTGACCCCTGCCTCATTCGGTGTGCATGGACCGGGGGAAATCATAATAAAATCAGGGCGGAGTCGTTCGATTTCAGCCACCGTAATTTCATCATTCCGTTTGACAATCAGCTCTTCTCCCAACACGCCCAAATATTGCACCAAATTGTACGTAAATGAATCGTAGTTATCAATCATGACGATCATCATTCTCACCTCATGCTCGGAAATAATGCCTCTGCTTCGCTCAGCTCTTTCGCTTTCCAAAGGGCAGCCGCTTTCTTTACACATTCCTTGTACTCATGCTCTGGGTTGGAATCGATGACGATGCCCGCTCCTGCCTGTACATGCGCCAATCCGTCTTTGACGACCATCGTTCGAATGGCGATGTTTAGCTCCATGTTTCCTTGAAAATCGATCCAACCGATCGAGCCCGTGTACAAGCCGCGGCGGACCGGTTCCAACTCTTCAATAATTTCCATTGTTCGCACTTTCGGGGCGCCGGTGATCGTCCCGCCGGGAAACATCGCACGAATAACAGAAAACGCATCATGTTCCGGAGCCATGATGCCGGATACGTGGGAAACAATATGCATCACATGCGAATACTTTTCCACCGTCATCCACTCATCGACACGCACCGTCCCATAGACACAGACACGCCCAAGGTCATTCCGCTCAAGATCAACGAGCATGGCGTGCTCGGCCCGCTCCTTTTCACTCGCAAGCAACTTGCGAGCAATTTGTTCATCCTCTGCCGCCGTCCGACCGCGCGAACGTGTGCCGGCAATCGGCCGCGTCTCAAGACGCCATCCCCGCTTGCGGACGAGCAACTCCGGCGAGCCGCTGACGACTTGAAATTCCGGGGTATGCAAATACGCCATGTAAGGGGACGGATTCAGCATCCGCAACTGCTTGTAGACGGCAAATGGATGCGTCACCAGCGGCTGCGACTGACGCACCGATAAGTTGACTTGAAACACATCGCCCGCCGCAATATAGCGTTGCACGCGGCGAACCGCATCCATAAACCTCTCTTTTGTCATTGAAACAGACGGCGCAGCTGTCGAGGCAGCAAGCGGCCAGACCAGCGCTTCATTCCGATCCTCGAGCCACATCCGTGCATGCCGCGCAAGCCGCCGGTTTGCTTCGCTTTCCTCCCCTTCATTCGCGTAGGCAAGCAAATGAAGCTGTTCAGTTTGGTGATCATAAATCGCTACGTCGTCAAAGAGGAAAAAATACATGAGCGGCAGCCGCAAATCATCTTGCGCGAGCACCGGGAGCCGTTCCAGATAGCGAACCGCATCATAGCTAATGAAACCGATCAGCCCGCCTTGGCAAGGCAACGACTCCCCCTCATCCGGCACGGCGAAACACCGAAGCCATTGCCGGAGCCCTTCGAGCGGCGAGCCATCCAGCACCGTTTCAACCCCGCGCTGCTTGNTGATGAGCCGCCGCTCGTCAGCGCGGATCACTCCGATCGGGTCAAGGCCGATAATGCTGTACCTTCCCCCTTGGCCGCTCTCAAGCAACACATGATGAGGCCGGCTATAGGCCAGCTGTTCGTACTGGCGGAACCAATCCCGTCCGCGATAATCGATAGTTCGTTTCAGTCGCCTGCGCCGCTGTTCCATCCTCGTCAGCTCCTTACGATGTCCATAGTTACTTTTATTGTACAATGATTGTCCGTCTGGGTCACCATCCTCGTAAAAAAATTCGACAGGGTTGCCCCTGCCGAAAAAGTCTGCTTAGTCTTCAAATTGGTAAAGAGGCGTGCTCAAATAACGTTCGCCGTTGCTCGGGATGATGGCGAGCACTTTTTTCCCTTTGCCGAGCTCTTTCGCCACTTNCAATGCCGCATGAATCGCAGCGCCGGACGAAATGCCGCCGAGAATGCCTTCCTCGCGAGCCGCGCGGCGGGCCGCCGCAAACGCTTCTTCCGTCGTTACCGTAATAACCCCATCGTAAATGCTCGTATCCAAAATATCTGGAACAAAGCCAGCGCCGATCCCTTGGATTTTGTGCGGGCCCGGTTTTCCTCCCGACAAGACTGGGGAATCGGCCGGTTCAACGGCGTAAATTTTAATGTTTGGGTAAGCTTCGCGCAACACTTTGCCTGCTCCGGTGATCGTTCCGCCCGTGCCAACGCCGGCAACAAACGCATCAAGCTGGTCGCCCATTTGCTCCACGATCTCTTTCCCGGTCGTCAAGCGATGGATTTCCGGGTTCGCCTCGTTTTTAAATTGCTGTGGCATAAAGTAGCCGTGCTCGCGGACGAGCTCTTCCGCCTTTGCGATTGCTCCGCGCATCCCTTGTGCACCCGGTGTGAGCACAAGCTCGGCTCCATACGCCCGCAGCAGGTTGCGGCGCTCCAAGCTCATCGTATCCGGCATGACTAATACCGCCTTATATCCTTTCGCCGCCGCGACCATCGCCAATCCGATCCCAGTGTTGCCGCTTGTCGGCTCAACGATCGTGTCGCCCGGCTTCAGCTTGCCCGCTTTTTCCGCCGCTTCAATCATCGCCAACGCAATCCGGTCTTTGACGCTGCTGCCCGGGTTCATAAATTCCAGTTTCAAATACACATCCGCGCTGTCTTCATCAACGATGCGGTTCAGTTTCACGGCCGGCGTATCGCCGATCAATTCGGTTATCGAGTTGACTGTGCGTGCCATTGTTCCACCTCTAATCCCCATTAATTTTATCGACTTTGTCTCCAATGTATCAACTATTGGCGTAATTGTCAATCATTTTACTGTTTTCATTCTTTTTTTGCGAGTTGTTTCAACTGTTCCAGCTCCGCTTTGTCGAAATGGTACGTTTCATTGCAAAAATGGCACGAAGCTTCCGCCTGCCCTTCTTTGTCGATGATGTCTTGGATTTCCTCGGGCCCTAGGCTGATAAGGGCATCAGCGATCCGCTCGCGCGAACAGCGGCAGACGAATGACACCGGCATCGTCTCGAGCACACGGACGCCTCCATCTCCCAACAGTTGTTCGAGCAGCTGTTCCGGGCTGAGCCCTCTTTCGATCATGCGCGACACGGGCGGAATTTGTTTCAGCCGCTCTTCAATGCGAGTGATCGTGTTCTCCTCCGTCCCGGGCATCAACTGGATAATAAATCCTCCGGCGGCTCGGATGGTATGGTCGGGATTGACGAGCACCCCGACGCCAACCGATGACGGAATTTGTTCGGACGAAGCAAAATAATACGTAAAATCATCGCCAAGCTCCCCGGAGATAAGCGGCACTTGTCCGGTGAAAAAGTCGCGCAGCCCAAGATCCTTCACAACCGTCAACATCCCATTTTTGCCGACCGCCCGTGCCACATCAAGTTTCCCATGCTCGTTCAGCTCAAAATGTACATGTGGATTCGTTACATAGCCACGCACTTCCCCTCTGGCGTTGCTGTCGACTAAAATGACGCCGATCGGGCCGCCGCCGTCAATTTTAATCGTCAACGTTTCCTCGCCTTTCAGCATCGCTCCCATCATAACACCGGCGGTCAACGCCCGGCCGAGAGCCGCTGAGGCGGTCGGCCATGTTTGGTGGCGGCGTTGCGCCTCGGCGACAGTTTCCGTCGTTCTTGCGGNATACGCTCTCACTTGTCCATTGTAAGCGAGTGCTTTGACTAAGTAGTCTCCCATCTTCATCAAGCCTTTCATCCTTTTTTCTCGGTGTTTTTCTCGTACAACAATTTTAAGCCAGTCAGCGTCAAAAACGGATCAACGACATCGATGATGTCCGATTCGCTGGCAATGNGCGGAGCCAAACCGCCAGTAGCAATCACCTTCGGCGGGATTTTGCTTTTCGCCTTCATTCGCGACACGATGCCTTCCACTTGTCCGACATAACCGTATAAAATGCCGGCTTGCATGGCGCTGACCGTATTTTTGCCGATGATATCATCCGGGCGGGCGATTTCAATGCGCGGCAATTTCGCCGCCCGCGCGAACAGAGCCTCTGTCGAGATCATAATTCCCGGGGCAATGGCCCCTCCCATATATTGTTTATGTTCATTAATATAACAATACGTCGTCGCCGTGCCAAAATCGACGATAATCAGCGGACTGCCGTACAAATGGATGCCGGCGACCGCGTTGACAATCCGGTCGGCGCCCACCTCACGCGGATTGTCATATTTGATGTCGAGCCCGGTTTTAATGCCCGGACCGACGATGAGCGGTTTGATATGGAAATATTTTAGACACATGCGTTCAAGAGCAAACATAATCGGCGGCACGACCGAGGAAATGATGATGCCTCGAATGTCGGAAAACTGCAAGCCGACATGGTTCAAGAGCGCTTTGATCATCATGCCGTATTCGTCTTCCGTTTTCGAGCGGCTTGTTTCAATGCGCCAATGATGTTTCAGTTCGTCCCCGTCATACACCCCTAACACCGTGTTTGTATTGCCGACGTCCAATACAAAAATCATCGCTTCATTCCTCGCTTTTCCTCGATAAATTCCCATTCTTTATCATATCATACTTACGGGAAAAAAACTGTCCTTCTTTCCCTGGGCCGCCGGC
Organism: Geobacillus sp. ZGt-1; assembly: GCF_001026865.1. Classification (NCBI taxonomy): domain Bacteria; kingdom Bacillati; phylum Bacillota; class Bacilli; order Caryophanales; family Anoxybacillaceae; genus Geobacillus; species Geobacillus sp. ZGt-1. The sequence goes on along the minus strand of NZ_LDPD01000002.1, from coordinate 61,348 downwards.
AAAAAAAAAGATGCCTCCGAACAGAGACATCGATTACTCCTCTTTCTTTTGGATGTTGATTTTCACATCGCCGTCGCTTTTGCCGGACTCCTCGCGCCCGTTCCGGTCTTTGGGCAGCGTGCCATGTTCGAACAAATGTTTAATTTGCTCCGCATCGAGCGTCTCGACTTCCAACAGCGTGTTGGCGATCAAATCCAATTTGTCCCGATGTTGGGTCAAAATTTGTTTCGCTTTTTCATAGCACTCTTTAATGATGCGCTGAATCTCTAAGTCAATTTCATAGGCGATTTTGTCGCTGTAGTTTTGCTCGTTGTGTAAGTCACGTCCTAAAAACACTTGCCCGCTCGGTTGGCCGAATTGAAGCGGACCAAGCTTTTCGCTCATACCAAACTCCGTCACCATCCGGCGCGCGATGTTTGTCGCCCGTTGAAAATCGTTGTGGGCCCCTGTACTCACTTCATTGAACACGATTTCCTCGGCAACGCGCCCGCCGAGCAGTCCGGTGATTTTATCCATCAGTTCGGCTTTCGTCATAAAGTAGCGGTCTTCTTTCGGCAGCATGACCGCATAGCCTCCGGCTTGGCCGCGCGGCACAATCGTCACTTTATGCACCATTTCCGCATCGGCGAGCACCATGCCGATGACCGTATGCCCAGCTTCGTGAAACGCGACGATGCGCCGTTCTTTTTCCGAAATGACGCGGCTTTTTTTCGCCGGTCCGGCAATCACCCGGTCCGTCGCCTCGTCGATGTCGCTCATATCAATTTTCTTTTTGTTGCGGCGCGCTGCAACGAGCGCCGCCTCATTCAGCAAGTTTTCCAAGTCGGCGCCGGAAAATCCAGGCGTCCGCATCGCGATCGTCTTCAGGTCAACGGATTCATCGAGCGGCTTGTTGCGGGCATGCACGCGCAGCACCGCTTCGCGCCCTTTGACGTCCGGGCGGTCGACGGTAATCTGCCGGTCGAAGCGACCCGGGCGCAACAGCGCCGGGTCTAAAATGTCCGGCCGGTTGGTGGCCGCGATAATAATGATCCCTTCGTTGCCGTTAAAGCCGTCCATTTCGACAAGCAGTTGGTTGAGCGTCTGCTCACGCTCGTCATGGCCGCCGCCAAGGCCGGCGCCGCGCTGGCGGCCGACGGCGTCGATCTCATCAATGAAGATGATGCACGGGGCATTTTTTTTCGCCGTCTCAAACAAGTCGCGCACCCGCGATGCCCCGACCCCGACGAACATTTCCACGAAATCCGACCCGCTGATCGAGAAAAACGGCACGCCCGCTTCTCCGGCAACCGCGCGCGCCAACAGCGTTTTCCCGGTTCCAGGCGGCCCAACGAGCAATACCCCTTTCGGAATGCGGGCGCCAAGTTCCGCAAACTTGCGCGGATCTTTTAAAAACTCGACGATTTCCACCAACTCTTCCTTTTCCTCATCTGCCCCAGCCACATCGCGGAAGCGGACTTTCCGCTTGTCATCCGTATACAGCCGCGCCCGGCTTTTGCCGAAATTCATCACCCGGCTGCCGCCGCCCTGTGCCTGGTTCAAAAGGAAGAAGAACAAAATAAAAATAATAACAAATGGGATGATGGAAGTGAAAAACGTCACCCATCCGCTCGTTTCGTCCGCTGGCACGACTTCCACCCGCGTCCGCGCCGCCGCCGCATCGATGCGGTCAAGCACTTTGTCACTGTTCATGACGTAGGTGGAAAAGTACTGCCCTTCGCTATATGTTTTCAACTGGCCTTTGATTTCATATACGCCGCGCTCCGGCTTAATGGAAAACGACTTGACATCCCCGTTTTCCAGATGAGTGATGAACGCATCGTACGTCATCGGCTCCGTTCGCTGGTTCGTGCCGTTAAAAAAGCTGACGACGCCGATCACGACGAGGAAAATCAGCAAATAAAAGATGGTATTGCGGAAAATCCGGTTCATTTCTTGCCTCCTCCCATATGAAACACACTATACTCAATACTATCATAGAAATTTGTTTCAATACAAACAATTCGGCCGTCGCCCAGCAACCGTTCTACTTTTGGTACACTTCCGGCTTTAAGACGCCGATAAACGGGAGGTTGCGGTATTTTTCCGCGTAATCGAGCCCATAGCCGACGACGAATTCATCCGGGACGGTAAATCCGGTGTAATCGGCTTGAATGTCCGCCTTCCGTCCAGACGGCTTGTCAAGAAGCGTGACGATTTTGATCGAATTCGCCTTCCGGTAGCGAAACAAGTCGACCAAATAGCTGAGCGTCAGCCCACTGTCAATAATATCCTCAATGATCAAAATATCCCGTCCTTCGACGGAGGTGTTCAAGTCTTTGACGATTTTCACTTCGCCGGATGAAACGGTCGCATTGCCATAGCTTGATACGTCCATAAAATCCATTTCTAAATATGTATCAATATGTTTGAGCAAATCGGCCATAAACGGCATCGCCCCTTTGAGAACGCCGACAGCGAGCGGAAAACGGCCTTCATATTCTTTCGTTAACAAACCGCCGAGTTCTTTGACTTTTGCCTGAATTTCCTCTTCAGTGATCAACACTTTTTGAATATCGTCTTTCATCCCCATCTTATTTTTCCTCCTAGCTGTTCATCGCCTGATATTGCAGCAAAATANAGCGAGCTTGCCCACGGTTTTGCGCTTCGAAAGCCGATTTTTTCAAGCCAGGCATCCAAAGGATGCGACCGTCGGCATCTTCGACAATCGGCCAGCGATCCCTTTCCATCCGCGGAATTTTTGCTTCAATGAAAATTTCTTTCAATTTTTTCGTGCCTCCCGTCCCCTTGAGCACCATCCGGTCGCCGCGCCGACGCGTCCGCACGCGAAGCGGCAAGGAGACGGAAGCAGGATCCACGACGAACCAATCATTCCCGGCCTGCTTTCTTGGATAGTGTTCCCCAAATTCACTGATGATTGCATAGCCGTTTGGGAGGGGCAATAGCGCCGGAACCGGCAGTTCAAACCAATAGCCTTTCTCGCCGCTTTCTGCGTCAAAAGTAAACAAACAGCGGTCGTACGAGCGAATCACTTTGAGCCCTTTTGGCAAATCGATCATTCCGGAAGGGCGGCCGCGCTCACAAAGCATCAGTATATGGCCGATATGTACGGAAGTCAATGTCGGCGGAACGCCGCCATAAAGACGGAGAAGCAACAGCTGCAGCACCCGGCGCTGCAGCGGTCGCGGCAGCTCCAAAAATGGTCCGATGGAAAGCGCCGCATCGCGATGTTGTTTTTCCATTACTTTATTCAGCGCGTCCGCGGCTAATTCCTCCAAAAATTGCTCATCTTCCGCCATCATTTCGCTGTATTGCTGAAACCGCTCGTGCAGGCGCGGATTTTCCTGCCGCAGCAACGGGACAATATGATGGCGGAACCGGTTGCGCGTATAATCGTCTTTTTCATTGCTCGGATCGCGGCGTGGAGACAGCCCCATCTGCCGGCAATACGCTTCAATCTCCGCCCGGCTGACAGCCAAAAACGGACGGATGAGATAGCCGCCGTGAAACGGCCGTTTGACGGGGATACCAGCGTATCCTTTGCTTGTGCTGCCGCGCACAAGCCGCATTAAAATCGTCTCGACTTGATCGTCGCCATGATGGCCTACGGCGACGTACCCCGCTTGATGCTTTTCCATCAGTTCGGCAAAAAAGCGGTAGCGGCAGATCCGCGCCGCCTCTTGGGCGCCGAGACCTGCGCTGCGCTGAAAGGCCGGGACGTCGATTTGCGCAGTCTCACATAAAATACGGCGCTCCACGCAAAAACGTTTCACAAACTCCATCTCTTCTTCTGACTCCCGCCCACGAAACATATGGTCAACATGGGCCGCTATGACCTGAAGCTTCCATTCGTCGCGCAGCGACAAAAAAACGTGCAGCAACGCAAGCGAATCCGGGCCTCCGGAGACGCCAACGATGACGGCCGCTCCTTCTGAAAGCAGTTGATGCCTGTGGATAAAGGCGCGCACTTTGTCGATCATCCGAGCCAACCTCTTTGCGTTTCTTTCAGCTTCATCGTAACACGTCCGCCCTGTTTTCTCAAAAAAAATTACATCGCCAGCTGCCAATATATATAAAAGGCATAGGCGCCCAGCAATGCGGCGGCGATGACCACCGTTTCGACAATCCCTCTCGCTTGGCGGCGCCGTTTCACCTGNCGCCCCGACCGACGGCTTGGCACTGCCTTTCTTTCGTTTTCCGCCGATGTATGGCGGGAAGAGGCGGCCAATAAGTCGCGACGCATATCGGCCGCCTTTCGATATCGGCCGTCAAGCGCCTTTTGCAGCACCTCCTTGTATCGGGTTAAAAAGCGGTCCGTTTCGATGATGGACAACAGCTGCGCCCGACCGTCACCCTTTTTCTCAATCGGCCCCGGGCAGCAAGAAGAAATCATCACCATCGCCGCCGCAAACAAGTCGTAAGATGGCTCCGCTTTGCGCGATCCAAGCCCCCAATAGCCGCGGTCATACAGCTCAGTAAACTCTTTTACCGCCCTTCCTTGCAGCGTCGTCCCGCCCACATCAAGCAACCGAACCGACGGCGGCGACCCGGTAACGATCAAATTATCCGGCTTTAAATCCCCAAATACCCATCCTTCTTGATGAAGCCGATCAAGCACCGACAACAGCTGCATCACGAGCACGGGCGCCCATTCTTTTCCACGGCGGCGGATGAAAGCAGCGAAATTCTCCCCTTCAATATACTCCATCACATAAAACGGGATCGTCNCCCGCGCAAACGGGCTTTGCCAGTCATCGGCTTCCAGCAAAGAAGGCCCGAGGGCGGCTCCCTGGACCTTAGCAAAACGGCGCAATATATTCATTTCCGATGCCAATGACGCATAGTCATCGCTCAACTTGACGGCGACGCGAGTCCGGCCGTTCTCCGCCAAATAGACGACGCCGTTCGCCCCGCTGCCAAGCCGCCGCAGCAGCCGGTAGGAACGGCCGTGCCATTTCCCAGTGATGACCGTACCAGGCGGCAAATTACAAAGACGATTCTTCGATGTATGGCTCATCGCCATCGCCGATCCAGCTCCTTAACGACCGTTTACGCTCAAAATAGGCGATTGCCTCACGCAGCGCCGGTCCGGTCGGCGTCAGCCCGCCCGACGCCAATTTCGGAAAGATAGTGGACAACTCTTCAATCCTTGGCGTCCAGTCGATCATTTTTTCGGCGTGCGCCCGTTTTCCCGGGAAGATGAACACCGAAAAGCGGTTTTCGCCCATGCGCGCATTTAAGCTGAGCGATAAATCGATGAGCGCCTCTTTGACGGTCGGCAGTTTTGTTTTCATGCTCCCGCTCGTATCGATCAAAATGAGCACATCAAGGGCAACCGTTTCCCCGAGTTCATCGACGACTTCCATCACTTGGCCGCGCTTGTCCGGCGGCAAGTCCTCAAGCGAAACGTCAGAACCAAAGATTTGTTTCAACTCGCGATTGACGAGCCCTTGCAACGTCTGAGTCATCGCTTGGCGCGTCACCATTTGCACGGTTTGCGACAGCTGTTTCGCGTACACGACTTGGCTCATCCCGCCGCCAGCCGCGGCGATCGCTTCAATTTCCCGCCGTCCGTTTTCATCCATCGCACCTTGGTCCAAGATGCCGATCACGTTCACCGTAATGCCTTGCTCACGGGCTAGCGCCGCCATGGCGGCTGGGTCCTCACCATGGTTGGAGCAGCCATCGGTAATGAGCAAAATTTGCCGCAACGTTCCCTTTCGCACGTTCGTTCCCCTCCTTGGCGAATGTATTACCATCATCGCCGCAGGGGAACGTTTTTATACGCTAGCTATTGCGCCTTTTTCATATACATGTATGCCGGAATCGTCGCCCATTTCGGCGTATTGTGCCGAACTTTGGCGACAACGACGGTCATATCGTCTTCAATCTCGCCGCCGCATTGGCGGATCACTTCTTCCATGATCAAATCGGCGACTTCCTGCGGGTCGTTCGTCTTTAATTCTTGAATTTTCCGCTTCATCCAAACATCATGGTTTTCGACGTTCATCGGCCCTTCAAACACACCATCGCTCATCATAATGAGCAAGTCGCCCGATTTCAGCTGCTCGGTGACAACGTCAAATTCCACTTCTTTAATGATGCCCATCGGCAAGTTGCTCGCTTCCACTTTCATCACCTTGTCACCGCGCTTAATAAAGCTTGGCGTCGATCCGATTTTCAAAAACTTCGTCGCCGCGTTTTGCAAGTCGATGATGGCCAAATCCAGCGTCGCATACATGTCTTCTGTCGTCCGCAATGCCAAAATCGAATTGATCGATTTGATGGCAATCGACTCGTCCATTCCCGTCTGCAAAATCTTTTGCAACAGGCGCAGCGTCTCGCGGCTTTCGTCATGCGCCCGCTCCCCATTGCCCATGCCATCGCTGATGGCAACGGCGTACTTGCCGGTAGCAAGTTCAATCGTTGCATAACTGTCGCCAGAAATGAACCCCCCTCCTTTGGCGGCAAACGCGACGCCCGTTTCGACGACGAACGCTTTCGTCGAGCCGAAGGCGACGCGGCAGTAGCCGTTCGGGTAGGCGGCGCACTCTTCGCGCTTGACGACGATCGTCTCTCCCAAAATATCTGACAGCATCGGCGCAATCAGTTTTTCGCACTCACCCCGCCCTTCGCAGTAAGGAATGCTCATTTCAATATCGATATTTCCTTTTTCCAAACTGTAAATGTCGACATGGCCCACTTCGATGCCAAACTCTTGCAGCGCATGGTAAATTTGTTCTTCCTGCAAATAATGGTTTTCCTGTTCTTTCTGCATTTCTTTGGCGAAATCGTCCATCACTTGCGAAACGCCCAACAGCTGTTCAGCGACAAGCTTCCGGCTTTCGTGGATTTGCCGTTTGAGCTTGCGGTTTGCTTGATAAGCAACCATCTCTTTTTCAATCGCGTCGACGACTTTGCCGGCCTTGACGCAATACCGCTCCCACTCGCGCAGCAACTGATGGTTTTGCGACAATGTTTTTTCGTCCGCCTCGCCCATCATTTGCTTCATGTACGCATAGGTTGTACGAAAGTTGTCCGCCCAGCATTGCGTCTTCTTAAAGCACGTTTGGCACGTTTTTTCCGTGATGTCGCTCAAAAAATAGTCGACTTCACGGTCGCTGTATTCATTAGCATCCGGAAGCGGTTCGGGCGAAAAGCTTTCCGCCAGCGCCTGAAAGACGTTGGAAAACTGCGAGACGCGTTGCACCGTCATATCGCGGATTTTCCGGACGTATTGTTGTTGCTCATTTATATATTCTGCCGTGCCGGGAATGTATTTGGCGATTTTCTCCGTCAGTGAACGGGATGTACCAAAAAACAGCATAATTGCGATGCCGGATTCAAACAGCGTCGGCACAAGCTCACTCTTCCCTTCGCCGTATAAACCAAGCAACAGCGTCGCGACGAGGAGGCCGAACGCCACCCCAAGTTTTTTCCCTTCCCTCAGCAACCCGCCAAGCAGCCCGGCGAAAGCAAGCAAACTCATTTCCGACAAGTTGCCGACATTTGCCAAGCTCAGTACAAGCCCGGTGACAACGCCGACGGTGGAGCCGGTCGCCGCTCCGGCGACAAACGCGAACAACAAAACGAGGTAGCGCGACATCACATGCTCAAGCGACAAACCGTACACAGCCCAACCGATCATCCCGGTCAACATCGAGGCGAACAAAATGATCAACGAAATGATCTCTTCCGCTCGCAACGCATGTTTATGCTTCTGCACTGTCAACAACGGGATGCTTTGCATAAAAATCAAGGTCAATACAAGCGACAGCCCGGCTTCGACGACCGCCATGGCGGCGCCGTAGACCGATCGCTCTCCGAGCCAATAATAGGAGATCAGCCATTTGGCGGAAAGAGACAGCACAAACACAACAAATGGAACGATTTTCAGTGACTCACTGATCACCCTCCGCACCCATCCGTAAATAAAGAGAAAGCCAAAAATGGAAACGCCGACAAACAGCGCCACATCAAGCGACAGCGTCAAAGCACCGGCCAACAGCGAGATCAACGCAAAAGCGGCCTTGTCGCGGCGCAGCATATAGACCGAAACGAAAAATGGCAAAGCGAACGGGGTCAGCTTCGATAAAATCAATGCTCGTCCAAGCAAAAAGCCGACAAGAAGAAGCAAAAAGCCTTGATGGATGAACAGATGACCGAGGCGCAGCTTCACATGGCGCATCCAGCGCGACACCGTTGCTTGCGTGTCATGAATCGGCACTTCCGAAATGCTGCGGCGCACCGTCCCTCTTTCTACTCTTTCCATTCCCGATCCTCTCCTTTACCTTTCTATTACCCCCTATTATATCGCTTGAATTGTCAGAAATTTGTCAAAACCACAGAGAAAAATAAAAAATCGTTCGACGTTTTCCACGGCAAAACGCGGTCAACAGGCTTGTTCCGACAGAAAGAGGCAAAAAAGAAAAACGAGCATGTCGCTTGATGGCGCATGCTCGTTTGCGATGACCCGTACGGGATTCGAA
>NZ_LDPD01000002.1:20436-52738 GCF_001026865.1 Geobacillus sp. ZGt-1 | reverse complement strand
GCCAGCTGAGCTACACCGCCGTGTGACAACAGTTTATATCATAACGGAGGAGATGACGATTGTCAATACATATAGGCGGAAAATGCAGAGGGGAAATATATCCTCTTATTCCATACAGAAACAAAAAAGCATCCATAGCGACGGATGCTTGTTTCCGAATTTGTCATCCTTCAAACAATCTTTCAGCAGCAAGTTACCCTCGTCTCGCTCCACGACCTCCCCGCTTCGACTCCGTATGACGGCGCAGCGATGCCAATCGGTCTTCACTCTCTTTTAAGAATCGGCTGATTTTTTGTTCTAAGCTGTCCGCCGCGGAGCGGTCGTTTGTCCGATGGCGCGGCCGCTGCGAAGAAGGCGTGTCTTTTGCTTTGCGAATGGACAGGCCGATTTTTCCATCTTGACCGACGTTGATGACTTTGACATACACCATATCGCCGACTTTCAGATGATCGTTGATGTCTTTGACATAGTTATCGGCTACCTCGCTAATGTGAACGAGTCCTGTGACCCCCTCCGGCAGCTCCACAAACGCCCCAAATTTCGTAATGCCCGTGACCTTGCCTTGTAACTTGCTGCCTACTTCAATCGACATAAAAAAAGTGCTCCTCCTTAAAACGCTTTAAAGATGGTGTTTTTTTTATTATAGCGAATGAAAAAAATGCGTGTCAATATGACGAATGCCCATAGAAAACGGGCATTCGCAGGCAAAATTATTTTTCCGGCAAGACGAAAATAATTTCTCCATCTTTCGATAAGTAATATTTTTTCCGCGCCAGCTCGGCGATATAGTCATCATCATGCAACTTTTTCATTTCCTCTTTCAGTTGCTTTTCCTTCCGTTCAAGCTCCGCAAGCTGCTCTTTCAGCTTTTGCTGTTCCGCCGTTTTTGCATCGATCGCCTTCGCTTGCGAGTGCAAGGTGTAGACAAGAGCGGAGGCGAATATCGCAAACAACAACGACCAGACAACCAAACGGACAGCGACAACCCGCCGTCTTCTCGCCGCCTTCTGCTTTTTCTCCTCATGCTCCGCTATGTACGTCGACGACAGCTTCGTCACATTCGTTCTCCGGGGCACGTTCATCGCGTTTACACCTCTTTTACTCGCGCCATTTCGCAAACCACATGCTTATTTTCTCTTTTGTATTCTTGATTTGTCCAGCAAATCCTTTTAAACGTCGAAAAAATTTTTCCACCCCGGCTCGTCTTTGCGGCGGCACCCGCCGCCAAATCATGATGCCCGTCCAACGCAGCGGAGCAAGCAAAAGGCGGATCATCTTCCAAACAGCCAGCAGCACAAACCGAACGATCCACAACAAAAGCCGCCAAGCGAACAATAGAAGTGCCAGCGCCATTTGCCCAAGGAGGATGAGCGGGCGCATGACCATGAGGCGGAACAGCTGAACGAGCGTCTGTCCGAGTCTTACCGCCAGCCCAATGAACCACTCGAGCACCCGAACATAAAAGGAGCGGAGCAAGCTTTGATAAGCGGCATATCCGCATAAAAGCGCGAGAAACAAATAAAAGCGAAGCTCGCCTTCATTGACGAAAAGAAGCACATAAAACACGATGAGCGCCTGCACCGCCCAAAACAGCACGTCATTCACAAAGACGAGCCAGTGCGCCCGCTCATGCCGTTTCAACATCCGGCTGTACGTATCCCACGCCAGGCCAAGCCAGCCGCCCATGCCAATCATCGCCAGCATGGTGTACAGCTGTATGCTGACATTCATTTGAACAACTTGCTAAAGAATCCTTTAGCCTTCTCCTGATGGTCATCTAAATAAACGAGGTCGAAAATGCGCCCTTTAATCGAAACAACGCCTTTGTCGACATCTAAGTTTTTCATCTGCAAGTTTTGCCCGCGGATGGCCAAAAAGCCCATGACCGTCTCAAGCAAAAACTCCTCGTTGTCAAAGCTCTCGACTTGTTTCACCCCGGTGATGTCAAGAAGGCGCCGGCCGCGCATGATCACATCATGTTCCTGGACCGGACCTTTGTTCGTGCTTCCGCCAAATTCATCGTGTCGACTCATGTTCATCCCCCGCATTTCCATTTAGTATAGAAAGCCGGCAAGGCCAACCGCCTTTTCTCATCCGTTGTTTGTACCATATGTATGTCAGCGGGGGATGGTTTAGAACAAGCCTGCAGGACAAATTAGACGTCGTCTTGTTCCGGCGCCGGGGTGGTCCGTTCTTCGCGGATCAATTCGTACAGCCCGGTTGCCTCCTCTTTTTTCGTTGTTTCTTTTAGATCCGTCACTTTTACCGTTACCCGCTTTTGCCCAAATTGAATCGTCAATTCATCGCCGACTTTCACATCGGAGCTCGCTTTGGCGACATGGCCGTTGATCCACACTCTCCCTTGATCGGCGATTTCCTTCGCCAACGTGCGGCGTTTGATGAGGCGGGACACTTTTAAAAATTTATCAAGGCGCATTGCATGATCCCCCTTACCGTTCGTTTTCTTTGGCTTCTTCCCAAAAACGATCGAGTTCGGCAAGCGAAAACGAGGTGATCGACCGGCCGCTTTTTCGCACTTGTTCCTCGATATAAGCGAAACGGCGGGCAAATTTGTCGTTGGCCATTTGCAACGCTTCTTCCGGTTGAATCCCGTAATAACGGGCAAGGTTGATGAGCGCGAACAATAGATCGCCAAACTCGCCGACAAGCCGATCGCGACGGCCGCCGGACGTTTCGGCTCGAAACTCGGCCATTTCTTCTTCGACTTTTTGCCATATCGGCGCGGCATCATCCCAGTCAAACCCGACTTTCGCCGCTCGTTTCTGCAGCTCGTACGCCCGCATCGTCCCCGGCAGACTTTTCGGAATGTCGGCAAGAATCGATTCCGAAAGCCCGCCTCCTTTTTCTTTCTCCTTGATCTTCTCCCAGTTGGCAACGACTTGTTCGGCCGTCTCGGCCGTGACATCGCCAAACACATGCGGGTGGCGTCGGATCATTTTCGCCGTCAGCGTGCGGATGACGTCGTCGATCGAAAACAACCCTCGGTCGGCGCCGATTTGCGCATGGAGCATTACTTGCAGCAATACGTCGCCGAGCTCCTCGACCATATGATCATCGTCACCCTCGTCAATCGCCTCGAGCAGCTCATACGCCTCCTCAAGCAAATAGCGCTTCAGCGACGCATGCGTCTGCTTCCGATCCCATGGACAGCCGTTCGGCCCTCTCAGCGTGGCGATGACGCGGCGCAGCGTCTCAAACCGGTGGTAAAGCAACGGCTCGTCCTTCACCGGCGGCACGTAGACGCTTGTCAAGTTGTCAAGCCCCGTCTCGCGGTCCAACTCATAAAGCGGCACGCGCTTTACTTGCTCGTCCTTCGTGCCTGCCGCGGTGACAATGTAGATCGGGTAATCGTCGGGAAGCTGCTCCATCAAAGAAAGCTTCACGTTCGAGGCCACAAACGAATCGTACACTTGACAAAAAACAGCATGCAGTGAGGGCGACCATTCTTCTCCTCGAAAAGTCGTCGCATCAAGCAACTGAAACCCTTCAATTGGATCGATGCGCACCGCCGTAAACAGCGCATCCAAAAAGCTTTGACCACCTTCGATCACGATTCGGCAGACGCCGCGCCGCTCAGCTTCGAAAAGAAGCTGCACCGTCCGCTCGGCAACAAGCGGATGGCCGGGAACAGCGTAAAACACATCGCCGCGCTTCGCCTGTTCCGTCAATCGATCGACGATGTCAGCGTACACATCCGCAAACTGCTCGTGTTTTTCATACACTTCATCAAATGACGTAAACGCAATCCCTTCCTCCGTAAGCCATTTGACCACCGGGTGTTCTTTCGTCCGCAAAAAGAGCGGATGCGCCCGCTTTAGCTTTCGGTACACACCGATCGGCAGCTGTTTTACATCTCCGGCGCCGAGGCCGAACACATAAATCGTATTCATCGCCGATCACCTGCCTCCTAATCGTAGACGGAATTTATTAGCCAATGGGAAAGCTGCCAACTCCTGTTCAGAAAAAACATGTCCTTTCACAATACACGCAAGGTAAACGACAGCACCGATGGCAACGCCGCCAAGCGCCTCGGCAGCCGCCCATAGCCGCCCCTCGCTCGAGCTGTCCATCAGCCACCTATACCCATGCAAGACGACGGCCATCATAGCGGCCGCTTTCACGGTTGGGTACATGTATTTCCGGCCCGCCGTCCGATATTCACGCGGCAAAAAGGCGCATAAAAAGCCTGCCATGAGCGCATAAGCACCCGTCGTCGCCGCGGCGGCGCCAAGCGCTCCAAACCGCGGAGCAAGCCAATGCATAAGCGCGGCCTTCCCCGCCACTGCCAACGCCACGCCGGCAGCGGCCGTCCATTCCCTCCCCATTCCTTGCAATAATGCAGAGGCGGTCAACGCGATCGTAGTAAAAAAGACAGAGGAGGACAAGACGGCGAGAACCGACGAACCGTAGTCATTCTCGAACAACATCGCATTGATCGGTCGAATGAGGCAAATGAGCCCTAACGAAGCACCAAGCCCAATGACAACGGCAAGCCGGATGGACAGCGCTCCATAGGCGAAAACGGCACCTTGGCGGCGCGCTCCGGAAAGAAGTGGAACAAGCGCCAATGAAAACGACGTGCCGACGACCGTGCCGAGCTGAATGAGCGGCTGACCGCGGTCGTACACTCCTTTTAGCCGCTGCACCTCATCGAGCCTTGCCCCCGCTTCCTGTAGAAGCGGAACGAATAAAAATGAATCGACGAGTGGAATCAGCGTCAACGCCATATTCGTCAAGCAAATGACCGTCCCCGCCGTCAATAAACGCCGGCCCACCTGTCGATCCCAAGCTGGCGGCGTGCGGCCCGACGTTTTTAGCCGCCGACGCCGGGACAGGAAGAAAAGCAAAATGAAAAGCGCCGCCGCCATGCCTACTAGCGTCCCTGCGACCGCTGCCATGCCGCAAGCATAGACGTCGGCGCCGCGCTGCACCGCTCCATACGACAGCCCTAAAATCGCCGTCACCCGGACGAATTGCTCGCCAACTTGGGACGCCGCTGTCGGCGTCATATCATGCCGCCCTTGGAAATAGCCACGCAACAATGCGATGGGCGGAAACAGCAAAAACGAAAATGAAAGCAAGCGCACGAGCGGCGTAAGCCGTCCATCGCCCATCGCCGAGGCAATCACCCCCGCCCCTAGATACAGCGAAGCAAACAGGATGACGCCAAGGACGCTTAACACCAACAAGGCGACGCGCACACTAGCGGCAGCGCCCGCTTCATCCTGTCCCGCCAACCGCTCGGCGACAAGCTTCGAGACGGCAACCGGGTAGCCGGTCAGCGAGAGTGCGACGACGATGCCATAAATCGGGTACACTTGTTGGTAAATATAAAAACCAATGTCCCCGACCATATTTTGATACGGAACACGGTACAAAGCGCTTAATAGTTTCGCGGCCAAAGCGGCGGCCGTTAAGATCGCCGCCCCTTTCCATACGTTTCCCATCCAGTTTCTCCCCTCGCATAGACAACCCACTCAACCTAGACGCCGGAGGGCGATAGAAGCCGCCAAGCGCCATTATGGCTACGCTCGATATTATAGCGCAACTTCCGCCTGTTGGACAAAGGTGATGGTCAACTCGCACGGCTTCATGCGCTGTTCCGCAAGCCAAGCGGACGAAAAAGCAGGATGTGGAAGCGATTCCGGGATTCAAGGCATCTCGCCCCCATTTGCCGGGCGGAAAAAAAGGCAGCCTGTGAAGCTGCCTTGTTGTTTCGCCTATTGTTCCATTTGTCGAGCCAAAAAGCTGGCGGCTGTTTCTACTGCTTTATGCTCCACTTCACCAAGCGTTTTCTCGCGCGATAAAATGATGACTGCTCCGATCGGATCGCCGTTGGCGACAATCGGGCCGATCGTATACGACTTCAACGTTTCCGTCATCCCGTCAACGAGCTCGACTTCCCCTTCCTCCGTATGGAGGATGGAATTGCGGTCTTCCATGGCTTTTTCCACCAACGGGCTGACGCTTTTGTTCATATACTCTTTTTTCGAAACGCCGGCGACAGCGATGTATACATCGCGGTCGCAAATGAGCACAGGCTGGCCGAGGCTGTCAAACAGCGCTTCGGCGTACTCTTTGGCAAAGTCGCCTAATTCACTGATCGGCGAATATTTTTTCAAAATGACTTCTCCATCGCGGTCAACAAATATTTCGAGCGGATCTCCTTCGCGAATGCGCAACGTTCTGCGAATTTCCTTCGGAATGACAACTCTCCCTAAATCATCAATGCGACGAACAATACCGGTTGCTTTCATGCCTTGTATACCCTCACTTTCATCTAGGATTTGAAGGATACTCCGATGAACCCTTTCAATGGGGAATTCACCATTGTTGTCATTAGTATCCTTCACAATCCACGTTCTATACGTGATGAAAGTGATTTTGGCCATTTTAGATAAAATTGCCCATCCTTCATTATCGCCACATGCAGGAAACGATAAACATCATAAAACTTTTTCTTGATTATGCCGTCACCGACTTCTCATTTTCCACCCCAGACAGCCGCCGCAGCGTCTCCTCTAAAATCATCAGCCACTCGTGCGGCTTCATTTCCTTGATATAGAGCACAATTTTCAGCTTCGCTCCGTCCATGCCAAACCCGAATAAGCGGCCATGCCGGCGTCCGATGTCAGATAGACGCTGGATTTCCACCGTTTTCGATGCCTGTTCAGTAAACAAGATGTCAATTTGCTGCTTATGTTGCTTCATCGATTCGACGCCAAGCTGCTTGGCCAACACCTTCAACTCAGCAATTTGGAACAAATACGCAACTTCATCTGGATAATCGCCGAAGCGGTCGACCATTTCCTCACGCAGCGCCTCAACGTCTTCGAGCGTCTCCACTGCCTTAAATCGCTTGTACATCTCGATCTTTTGCAACTCGTCTGCAATGTATGTGCTCGGAATATAGGCGTCGACTTCGACATCGATGACGACATCCGGCCGCTCGTCTTCTCGCTTGATGCCGCGCCGTTTCTCGATCGCTTCTTTCAACATTTGCGAATACAAATCGAATCCGACCGAGTCGATAAAGCCGTGCTGTTCGGCGCCGAGAATGTTGCCCGCGCCGCGGATCGACAAATCGCGCATGGCAATTTTAAAACCAGAGCCGAGCTCGGTAAACTCTTTAATGGCTTGCAGCCGCTTTTCTGCCGCTTCATTGAGCACTTTATCTTTCCGATAGGTGAAATACGCATAAGCGACGCGGTTGGAGCGGCCGACGCGCCCGCGCAGCTGATACAGCTGCGACAATCCCATCCGGTCGGCGTCATAGACGATAAGCGTGTTGACATTCGGAATATCGATGCCCGTTTCAATGATCGTCGTCGTCACCAGCACATCGTATTGCCCTTCCAAAAACGCCAAAATCGTCGATTCGAGCTCCGTTTCCGACATGCGGCCATGCACGTAAGTGACGCGCGCTTCCGGGACAAGCTGTGCGATTTCTTCCGCTTTCAAGTCGATATCTTCAATATGGTTGTAAAGGAAAAACACCTGCCCGTCGCGGGCGAGCTCACGTTCAATCGCCTCTTTGACGAGTTCGGGCGTATATTCCATGACATACGTTTGCACCGGGAATCGGTTTTCAGGCGGCGTCTCGATGATCGACAAATCGCGCACGCCGATCATCGACATATGCAACGTACGCGGAATCGGCGTCGCCGTTAAGGTGAGCACGTCGATGTTCGCCTTCAGCTGCTTAATTTTTTCTTTATGCGCCACGCCAAACCGTTGCTCCTCGTCGATAATGAGCAAGCCTAAATCTTTAAACTTCACGTCTTTCGACAGCAGCCGATGCGTTCCAATGACCATATCGATCGTCCCATCTTTTAGCCCTTTGATGATCTCGGCTTGTTGCTTTTTCGTCCGGAAGCGGTTCAACAGTCCGACGTTGATTGGGAACCCTTGAAACCGTTCGCGCACCGTTTCGTAATGCTGTTGGGCCAAAATCGTGGTCGGCACAAGAAAGGCCACTTGTTTGCCGTCCATAATGGCTTTAAACGCCGCCCGCAACGCCACTTCCGTCTTCCCGTAGCCGACGTCGCCGCAAAGGAGGCGGTCCATCGGTTTGTCGCTCTCCATATCACGCTTAATTTCCTCAATCGACCGAAGCTGATCTTCCGTCTCTTGATACGGAAACGCCGCTTCAAATTCGCGCTGCATCTCGGTGTCCGGCGAAAACGCATATCCTTTGCTTGCCTCACGCTCGGCGTACAGCTTGATTAAATCTTCAGCAATATCCTGGACGGATGATTCCACTTTCTTTTTGACCTTTTTCCATTCCGAACCGCCTAGTTTGTAAATTTTTGGTTCTTTTCCTTCCGAGCCGACGTATTTTTGCACTTGATCCATTTGGTCGACCGGAACATACAGCGTATCGCCGCCTTGGTACTGGATATGAATATAGTCTTTATGCACCCCGTTGATTTCTAACGTCTCGATGCCTAAATATTTCCCGATGCCATGGTTGACATGGACGACGTAGTCGCCGACTTGCAATTCGGCGTAGCTTTTGATCCGCTCGGCGTTGGACAGCTTTTGCCGGCNCACCGGGCGTTTGACCCGTTTTTTGAACAACTCTTCTTCTGTGATGACGGCAATTTTTTGCAACGGCAATTCAAACCCGGTATTTAAATCTCCTTCAAGGAGCTGGCATTTGCCATGCAGCAAAGCCGCATCGCGCGCGAGCGGCAGCGCGTCAATCTCATAATCTTGAAGCAATGATTGCAGCTTTTTCACCCGCTCTGCATTCGGCGCCAAAAAGACGACCGCATAGTTTGCCTTTTTCCACCGCTCGACTTCGGATTGAAGAAGCGCCATTTGCCCATGGAAGTTTTGCATTTGTTTGCACGTAATATTGACGACGTTTTGTGGGTGGGCATACGGAACATGGCGCAAAAACAACGATAAGTATACCCGCTGGAATCGATGTTTTTGCAATAATTCAGAAAACGAATGCGAAAGCGGCACGCCATGAATCATTTTCCCACTGTCAAGCAAACTCGTATACCATTCCGCCTCTTCGCGGTCCAACCGTTCCGCCGCCTCTTGCAGCCGGCTCATTTCATCCATGAGCAGCACGCCGTCTTCTGGCAGGTAATCTAGCAAACTCGCAACCTTTTCATAAAAAAGGGACATATATTTATATTGTTGCTCGATTTCCTGCCCCTCGCGCAATTGCTCAAGCTCAGCGTGAATATGTTCATACATCCGCTGTTTGGCGGCCTCATCTTTCATCGTCTCCAAACTCGACGCAAGCCCCGCTTCAATCCGCTCGATTCCTCGGCGCCGCGTCTCACCATCGAGAATGATTTCATCGGCCGGCCCGATCATGATGCGCTCGATTTGCCCTTGCGAACGTTGGTCGTCAGGGGTGAACGTCCGAATCGATTCGATTTCCGTATCAAACAGCTCGATGCGGTACGGAAGCTCAGCGGTCAATGGATAAATGTCGATGATGCCGCCGCGGACGCTGAACTCTCCGGGGGCGGAAACGGTGCCGACCCGTTTGTACCCCATTTGCACAAACTTCTGTTTACAACGTTCTACATCGAACTCTTGTCCAACGGAGAAGGTGAACAAATACTGCTTCCAAAGCGACGGCGGCGGCAACAAACGCCGCAAGCCGGCGACCGGGCAGACGACGACTCCTTTTCCGCCTTGCGCCCAATGGTTCATAATCTCTAGGCGCTGTGCCTTCAGCTCCGGGCTGGCGACCGCCATCTCAGCGGCGATCACTTCGTTTACTGAATAAAGGAACACGTCTTCCGGCCCGAGCAACGAAACGAGATCGTCATACATTTTTTGCGCCTGAAACAAATTGTGAGAGACGACTAACAGCGGCCGGCCTGTCTCCTTGTAAAGCGTGGAAATAAAAACAGACCGGGCCGATCCGGACAGCCCGGCGACAAGCTGTTCCTTCAAACGGACATGGAGCCCCTCGATGATCGTACGGACATCTTGGTTTTCAGCTAAATAGCGATGCAACGAAAGCACCCCTATTCTCCCTCCTCTCAACGCCAGTTTCTTTCCGTTTCATTGGCCTGGCGCAAACACAAAAACGCTTTGGTCGCCCAAAGCCGCCCTTAATGGATGAATTTTTCGTATTGATGCCATTCTGGGTTTCGCGCCAGCGCCTCTTGACAGTCTTCGCAAATCGTTTTCACATGAATGTCACCGTTCGGTTCATACGAAATCATCTCGAGCCGTTCCTCTTCCGTTAAGTGGTGGAATCCCAGTTTCTCGCTGTATATCGGCATTTGCTCAATCGTTCCGACTTTTGCACCGCAATGGCGGCAATAGTAATGTAGCGCCATTCAAGCCAACCTCCTCACTGGGCACCGGGCTGTTCCGCCCACAAGGCAGGCGAAGCCGACGCTTCGGCCGCCTCCCGTACTCACATTGTGCACCAGTTCAGAGGAAAATATTCACTCGTTAAAATCATTCATCACTTGAATAAATGGCGCCTTCACCGCCTGTTCACACGCATCGGCAGCCCGCAGCACCGCTTTGTCCACCGCCGGTTTCTCCTCTTCCGTAAAGCGGCTGAGCACGTAATCCGCAACCGGTTGCCCGTTCGTTGGCCGACCGATGCCAATGCGAATGCGCTTAAACTGCTCGGTGCCAAGGTGGTGAATGAGCGATTTGACGCCATTATGGCCGCCGGAGCTTCCTTTCAGACGAAGGCGGATTTTTCCCGGCGGGAGATCGAGGTCATCGTAAATGACGATGACATCATCGATGGCAATGTCGTAGTAATCCATAAGTGGGCGAACACATTCCCCTGATAAATTCATATATGTCAACGGTTTGCATAATGCCACTTTTTCGCCAGAAACGGACGCCGTTCCGAACAAGCCGCGAAATTTAGCGGTTTTTAACGATACATTCCAGCGCTTCGCCAGTTCGTCGATGACGAAAAAGCCGACATTGTGCCTTGTTTGCTCATACTCCTTGCCCGGATTGCCGAGCCCGACAAACAGCTTCAATCCTCGCGCTCCTCTCTTTGCATGATACTACAAAAGACGTAACCGAAACGGTTACGTCTGTCACTCTTCTGGCGTCGTTTCTCTTCCTTCCGCAGCGTCAGGCTGCCCTGCCTCTTGCTGTTCGCCGCTATCGATTTCTTCCTCTTGTTGCGGCGGCAAGATCGTGGCGATCACTTCGGAAGGTTCATGATTGATTTCAAATTTGCCGTCCGTTTGCACGTCGCCAACGGTGACGGTATCACCGACTTGCAGTCCGGAAATGTCCACTTCGATCACTGGAGGAATGTTCGCCGGCAGGACGCGGATGGACAGCTCATGCAAGTTTTGCTGCAACACGCCGCCATCCTTCACGCCAGGCGCCTCGCCTACTAAGCGAACTTCAACGTCAATATCAACTTCTGTCGATAGATCAACCGCTTGAAAATCGGCGTGAAGCAACTCGCCACGCAACGGATCGCGCTGCATCTCGCGCAGCAACACCGAGTAGTCCTCGCCGCCGACTTTCAGCGTCAGCAAGCTTGTGCGTCCGCCTTCACGAAGCACTTTTTCCAGTTCAGCGGCGCTGACGAAAATCATTTTGTTTTCGACTTTTTTGCCGTACAAAATCGCTGGAATGCCGCCTTGCGAACGAATACGCCGCAATGTCGAACGTTTTTTGTCTGTGCGTTCTTTCGCTTCCAACACAATCGCCATGTTTCTTCACCTTCCTGAATTAGAATCTATTGACTACTTTATCCTAAAACAAGAAGGGCTAAACATGTTTTCTTGCGTTAGTCGAACAGGACGCTGACAGACTTCATTTCATACACGCGCGTAATCGCTTCAGCAATAAGCGGAGCCACCGACAGCTCTACAATTTTATCAATTTTTTTCTCTTCTGGCAAGGCAATTGAATTGGTGACGACCAGTTCCTTAATTTTGGAACTTTGAATGCGCTCGATCGCTGGACCAGACAGCACCGGATGGGTGCAGCACGCGTACACTTCCTTCGCTCCGCTTTCCGCTAGAGCGTTGGCCGCGAGTGTAATCGTGCCGGCCGTATCGATAATGTCATCAATCAAAATGGCCGTTTTCCCCGCCACTTGCCCGACAATGTTCATCACTTCCGCCACGTTCGGCTTCGGCCGGCGCTTATCGATAATGGCAATCGGCGCTTTCAAGCGGTCGGCGAGCTTGCGCGCCCTTGTGACACCCCCATGGTCCGGAGAGACGACGACAATATCTTCCAATTGTTTGCTTTTGAAATAATCCGCCAAAATGGGCACACCCATCAAATGATCGATTGGAATATCGAAAAATCCTTGAATTTGGGGGGCATGCAAATCAAGCGTGATGACGCGCGACGCTCCGGCCGTCTCGAGCAAGTTGGCGACCAGCTTCGCTGTAATCGGTTCGCGCGAACGCGCTTTCCGGTCTTGACGGGCATAGCCGTAATACGGCATCACGATATTGATCGTGCGGGCCGAGGCGCGCTTTAACGCGTCGATCATGATAAGCAACTCCATCAAATGCTCATTGACCGGCACGCTCGTCGATTGAATGACGAACACATCGTCGCCGCGGATGCTTTCTTCAATGTTGATTTGAATTTCCCCGTCGCTGAAACGGGAAACGGAACATTTGCCGAGCTCGATTCCCATGACTTCTGCAATTTCCTTCGCCAACTTCATGTTCGAGTTCAGAGCGAACAATTTTAATTGATGCTGACAGTCAGACATGATAGACCTCCGCTAAGATTTTTTCTTGCCTGGCAGGCGATCGACATAATTTTCTTTATTGACTTGCCGGGCGCGGGCAATGGCGAGCGCGCGACCGGGGACGTCATTCGTGATCGTCGATCCGGCGGCGACGTAAGCGCCTTGTCCTACCGTAACCGGTGCAATCAAATTGACATTGCAACCGATAAACGCCCCATTTTCGATTTTGGTCATATGCTTATTCACGCCGTCGTAGTTGACCGTAATCGACCCGCAGCCAAGATTGACATCGGCGCCGACTTCAGCATCGCCGATATAACTCAAATGCGGCGCCTTGCTTCCTTTGCCGAACGTCGATTTTTTCACCTCGACGAAATTGCCGATCCGCACCTCATCGTCGATTTTTGACAGCGGTCGAATATGGGCGAACGGGCCGATCGTCACATCCGAACCAATCTCGCTGTCATGGGCGACCGAATGGCGAATCGATGTGCGATGGCCGATATAGCAATTTTTAATTTCCGAATTTGGTCCAATGACGCAGTCTTCACCGATCACCGTCTCGCCTTCAATCACCGTGCCGGGGTAAATGACCGTGTCGCGTCCGATCATCGCCTCGGCGGAAATATAAGTGGAAGCCGGATCGATGATCGTGACCCCGTTTTTCATATGCTGACGGCAAATTCGAGCACGCATGATCCGCTCCGCTTCGGCGAGGGCGATGCGGTCGTTTACGCCGATCGTTTCCTCAAACGACGGCGCCTGATAGGCGGATACAACGCCGCTGTCGGCTTTGATAATTTCAATCACATCCGTTAAATAATATTCACCTTGAGCGTTGTGGTTGGTCACTTTTGTAAGCGCTTGAAACAATGTCTGGTTGTCAAAGCAATAGATTCCCGTGTTAATCTCGCGAATGTTCCGCTCTTGCTCGCTCGCATCCTTATGTTCGACAATTTTCTCGACATGGCCAGCCTGGTTGCGGACAATGCGGCCATATCCGGACGGATCATCAGCGATGGCCGTCAATACGGTCGCCTTCGCCTTGGCGGCCATATGATGCTCGACGAGCGTCTCCATCGTCTCAGCGGTGATGAGCGGCGTATCCCCACAGACGACAATCGTCACTCCTTCAAGGCCGCGCAAATGCGGAGCCGCCTGCATTACTGCATGCGCCGTCCCGAGTTGCTCCTCCTGCAGGGCATATTCACACTGAGAGCCGAGCTGTTCTTTCACTTGTTCCGCCCCAAATCCCACTACCGCAATCGTTTTTTCCACCCCAAGCTTCGACACTTGGTCGATGACGTGCTGAACCATTGGCTTGCCGCAAACGGGATGAAGCACTTTATACCACTTTGATTTCATCCTCGTCCCTTGTCCGGCCGCCAAAATGACCGCATATCGCTTCATGTGAAAGGCCTCCAATTACCCTTTTATCCATAATTGAATATATATGAATCAGTGGCACTTTTCAAGGAAACAATGCGGTTGCCAAAAAAATAGAGAGCTTGGTGAATTTCACCTAAGCTCCCTTTCATATGTTTACGAAGCGCCAGCTTCTTCAAGTTCTTCTTCCAACTTCCCGAGGCGGTGATATTCAGCGAGGATCGCCTCCTGGATTTTCCCGCGCGTGGCGGAATTGATCGGATGAGCGATATCACGGAACTCCCCATCTGGTGTGCGCTTGCTCGGCATCGCGACGAACAGCCCATTGTTTCCGTCGATGACGCGGATGTCATGGACGACGAACTCGTTGTCCAACGTAATGGAGGCGATCGCTTTCATCCGTCCTTCGGTATTGACGCGGCGTAATCTTACGTCTGTCACTTCCATTTTGCTCACCACCTTTTCCCCTATATGAGACTCGATGTAATTAATTCCACGTGCTCGAGTCATTTCCTTCTTTTTTCGAAAAATTTTTTATAAATTTTTATGTAGGGAAAAAGTGGGGCTAATCATTACGGAACGAGGGCAACGACTTCAATTTCGACAAGGACATCTTTCGGCAGCCGGGCTACTTCCACGCACGAGCGCGCCGGCTTATGGTTCGGGAAGTATTGGCTGTACACTTCATTCATGGCCGCGAAATCATCCATATTTTTCAGAAATACGGTCGTTTTCACCACCGTATCGAGCGAAGCGCCGGCCGCTTCCAATACGGCCTTCAAGTTTTGGAGCACTTGATGCGTCTGCGCTTGAATGTCGCCTTTCACCAATTCCCCTTCTGGAGTGAGCGGGATTTGCCCCGAGCTGTAAAACATGTTGTTGACGATGATCCCTTGCGAATATGGGCCGATCGCTTGCGGCGCCTTCGTTGTCTCTACCTTTCTCATGAGCCAGTCTCCTTTCTTGATTTTTATGTCAAGCAGCGAGTGCTATAAAAACGCTTTGTAATTGCCTTCTTTGACAGCGATCCGCTTTTCTTTTACGTCGACCTCGGACAGTTTGACGAGTGAAATGTATTCGTCGACCAACCGTTCTTTCGCCTCCTCCGACTCGACGAGCACGCCAATGCCGGAGACATTGCCGTTAAACTCCTGCAGCAAACTGATCATGCCGTTGATTGTACCCCCCGCCTTCATAAAATCGTCGACGATGAGCACATTGGCTCCTTCCGCTAAGCTGCGCTTCGATAGGACCATCGTTTGGATGCGTTTGGACGAGCCGGATACGTAATTGATGCTCACCATCGGTCCTTCTGTCACTTTATTGTCATGGCGGACGATGACAACGGGCACATACAAAAAGTTGGCGATGGCATACGCGAACGGAATCCCATTGGTGGCGATCGTCATGACGACATCCACCGGACGGTCGGCAAACATCGACGCATAAAGGCGGCCGATTTTGTTCATAATACGGGGATCGCCAAGAATGTCGGTCATATACAAATATCCGCCGGGAAGAAGCCGATCCGGACGCGACAGTTGTTCACACAAATACGCAACCACTTCTTCCGCTTCCTCAGCAGCCATTTTTGGAATGTATTGCACGCCACCGGCAGCGCCGGGCAGCGTCCGAACGGTTCCGATTCCTTGCTGCTCGAACGTCTGCTTAATGATGGCCAAATCTTCGCTGATCGACGATTTGGCCGATTCGTACCGCTCGGCAAAAAATGTAAGCGGAATGAGCTGATGTGGCCGTTCAAGAAGATAATGCGTCATATCAACTAAACGGCCGCTTCGCCTTAGCTTCATAGCCGACCTCCTGAAACCGAATATTATAAATATATTTTAACAAAAATGTACGTGTTTAATCAAGAGAATGTCGTTCTCCTAACATTCTCACCGCAAACACTTGGTCACAAAAGCCGCGCAACCCATTGTATACCCGCTGCATTCTCGAATCGTGCTCGATCAGTCCAAACACGGTCGGCCCGCTGCCGCTCATCAGCACCGCATCAGCGCCAAACCGCTTCATTTGTTCTTTAATATGCGCGACTTCCGGATATTTTTTCAACGTCACTTCCTCAAGAACATTGCCGACCAACCGGCAGATCGCCGCATAATCTTGCCGCTCGATCGCTCTCACCATCGCATCGACGTCTGGATGGCTGACACGCTCAAGTTCCAAGTTTCGGTACACTTCCGCCGTCGATACACCGATCGGGGGCTTGGCCAGCACAACCCAGCACGGCGGCGGTGAAGGGATCGGAGTGATGATTTCCCCGCGCCCCGTCGCCAAGGCGGTTCCGCCGTAGACGCAAAAAGCGACATCTGATCCGATTTTCGCCCCGAGCTCTGCCAGTTCATCCATCGTTAATCCAAGTTGCCAAAGCTTGTTCAACCCACGCAGCGTCGCCGCCGCATCGCTGCTTCCTCCCGCCAATCCGGCGGCCACCGGAATATGCTTCGTAATCGAAATGGCCACCCCTTGGCGGATCGAAAACGTCTCTTTAAGAAGCTTAGCCGCCTGATACGCCAAGTTGCGGCAATCATCCGGCACAAAGCGGTTTTGCGAAACGATGCGGATCGCATCTTCCTCCGGCAACGCGACAAGCTCAATGCGATCGGCCAAATCGATCGTCGTCATCACCATTTTCACTTCATGGTAACCATCCGGGCGCTTATAAAGAACGTCGAGTGACAAATTGATTTTCGCCGGCGCTTTTATCGACAACCTCACTCATCCTCACCTGCTTCCACGCGCAATCATGAATAAGCGGATTGGCATCCATCGGCTGCTTTCCGTCTCCGCCGTCTTTGCCCCGTCTCATCCGCCTTTCTTTCGTCAACCCATTTTATCATATTACCATGTTCTGGCGACGACGCCAAACAATATATGTATGCAAAAAAGGGCGCCCCGTTCGGGACACCCTCGCCGCAACACGCCCCGCTGCCGGCGCTATTCCGTTGTTCCGGCCAGCTGCCGCTCCGCCCGTTCAATCGCCAATCTGACCATGTTTCCTGCGTCTTTCGCGCGGATGGCGCCCCACCCCTCACGTTGCACGACATCGTAAAAGCCCAACTCTTTCGCCAGCTCTTCTTTCAAGCGTTGCGACATAATCCCGCGGCGTCGACCCAATGTCAGCAACCCCTTTCCATGTTCATTGGCGCTATGGCATGAAACGTTTGGCAACCCGCCGGCGCATCAACAAGCCGGCTTTGCATTTGGCCGGGCAAAAGGCGGCTGCGGCAGTTTTAGTATGAAATAAAGAGGGCGGTTTTATCATAGTTCCGAAAGAAAACTCCCGCTTCAAACAAAACGAAGTGGGAGTAGTTCACGTCACCTATTTATGACAAAACAAAAAACAAAAAGCAGCAAACAAATCTGTCTACTGCCCCCCTGCTTGCTCATCATCCCAAAACGTCAACTTTACTGTCTCTGTCAATACGTCGGCGTAGCTGAACGATACGCGTTCAAACGAATTCTCTTTTTGATCCAGCTCAATGACAAATACGGATGGATATGTTTCCGCCAAAATACCACAACGCTCAATCATTTTTCTGCGTCCGCCGTTGGCCCGCAGCGTCAACCGTTTCCCGATATTGGAATCCAGCGTTTTTTTAATATCGGATAAAGTCTTTGGCATTCATCATCCACCTCACTATTTGTAATTATAACAAAGATGGTGTCTAAAGTCAAAAAATAAAGATTATATCAAGGCATTTTTATTTCTGTCAATGTATATTTTTCTACAATATCCTTCTTTTTATGTGTGATGTGGAACTTTTTTGTAAAAAAATGCGACGGACGTATAGAAAAAACCGCCCATCAACTGCGGCGGTTTTCCTCTCGATTCTCAATGAGGCGAAACGGCATCCCGGTGCGGAGCACGCCTTTCGTTTCCACCCCACCAAGCCCCTT
Source organism: Geobacillus sp. ZGt-1 (assembly GCF_001026865.1). Classification (NCBI taxonomy): domain Bacteria; kingdom Bacillati; phylum Bacillota; class Bacilli; order Caryophanales; family Anoxybacillaceae; genus Geobacillus; species Geobacillus sp. ZGt-1. Next base: position 34,722 of record NZ_LDPD01000002.1, on the reverse strand, counting down.
TTCCCCAGTTAACGTGTTGCGCAACACATCCCATACGTCGACCGTTTCGGTGAACGGGGTGAAGCTGAGGCGCGAAACGATATAGACGGGGTCCAGAGCATGAATGTTCACCCGCGCTGGTGAACTGGCAAAATTCGCCCCAGCGCGGATGAGCGACTCAAAGTGCGACTGGCAGGCGCCGGCGAAAATGATCAGTTGGTCCAAATGGGGCACTTTTTTGCGCGCCTCTTTCACCGTTTGCACAAAATGGCGCGAATGGCGGTACGCTTTTAACTCATGCACCTTTCCTTTTGACTTCGAATACGAATCATGCCCGGTGATGACTAAAATATCAGGGCGAAACTGCTCGATCCAGTAGCCAACTTTTTCCGGCATTTCGCTTTCCTCGCAGTAAATGCCGTGCACCGGCACGCCGATCCGCTCATACAAATCCATACATTTGCGCAAATATAACGGGTCGCCATCCAAATGAAGAACGCGCCCCGGAATTTGAAAAAAATCTTTCTCCACCCGGTATCCGCCGGTCGCCCGATATTCGACTTTTTGCTTGATCGCCTGATAATCTTGGCGAAAAAGCCGATACGATTGTTCGATCAGCTCGATTTCCCGCTTTTTCCGTTCCTGTTGCTCCTGCTCATCGATGACGACTAAATCGCTGCACGGAGCGTCCGCGACGAGGCGCACGTCTTCACCATACAAAATCGCTTCCCACTCGCCGTTTTTTTCTTTAATATCAATCACTCGGAACAATAAATCACATTGGTAAGACTTGCGGGCGACAATATCGCCGATTTTAATGACGTCCATCACCGCTCACTCCATTGCATAATCGTTGTCATCCATACGATATGCACGTGCGGACAATAGGTGATAGACGCCTGTTTGGACGGCTTTGGTTGACGAAAAGACCGCTGCCCCCTAGAGGAGCGCTTTCTTTACGACTCCTTCATTTGCCGAAAAGCGGTGCCAACGCGTTGCTTAATGAAGCAAACTCAGCGATGTCAAGCGTCTCTCCGCGGCGGCGCGGGTCAATGCCCAAAGCAACGAGCACTCGTTCAATTTTCTCTTTGTTCTCTTTTCCTCCCGGCAAATTGTTTGTTAAGTTGTTGAACAGCGTTTTGCGGCGCTGGGCGAAGCTTGCCCGCACTACTTGGAAAAACACGCCCTCATCGTCGACAACAACAGGCGGATGCTGCCGCTTTACGAGCCGGATGACAGCAGAATCAACGTTCGGCTGCGGCATAAAGACGGTGCGCGGCACCGTCATGACGACTTCCGCTTCGGTATAATACTGCACAGCGATCGTCAGCGAGCCGTAATCTTTTGTCCCTGGCTTAGCGGCAAGACGGTCGGCGACTTCTTTTTGCAGCATGACGACCATGCCTCGGATCGGCAACCGCTCGGTAAGCAGCTTCATAATGATCGGTGTCGTCACATAATAAGGTAAGTTGGCGACGACCATCCGGTCGCTTACATCAGCCAGTTCCTCGGCGATGACGGCATGCAAGTCGACCTTTAATACATCTTGGTGAAAGATGCGCACATTGTCATAAGCAGACAGCGTGTCGGCCAAAATGGGCAACAGTCGGCCGTCGATTTCGAAAGCGACGACTTTTTTCGCCCGTCGCGCCAATTGTTCCGTCAACGCTCCGATGCCCGGTCCGATTTCAATCGCTCCTGTATCAGGGGAGATNTCGGCAACATCCACGATTTTCCGCAAAATGTTCGCATCGATCAAAAAGTTTTGCCCAAGGCTCTTTTTAAACGAAAAGCCATATCGCTCCAAAATTTCTTTCGTCCGCCGCGGTGTTGCAATATCTTTATACATCGTCTGCCTCCTCCTGCATCACGTGCGCTAACGCGGCATAAAAAGCATCACGGGAAATGCGGAACACTTGCAGCCGCTTATGAAACTGCCGACCGTTCGCATAGCCGATTTTCAGCTCCTCGCCGAGACGCTGCCGCCGCCGGCGCGCCATCGCACCGCCGATCAACCCAGCCTCGATCAGTTCAGCAAACGTAATTTCTTCCTTCCAATCCGACGCCTCTTCATACACGTTGGCGAGCGCCCGACGGATTTCGTCAGGGGACGCGTGCTCAACCCCGATGCCCTTGCCGTTTTTCGCTTTGGCTGCCTCGCGCGGCAAAAAGGCATGCTTGCACCCCGGCACCTGTTCGGCAATCGTGCGGCGAATTTTTTCGCCGGGAAAATCGGGATCGGTAAAAATGATCACGCCGCGGCGCTCTTTCGCCAGCTTGATCCGCTCAATGACATCCGCGCCCACTGCTGCTCCGTTTGTCTCGATTGTATCGGCATCGACGGCGCGCCGGATCGCCGCCGTATCATCTTTTCCTTCCACAACGATCACTTCTTTGATCTTCATCCTCCCATTGCAGAAACAACGGAATCGTCTCTTTTTCCTATTTCTGCAATGCCTCCTTTCCGGTAAAATCAAAAGTAAGGCGAATCATCGCCGAAAGCCGCTTCATTCCCTTATTATTTTTTGAATTTCGCTGAAACTTTTTTTCCGTTTGCATCGTCTAATTTAGTAGAAACGGCGCGCATTGTCGCGGCACAATGCCATTATAGCGAAAAAAAGCAGAGGGAAAAAACCCTCCGCTTCGTTCTCCCATCGCATCTCTATGGCAATACCCGTATTTTCACGCGCTTTCTGCCCCAACGAAACGCATCCGACCGTTCCGGGAAAAACACATCAATTTTATATCCGCGGATGCCTGAGCCGGTGTCAGCGGCAATGGCATATCCGTATCCTTCCACATACACTTTCGACCCAAGGGGGATGATGGACGGGTCGACCGCAATCACTTTAGCGGAAGGATTTTTGCGCAAGTTGATGCCCGTGCTTGTTATGCCTGAACAGCCTGCACAATAGGCAGTGTAGGCGGTGGCGGTGACGTAAAATTCCTTCGCGGCATGGTCCGAGCCGCGCGAGGACGGGCGGTCGGGCGCGGCAGCTGAGCGCACAGTTTTCGTGCCGATGGCGACAATGCGCGCCTTGCTTTCTTTTAGCGTTTTCGCAGCGATTAGTTTGCGCGCCGTTTCTTTGCCGTTTTCCAATGTCACCTCATACGTTTTTTGAACCATCCCTTTTTCTCCAGGCTGAATGACGCGCCGCTCTCCTTTCGGCAATGAGTCGTCCCGTTTTGTCACCACGGCAAAGTCGACGGGTTCTTCCACTACATCGGTGACTTTTTTTACTCGGACCACACAAATGGTCATCTGTTCTTTGACCATTTCGTGCAAGGAGGGCTCTATCCGATCGAGTTGACCTAGCTGAATCCCTTGCTGCTTCAAAAAGTCAGCGACCGTAGTCGAAGTTGTCCATACCTGCTGTTGTTTACCGCCGACATTGACGTGGACTGGAAACGCCTTTTCAACGCCGATGTCCATGCCTTTTTGAATTTTCGCCGAAAGCGCCGGCGCCACTTTGTCATACGGCCCGACTGCCACGTGCTGCGAACGGAGCAGCTCCGCGACTGTATCGGCTGTCGTCCATATCTTTTTCTTTTTTCCATTGACCGTCAGCGTCACTTCTTTGCTCGCTTCCCAAACGATATGGAGATCGTCGGTGATCGGTGAGTGGAGAGACGGATAAACATAATCTTCTTTGCGCGGTTGAATGTTTTGCTCCGCAAGCAGCTCTTTCACCGTTTTCGCATGAGTGCGAATTTCTTGTTTGTTTCCGTTTTTGATCAGCGTCACATCGTCTTTGGCCATCTCATATCCAGCAACCCCTGTCGTCGCGGAGATGGCGAGAAACCCGCCCGCTGTGACGGTCACGTTTTTCCTCCATAAGTCCAGCCATTTCCTCCCATTCGGCAACATCAGATGAACGCCTCCTTTTTCTACGGAATTCCCCTCTCCCTTTAACATGTACGCACGAGCATACTCTATTATGCAGAAAATTCAGTGAAAAAGGAAGGAAGACTTGTCGACACGCGGTTGGCTCATATCGGCTGAATTTGTAGAATTTTATCGTCTTCGCCGCACCTTCGACAAGCTTCCCCGCTGTTCGACGCCTAATTTTAGCGGTCGATGGCGAACAATTTTTTGGCATTTTCCGCCGTTGTTTCCGCTACTTCGGCAAAAGAAATGTTTTTGATCTGTGCGATCGCTTCGGCAACGTATTTGACATAGCTCGGCTCGTTTCGTTTGCCGCGGAAAGGGTGAGGCGTTAAATATGGACAATCGGTTTCGATCAATAAATGGCTCAGTGGAATCTCCTTCGCCACTTCCTTCGGTTTTTTCGCATTTTTAAACGTGACCGGTCCGCCAAGGGAAATGAGAAAATTCATGTCCATGCACTGTTTGGCCACCTCGACGCTGCCGCTGAAACAATGCATAATCCCGCCGACTTCGGCGGCGTTTTCCTCTTGCAAAATTTTTAAAATATCTGCCGTCGCCTCACGGTTATGAATAATGATCGGCAACTTCACCTTTTTAGCCAGCCGGATTTGCTGCCGGAACACCTCTTGTTGCACGTCTTTCGGCGATTTATCCCAATGGTAGTCAAGCCCCATCTCGCCGAGCGCCACGACTTTCGGGTGAGCGGCGAGCTGTTCAATCATCTGCAAATCATCGTCCGTCATCTCGATCGCATCAACCGGATGCCAGCCAACCGCCGCATAAATAAACAGATACCGCTCGGCCAGCTCGATCGCCCGATCGATCGTCGGACGGTCAAACCCGACGACGACAATGTGTGAAACCCCTTCATCGCGGGCGCGTTCAATGACTTGTTCCAAATCTTCTTCGTATTGGACTGCATTCAAATGTGCGTGCGTATCAAACAGCATACTAATGCCCTCTTTTCCACCTTGATGTTAAGTGTAGCATAGAAATTGGTTACATACGTCACATTTCGTTAACATTTCCATTACAAAATAGCGACAAGGAGGTGTCAAGCGCAACACCCCCCTGCCAAGCAAACCGTTATTTGATTTTCGTTCCATTCGGCACGTGTTGATCAACCGTCGCCAGCGAAAATTCCCCGCCGCTGCCTCCGGCTAGAATCATGCCTTCCGACCATTCGCCGCGAAGCTTGGCTGGTTTTAAATTGGCGACGCAAATGACTTTTTTGCCGACTAGTTCTTCTGGTTTGTAAAACTCAGCAATGCCGGAGATCACTTGCCGCTTCTCGCCGCCAAGGTCAAGCTGAAGCTTCAACAGCTTATCGGCGTTTTTTATCCGTTCGGCATGGATGACTTCAGCGACGCGCAAATCGATTTTGGCGAACTCGTCAATCGAAATTTCCGCCGCCTCCGCTGCTTTTTTTTCCTCTTTTACCGGTTCGGCGGCCGGTTTGCCCCCTTGCATATGCGCCTTAATGTACTCCACTTCCGCTTCGATGTCGAGGCGCGGGAAGAGCGGTTCTCCCTTTTGCACTTTTGTCCCTTCCGGAATGAGGCCGAAATCGTACAAGCTGTCCCATTCTTTTAATGAATGATCAGTGATGCCGAGCTGAGCGAACATGCGCTCCGGCGTGCGCGTCAAAAACGGCTGGAGCAGCACCGCCGTATGGCGAAGCGATTCAGCCAAGTGGGTCATGACGGCGGCAAGCTCATCCCGTTTCTGTTCGTCTTTCGCCAATACCCATGGCTGCGTTTCATCGATGTATTTGTTCGTCCGGCTAATCAACTGCCAAACAGTGGCGAGCGCGACGGAAAACTCCATTCCCTCCATCGCTTCTTCATATTGACGCACCACTTCGCGCGCCGTTTGCGCCAACTCTTGGTCAAACGGTGTTTTCGGCCCGCGGTATGGCGGAATAACGCCGTCGAAATATTTCTCGATCATCGCCACAGTACGGTGCAACAAGTTGCCTAAGTCGTTGGCCAAGTCATAGTTGATGCGCTCAATAAATCCTTCCGGCGTAAACACGCCATCAGCGCCGAACGGCACTTCCCGCAGCAAATAATAGCGGAGCGCATCAAGCCCATACCGGTCGATGAGCGTCACCGGGTCGACGACATTTCCTTTCGATTTGGACATTTTTCCATCCTTCATCAGCAACCAGCCATGGCCGAATACTTTTTTCGGCAACGGCAAGCCGAGCGCCATCAACATAATCGGCCAATAAATCGTATGGAAACGGACGATTTCTTTGCCGACCAAATGGACGTCCGCCGGCCAATATTTGCGGAACTTTTCATCGTTGTCCGTGCCGTAGCCGAGCGCTGTGATATAGTTGGCAAGCGCGTCGATCCAGACATAGATGACATGCTTCGGATTGCCTGGCACTTTAATGCCCCAATCGAACGTCGTCCGGGACACAGCCAAATCCTCAAGCCCCGGCTTAATGAAGTTGTTGATCATCTCATTTTTCCGCGATTCCGGTTGGATAAAATCGGGATTTTCTTCGTAATATTGCAACAAGCGGTCGACATATTTGCTCATCCGGAAGAAATAGGACTCTTCTTTCACTTTCTCAACAGGCCGGCCGCAGTCCGGACAGTTGCCGTCCACAAGCTGCCGCTCAGTGTAAAACGATTCGCACGGCGTACAATACCAGCCTTCATATTCGCCCAAATAAATATCGCCTTGTTCGACAAGACGGGTAAAAATTTGTTCGACGACTTTTTTATGCCGCTCCTGCGTTGTGCGAATAAAATCGTCGTAGGAAATGTCGAGCTTCTTCCATAGCTCCTGAATGCCAGCGACGATCTCATCGACGTATTGCTGCGGCGTTACTCCTTTTTCTTCCGCCTTGCGCTGAATTTTTTGCCCATGCTCATCGGTGCCGGTCAAATACATGACATCGTAGCCGCGCATCCGTTTATAGCGAGCCATGGCGTCCCCCGCCACCGTTGTGTAAGCATGACCGATATGCAGGCGGTCGCTCGGGTAATAAATCGGCGTCGTCAAATAAAACGTTTTTTTCTCCATCGGTTAGGCCCTCCCTCGTACTGTTGAGCACAAAAGCCCCCGTCCGGCGACGAGAGCGGCGTTACTTCTATTTTACATAATTTTTTCATTCTACAAAAACATCTATTTCTCGTGGGCTGAAAAAATATACCCAAACCGGCAAAAATACGGCCGCGTTTTCAGCCATCGCTGCGAATTTGTTATACAAGGATAGAGTTTAGATGGGCAAATTCATTCGTTTTCTCCTTTCTTTCTAAACAAACTTTTTTTGAAATAACAATATACATTTTTTTTAAATTTTACATATTAAAGGATTGACGCTTAATGGAAACACTGATATGATTAGGTTGTAGGAAATTTGTCGAATATTGACGAATAAACGACAAAAAACTTTTTTGCGGAGAGGAGAATCGACGATGAAATCGACAGGGATCGTGCGTAAAGTCGATGAGTTAGGCCGCGTCGTCATTCCAATTGAGCTGCGACGTACGTTGGATATTAACGAAAAAGATGCGTTGGAAATTTATGTTGACGATGACCGCATCATTTTGAAAAAGTATAAGCCGAACATGACGTGTGTCGTCACCGGCGAAGTGTCGGACGACAACTTCAAACTGGCCGGCGGCAAAATCATTTTAAGCCGCGAAGGCGCAGAAATTTTGTTGCAGGAGATCCAACAGCATCTAGAAGCAGCAACAGACAAAGAAAAAGAATAAAAAAGTTTCTCTGGCTTCAGAGAAACTCTTTTTTTTCTTCTTCTTGCTGTTGATGATACTGCCGATAAACGTCGCGTTTCGACATATTTCGATCACTGGCCGCCTGTTTCACCGCCTCCTTGACGGAAAGGCTGTGCTCGCGAATATAATAATCGACATGTTCGACAAGCGAAAGCGGCTGCCACCATTCCTCTCCCTCTTGCTCTTGTTTATTCCCGTCTCGCGCCCCTTCGACAATGAGGCAAAATTCACCGCGGGTGTCATGTTCTTCCGCCCAGGCGACCGCATCGCTTAAATCGCCGCGGATGAACTCCTCAAACCGTTTCGTCAACTCGCGGCCAAGAGCGATGCGCCGATTGCCGAATATATCATACATAAGAGCGAGCGTTTCTTTCAAGCGGTGGGGCGCCTCATAAAAAATTAACGTCTCCGCCGCTGTTTTTAATGACAGCAGCTGCTCTTTTTTCTCTTTTTTCGCCCGTTCCAAAAAGCCGACAAACAAAAAGCGGTCCGTGGGCAGCCCGGAGGCGACAAGCGCTGTCAATGCCGCGTTCGCTCCAGGAAGAGGGACGACGCGGCAGCGCTCGGCAAGCGCCGCAACAATAAGCTCATAACCCGGATCGGAAATGCCGGGCATCCCGGCGTCGCTCACCAATGCCACCGTTTTTCCTTCCTTCAGCCATTCGACAAGCTGCCGGCCGCTCGCGTATTTATTATGCTCATGGTAGCTGACGAGCGGCGTATGAATGCCGAAATGGGCGAGCAGCTTTTTCGTCTGCCTTGTGTCCTCGGCGGCGATGACGTCAGCTTCCTGAAGCGTCCTAACCGCACGAAACGTCATATCCTCCAAATTGCCGATCGGCGTCGGCACGATGTACAGTGTCCCTTGCTCCGTTTGTTCGGTAAAACTTTTTTGCTGCCAAAGCATCCTTGTTCCGCCCCTTTAAGATGAAATAATGCCATATAAGATCCGCTTCGTCTCCTCAGTATATTCGTTATTCTCATTATACACGACAAGCGGAGGCAACACTTTTAAGTCCGGGCTTGCGTCTTTTGTCCCTTCAATTAAAATCATGTTCGCCTCTTTGCCCTCTTTCGGGTACACAAAGCGGAGCCGTTTCGGCTCAAGACGGTATTGGCGCATGAGCGTCACAAGATCAAGCAGCCGCCCGGGCCGGTGGACGAACGCCGCCTTCCCTCCTTGCTTCAACAGCTGGCTGCTGACTCGAATCACATCCTCTAGGGTGCAATAAATTTCATGGCGGGCGATGGCGATATGTTCATTTTTGCTCAGTTCGTCTTTGCCGACTGCCGGAAAATACGGGGGGTTGCACGTGACGACATCGTACCGGCTGTAACCGATCCGTTGCGGCGCTTCTTTAATGTCGCCGTGTATGATCTCGATTTGTCCTTCAAGCCCGTTGTATTGCACGCTTCGCCTCGCCATGTCGCAAAGCCGTTCTTGAATTTCGATGCCGATGATCGTCCCTTTTGTTCGCCGGCTCAACAAGAGGGGAATCACCCCGTTGCCCGTGCACAAATCAACAATCTGCCCCTTTTGAATCGGCATATAGGCAAAATGAGCAAGGAGCACGGCATCAAGGGAAAACGAAAATACAGATGGACTTTGAATGATGCGGAGCTCTTCGTTAAACAAATAATCGAGCCGTTCATCCTCGTACAATTCCACCATGACGCACGATCCTCCATTGAAAAAAATAACCTTTCCGAAACGGAAAGGGTGGCGCTGCCTTTAGTTTTTGTTCAAAAACGACAAGCAAAACAAACAATCGCCCTCGGTGCGAATGCTTCCGTAATGGATGTGACAAATATGAAACCCTTCTTGGTAAAGGCGGGCTAAATTGTCATACCCTTCGCCAATGTCGATGAGTTTTTTGCCATGTTTGTCCCCTTTTCGTTTGCCTTCTTCCCATGCTTCTGACAATTGTTCAAGCCGACGGCGCAAATGAGCATTTTCGATTTGCAGCTGGTGATTCTCTTCTAACAGCTCCGTTACGCGCTGTTTCAGCTGCACCAGCTCGCGGTAAAAATAACTAAGTTGCTCTTCCATATTGGCCACTGATCGAAACACTTCTTTTTTATCTACTTTTTCCACTGGCCCCACCCCAAATTAATCCGCGACGCGAATGGACAACGTCCCGTTTTTCATCAGCTCATNGAGTGTATATTCGACGACCCGTCCGAATTCTGGAAGCTCGATTTGCAACACCCGCTCTAAAATGTTCAAGCCGACGACTTTGCCGAAGCCGTGCGGTGTTTCGACATATTCCCCTAAATCCGGGAGTTGTTCTTTCGCCGTCTCATACTCTTCGTTTTCATATTTCAGGCAACACATCAGCCGGCCGCACAGCCCGGAAATTTTCGTTGGATTGAGCGACAAGTTTTGATCTTTCGCCATTTTGATCGACACCGGTTCAAAATCGCCAAGAAAGGTCGAACAGCAAAGCATGCGGCCGCACGGCCCGATGCCGCCAAGCATTTTCGCCTCATCGCGCACCCCGATTTGCCGCAGCTCGATGCGCGTGCGGAAAATCGACGCTAAGTCTTTCACAAGCTCGCGGAAATCGACGCGCCCATCGGCAGTGAAATAAAAGATCACTTTATTGCGGTCAAACGTATATTCCACATCGACGAGCTTCATTTCCAGCCCGTGCTCCTCCACTTTGCGCAAGCAAATGTCATACGCCTCGCGCGCCGCCTTTTTGTTTTCTTCTACAATCCATTTATCTTTCTCATTCGCCACGCGGATCACTTTTTTGAGCGGCAGCACGATGTCGTTTTCGTCGACTTGTTTATTGGCGATGACGACTTTTCCGTACTCAATGCCTCGGACCGTCTCGACAATGACGAATTCGCCGACGGGAATAACGGCATCGCCAGGGTCAAAATAATAAATTTTCCCTGCTTTTTTAAAACGGACGCCGACTACCGTATACAACGGCTCTCCCTCCTTTACCGCTTTAATTGAAGAACGAGCTGCTCAACAAGCAACGCTGTGCTCATATTTGTTGTATTTAAACGCGTTTTCGCTTGTAAAATTGCTTCCATGCCAGCCAAAATCCGCCGCTGCGGGCAAGCAAGCGCCCATCGTTGCAGGCGGTCCAGCTGATCGCGGTATAACACGCCGTCCATCTGCCCGGCTTGAATATGCAATAAATCGCGGTATAAATATAAAAGCAAATCAAGTCCAAGGTCAAGCTGATGGTTTTCCAAAAAATGCGGAAACAAGCGGTCGTGGATGAAAAACAAAAGCTGCAGCTCCGGCTTGCCCAGCATCTCATACCATTGTAGCACTAATGTTCGCGCCTCGGCAAACCAACTATCTTGGGCAAGCGCCAGTGCTTCCTCGAAGCTGTTTGTCAAATGGGCAGCCAACAGCGCCAACGGCAACGGCACGTGCTCCTCGACAAGTCCCTGAGCGAGCTCTGCCGGCGGCAACGGCCGGAACGAAAGCACTTGACAGCGGGAAACGATCGTCCCTAGCAGGCGGTGGTATTGCTCAGTCAGCAATACCGCCACCGTCCCCGGATGCGGCTCTTCCAAAAATTTCAGAAGGCTGTTGGCAGCGCTTGTCGTCATTTGATCGGCGTGCTCAACGATGTACATTTTTTTATCCGACTCGACCGCTGTTTTCGAGAACTCTTGCTGCAGCCATTCGATTTGTTCCTTTTTGATTGATCCTCCGTCTGGGCTGATCACCCGGACGTCAGGGTGGTTGCCGGAGTCGATGCGCCGGCAGTTGCGGCACTCCAGACACGGGGAAACTCCGATTGGGGACAGACAAAACAAACGTTTCGCCAACAACAAACTGGCCGCTTTTTTGCCCGTCCCCCGCTGCCCCTCAAACAAGTACGCATGAGAAATCCGCCCTTTTTCCAAGCCGCTTTGCAGCATTTTCGCCACCACCGGCTGGCGTTTCGCTAGCTGTTCCCATCGCATCGCCATCACTCTTCCTTGATTTCTTATTTCTATTCTATCATGTCCACTAGGAATCATCACGGTCGGATTCATGGAAATGGCGCTGTCATCTTCCTTTCAAACGGGAAAGCACCGCGGCCGTTGTTTCAGCGAATACATCATCAAGCGGGCGGTTCGCGTCGATGACGACAATGCGGTCGGCAAACCGTCTGGCGAGTTCCCGATACCCTTCTCGCACCTTCTCATGAAAAGACAACGTTTCAAGGTCAAGCCGATTCACTTCCCGGCTGCGGTTTCGTCGGATTCGTTCAAGCCCAATTTGCGGATCGATATCAAAATAAATCGTCAGCGACGGCATATACCCATCAATAGCGAACTCATTAATTTTCCATACTTCCTCAATGCCAAGCCCGCGGGCAAATCCCTGGTAGGCGAGGGAACTGTCAACAAACCGGTCGCAAAGGACGACGCACCCAGCCTCAAGCGCCGGCACGATTTTCTCAAGCAAATGCTGCCGGCGCGCCGCCGCATACAAAAGCGCCTCCGTCCGCCCGTCCATTTCCGTATAATCACGGTTTAAAATGATTGAGCGAATCGCCTCGGCAATGCGCACCCCGCCCGGTTCCCTCGTCGCCACGACGTCAATCCCCCGCTCACGCAACAACGACTCCAATTTGCTGATCATCGTCGTTTTGCCGGCTCCTTCCGGTCCTTCAAACGAAAAAAAGCATCCGTTCATCACTCGCGGCATCCTTTCCATCCTTCCTATTCGTATACAACCAGCTGACCATCTTTCAGCCGGCTTCCGCCTTGTATGTGCGCCCGCTGACAAAGAAGCTGGCGGATCTGTTCAATATGGCCGCGGCCGATCCGTTCTCCGACCCACACGAGCGGCACCCCAGGCGGATATGGAATGACCGTTTCCGCCGCTATATGTCCTTCAGCTTCCTCGAGCGCCACAGCTTTTGTCCGCAAATGGCGCAGTTCATTATACGGGACTAAAACCGATAGAAGCGGTCCGAGAAAAGGCGAAGCGTCACACACCGGCGCCTCGCCATCTGGCAAATCGCGCCACGCTCGTTTGATTTTCTCCGCTGCTTCCTGAAGCCGCCCGGTTACCGCCAGCGGGCAAACGAAAAGCACGTTCATTCGATCAGCAAGCTCGACAAACACCCCTTCGCGCTCAAGCCAACGTTGCAGTTCATACCCGGTCAAGGAACAGCGCGTCTGCACCGTTACTTTCAGCGGGTCGGTCTGTACGCCAAAATGGCGGGAACAAACGACTGCCACCCCGTCAATATCGGCCAAGGCTGCTTTAAACTTCTCAATTTCTGCCACGATCGCCGCCGCATCGCTTTTTGAAAGCTGGGCGACATAACTCCGCGCCAAATCGAGCGACGCCATAATCGGGTAAGACGGGCTGCTTGACTGAAACAACTGCAAAAAATATTTCAACCGCTCAAGATCAACCCGCTCGCTGTTTACATGCAAAAACGCTCCCATCGTCATCGCCGGCAACGTTTTATGCGCCGACTGCACGACAACATCGGCGCCATAGCGAAGCGCCGATGTCGGAAAAGGGGGGCCGACAACGAAATGGGCGCCATGCGCCTCATCAACCAGCACCGGAATGCCATGTTCATGAACTAGACGGACGATTTCTGTCAAATCGGCGGCCATTCCATAATAATTTGGGTTCGTCAATACAACCGCAGCAACATCATCATGAAGCGCCAACGCCTCTTTGACCGCTTTAGGACGAATGTGCGAAGCGACACACACATCACGATCAAACTCGGGAGCAAGTAGAACAGGAGTGGCTTCCATGAGTTGCAATGCATGCATCACCGATTTATGGCAATTGCGTTGTACAATCACTTTCTTCCTCTTTCCATCACACACGGCGGCGATCATTGCCAAATTCCCTGCCGTCGAACCGTTCACAAGGAAAAACGTCTCCCTAACGCCATACAGCTCCGCCGCCAGCGCCTGCGCCTCGGCAATCACCGACTCAGGATGATGCAAGTCATCCAAGCCGGAAATTTCCGTCGCATCCAACGCCAACAGCGGCGCAAACATATCTCTCCCTCGTTTCGAAAACAAAGCGCCGTATTTATGTCCCGGCACGTGAAACGAAACCGGGCGGCGCGCCCAATGGTGCACGAGAGCGTCATATAAAGGAGTTTTCGTTTGATCCATCATCATCCTCTTTCCTTGCTGTCTGTCCCAGAACGGCCATCATCCGGGCAGACTGCCGAAATGCATGGGATATGCAGGAGAAACATCAAACATATAGTATCACAAACGCCCGAAAAAACGCACGAGTCGCGTCAATCGCAAATAAAAACAGGCCCAAATGCAGGCCCTGATTACGAGTGAATTTTCGATGTAAACATTTTGCGCAGCTGCCGCACATAAAACGAGTAGTTCGGGTCGTCCGTATTCGTTTGCACAATCGCCCGGTTGCAGTCCAAACAAAGAAAATGGCCAAAAAGGAAAATCCCTTCCTTTTTTTCCTGTTCACAAACGATGCATACATGTTCGCGTTGATTCCGGTCTGCTATTGATGTCCTCACGCTCTCCACCTCCCATCCTCTATGTTTCCCACATTGCTAACATTCTATACTAGTAGATGAAAGGAAGAGAGACATTGAGCGGGTCCTTATCGTTTTTTCCTCAAAAAACGAAAACAGCCAATTGCACCAATGCAACTGGCTGCTCGTTTATTGCCTAGCAGCGACCTAC
>NZ_LDPD01000002.1:16545-16726 GCF_001026865.1 Geobacillus sp. ZGt-1 | reverse complement strand
ATATACACATTGCAAGGAACGATCAGTTCCCTCAAAACGAAACAAGGCTGCTGCCTTGAGTCAGCTTCTTTGCGGCCTTGCGCCGAGGAATCCAGCTCCGCTGAATCACTCGCAGACGCAGGCGCAAAACAACCGAGAGAATAACCAATTCCCTCAAAACCAAACAAAACAGCAAGCGTCA
>NZ_LDPD01000002.1:9605-14878 GCF_001026865.1 Geobacillus sp. ZGt-1 | reverse complement strand
TTTTGTTTAGTTTTCAAGGAACTTGTTTATCTTGCACACTTTTATCATTATACATATCATTTAATTTGCTGTCAACATATCTTTCATGAACAGCGACATTAATTAATATAATGCATTGTCATATAAAAGTCAATAACTTTTAAACAAAAAAATAAAAGGCATCTTGAATAATGATGCCTACAAAATATATCGGTCAATCACGATTAACGCTGCCGCTCCAGGGAGGCCAAGAAATCCGCAAACGATTGAGGTGACGAGGTTAATCGGAATATGGATGTTAAAATGCCCGCCGATGGCGTTGATGACAAACAGCGCGAGCGCCCCGACGATCAGGCGGATAGCAGCGTAGCCGATCAGGCGAAGCGCTTTGAGACGGGCGCCGACGATAAGCAAAACGGCGATAAGCGCTAGCAACACGGTAATGACGACTTTCGGCTCCAACGTTTGAACCCCCTTTTTGCACGCTTGTACTACCAACGTATGAGAAACAGGGGAAAAAAGAACAAAAAAATAAGGAAGTTAACGCACTTCCTTAAGTGTGATGCGGCGGTGCTTCGCTTCGCGGAGGAGGAAAAAATATTTGGCCTCAGCGAGTTGCAATGCGCTCAGCACCTCCGGAGACGGATCGACGCTTTTTTCGATGAGTTGTTTCTGCTCAAGCCATTCAGTTCTAGCCTTTTGTAGTTCAGCCATTAACTTCTCATCAAATTGTCTCTTTAGTTTCCCCTTTCGCCGCCATAACAAACCGATCCCCACCTTCTTTCTCTCTATAGCTCACGGCGCCCTTCCAACGCCTTTGATAACGTCACTTCGTCCGCATACTCCAAGTCGCCGCCGACCGGCAAGCCATGGGCGATGCGGGTGACTTTGATTCCTGTCGGCTTCAACAGGCGGGAGATGTACATCGCCGTTGCCTCTCCCTCGATGTTCGGGTCGGTCGCTAAAATCACCTCTTGGACCGTCTCATCCTGCAATCGCGTGAGCAGCTCGGCGATTTTAATATCTTCCGGTCCGATGCCTTCCATCGGCGAGATGGCCCCGTGCAACACGTGGTATAGGCCATTGTATTCTTTCATCCTCTCCATGGCGATGACATCTTTCGGATCCTGAACAACGCAAATCGTCGTCCGGTCGCGCCGCTCGTCTTTGCAGATGTAGCAAGGGTCTGTATCTGTAATATGTCCGCAAATCGTGCAATAATGAATATGCCGCTTGACATCAACGAGCGCTTTGGCAAACTCAAGCACGGTGTCTTCTTTCATCGCCAGCACATGAAATGCAAGGCGGGCAGCCGTTTTCGGGCCGATGCCGGGCAGTTTCATAAAACTGTCAATCAACTTCGATAGCGGTTCTGGATAATGCATACGCCCCCCCTAGAACAACCCTGGAATGTTAAGTCCTTTCGTAAACTGCCCCATCATTTCATTAGCCAACTCATCCGCTTTTTTCAACGCATCGTTTGTCGCTGCCAAAATCAAATCTTGCAGCATTTCAATATCGTCTGGGTCGACGACTTCCTCTTTAATTTTTACTTCCAAAATTTGTTTATGACCGTTAGCGACAACGGTCACCATGCCTCCGCCCGCCGTGCCTTCCACCGTTTTTTCCGCCAACTCTTCCTGCGCTTTTTGCATTTCTTTTTGCATTTTTTGCATTTGTTTTAACATTTTTTGCATATTGCCCATTCCGCCACGCATCATCTTGGCATCCTCCTTTAAACGGTTTATTCTTTAATTTCGACCAGCTCTTCGCCAAACAGCCGCTTCGCTTCGGCGATTAACGGATCTTCTTCGCTTTTTTCCACCATGGCGTCCTTATTGCGGATGAACTCTTCTCTTATTTTTCCCCATTCTCCCTCCGGAATGGCTACCATTTCAAAGCGGCGGTTTGTCAGCTCAAACAAAATCGCTTCGACGTTTTCTTTGACCGAACTTGTGGGATCGGTCGCCATTTTGCAGTGGATTTCGTATTTGAATTTTAATACAAACGCTGAGGCGCTCGCTGCAACCGGCTCGCTCTCTTGCAGCAAGGCAGCGTGCGACACTTTATGCTGCCGTTTCAACGTGTCGAGCACATCCGCCCAGCATCCTTTCACCAAAGCTAAATCTTCATGCGTCGCCTGTTTCAACAGCTCGTAAATGCGGCCAACCGGGGCTTTATATCCCCCCGTTTTCATCGGTTTGGACAGTTTTTTCACCGGCGCGGCGGTCGACGGAGGGACAGGCGGTTGTTCCTTCAGGCGCCGCAATTCCGCCTCCAGCGTTTCAATCCGCTTTATCAACGGTTCCAACTCGGAAGCCGACAGCGACGGGGCGGCGGCTGATGGATGGCAAAGTTTCACAAGCGCCACTTCCAACAGAAGGCGCGGGTGGTTTGTCCACTTCATCTCTTGCTGGCTTTTGTTCAGCAACTCGATGGCCTCGTATAAATTGGAAACCGGAATCATTTCCGACAGTGAAGTGAACGCTTCGTCAACGACAGCAATTTGAATCGCTCCCTCCACATAGGGAGCGGTTTTGTACAGCAATAAATCGCGATAGTACAAAATCAAGTCTTCAACCAAACGATGCGGATCTTTCCCTTGCGCCATCATCGTTTCCAACTGCTGAAGAACCGCCGCTGTATCTTTGCGGTGGATGGCTTCGATGAAGCTCGATAAGGCGGCAAATGATGCAGCCCCGGTCATCGCCAGCACGTCGTCGAGCCGAAGTTTCCCGTCGCTGAACGAAATGGCTTGATCAAGCAAGCTGAGCGCATCGCGCATCCCCCCGTCTGCAGCACGGGCGATGGCGGACAATGCCTCATCGGACGCCTCGACACCTTGGGCGCTTGCGACATACTTTAGCCGTGAAACGATCGCCGGAAGCGGGATGCGGCGAAAATCGAACCGTTGGCAGCGGGAAATGATCGTCGTCGGAATTTTGTGCGGCTCGGTCGTGGCCAAAATGAAAATGACGTGTTTCGGCGGCTCCTCCAACGTTTTCAACAGCGCGTTAAACGCACCGATCGACAGCATATGCACCTCGTCGATGATATACACTTTGTAGCGGGCCGACGTCGGCGCAAATTTCACCTTCTCACGGATATCACGAATTTCATCGACGCGGTTGTTGGAAGCAGCGTCAATTTCCAGCACATCGGGAACCGTTCCATTCGTAATGCCGAGGCAAGCTGGACACTCATTGCATGGCTCCGCCGCTGGCGCCTGTTCACAGTTGACCGCCTTGGCGAAAATTTTCGCTGCGCTCGTTTTTCCTGTACCGCGCGGGCCGGAAAATAAGTAAGCGTGCGATATTTTATGTTGAAGCAGGGCGCTTTGCAACGTCTTGGTCACGTGTTCTTGGCCGACCATGTCCGCAAAGCGCTGCGGCCGAAACACGCGATATAACGCTTGGTATGCCACGGAAAACGGCCCTCCTCTTTCTCTCGTCCTATCTATTATATAACTTCCTATTGCAATTTGAAATAACAAAAAACCCACTCGCCATGAGTGGGTTTTGTTCCCTATCGCTATGTAAGGCCGTGCACCTTCTGTCGATTAGCTGCCCCGAGCGTTGCTCAAGCAGTTAGCTCAGCCCAGGCGTCCCCGCGGCACATGGGAGCATCCGCTTACTGCTGCTTCCTTCCGGACCTGACAGGGTTCACGGAATCCCATTGCGCGGGACCCAGACGTCAACACCACTTGCTTGAGACAGGCCTCGCAACAGACTAACCTCGAGAAGGAATTCAGCCTCGCTAGAGCGGATTGCGAGTACAGGGCACCGCTACCTCCCCGCTTAGCACGGCACTATCAGTATAGCTCGTTAGCGGAAAAAATGCAATGTCAATCGACGGAATTTTCGTTGGCACTCCCGCCAACATTTCTCTTTTGTTCGCGCAATCGTCGAAAAAATTGGCTCAACAGCGAACCGCACTCGTCAGCAAGCACCCCGCTTACCACCTTAACCTGATGGTTAAATCGGCTTTCCTGCAATAAGTTCATCAATGTCCCAGCGCACCCTCCCTTTGGGTCAAACGCGCCAAATACAACCCGTTCGATGCGGGAAAGAACAATGGCGCCTGCGCACATGGCGCACGGCTCAAGCGTTACGTACAACGTCGCCCGCTCAAGCCGCCATGAACCGGTTGCCCGGCATGCTTCATCGATTGCCAAAATTTCTGCATGAGCGATGGCGCGTTGTTCGGTTTCCCGCAAATTATGAGCGCGGGCGATGACGCGGCCGTCTTGAACGATGACAGCGCCGATCGGCACTTCGCCGATCTGCTCCGCTTTTTTTGCTTCTTCCATTGCCAATCGCATGTAGTACTCGTCGGTGTTCATCGTATACCCCTTCACACAAACGGTCATTTCTCCTTTCTTTTCATCATAGAATATGGAGAATAAAGACGCAACTAGGAGGTCAAGTATGCAAATCCACGTAGTGCAGAGTGGACAAACGTTAAGTGGAATTGCTGAGGCATACGGGACCACGGCGGAAGACATTGTCCGGGCCAACAAGCTTCCAAACCCTGATAAACTCGTTGTCGGTCAGGCGCTCGTGATCCCGATCGTCGGTCGTTTTTACTGGGTGCAGCGCGGCGACACGTTATGGTCGATTGCACGCCGATTTTCGATTCCGATGCAGCGGCTTGCCGAAGTGAATCGCCTCTCCTTAAACGCTCCGCTTAAGGTCGGGCAGCGGCTTTATATACCGCCCGGCGCCAAGCGAAGAGCGGAGTTTAACGCCTATATTGAACCGCGCGGCGCGACTGTCAGCCCAGCGCTGGAGGCGAGCGCTCGCGAAGCCGCTCCGTATTTGACTTATTTGAGTCCTTTTTATTTTGCGATCCGACGCGACGCGACATTGCAAGAGCCGCCGCTTGACGACTTTCCGGATATTGCCCGCGCCAACCGCGTCACGCTCGTTATGGTTGTCGCCAACATTGAAAACGGGCAGTTCAGCGACGAGCTCGGCGCGCTTATGTTAACAAACGAAACGCTGCAAAATCGTCTGCTCGACAACATTGTCGCGACCGCTAGACGGTATGGCTTCCGCGACATCCATTTTGATTTTGAATATTTGCGCCCGGAAGACCGTGAGGCGTATAATGCGTTTTTGCGCAAAGCGAAACGGCGGTTTGCACGAGAAGGGTGGATGATGTCGACCGCCTTGGCGCCGAAAACGAGCGCGACCCAGCGCGGACGTTGGTACGAAGCACACGACTACCGCGCCCATGGACAAATTGTCGACTTTGTCGTGATCATGACGTATGAATGGGGCTACAGCGGCGGG
>NZ_LDPD01000002.1:3518-7871 GCF_001026865.1 Geobacillus sp. ZGt-1 | reverse complement strand
ATCGGTCCGGTCCGCCGCGTTCTCGAGTACGCCATCTCTGAAATGCCAGCCGGAAAAATTTTGATGGGGCAAAACTTGTATGGCTACGACTGGACGCTGCCATATGTACCCGGCGGCCCGTACGCCCAGGCCATCAGCCCGCAGCAAGCCATCGCCCTCGCCGCAAAGTATAACGTTGCCATCGAATACGATACGGAGGCGCAGGCACCGCATTTTCGCTATCGCGACGAAAACGGACGCGAGCATGAAGTATGGTTTGAGGACGCCCGCTCCATTCAAGCAAAATTTAATCTCGTGAAGGAACTTGGTTTGCGCGGGGTCAGCTATTGGAAACTTGGCATTGATTTTCCACAAAACTGGCTGCTGATCGCTGATCAATTTACTGTTGTAAAAAAATAAAGGCATAAAAAACCCGCCGGTCAACGGCGGGTTTTTTTATGATGGGAAACGGCTTTCGGCGGTCAGCCGTTTCAGATGACAATCTCCTCTTATGCGCGTCAGTCCTCTTCATCATCGTCTTGGCCAAGAACAAGACTTCTTGTTCCTCATTGCCAACGTCATTCACTATAACACGGCAGTCGGGAAAAGTCAACCAACGATTTGCCTCAAGCACCTTTTTTTCAGCGAATGACGTCCCGATTCCCCATGTAAGGACGAAGCGCTTCCGGAACGATGACCGAGCCGTCTTCTTGCTGGTAGTTTTCCAAAATGGCGGCGACCGTCCGCCCAATGGCTAGCCCCGAACCGTTTAATGTATGCACGTACTCCGGTTTCGCTTTTGGATCCCGACGGAAGCGGATGTTGGCACGGCGCGCTTGAAACGCCTCAAAGTTGCTGCACGACGAAATTTCCCGGTACGTTCCGTAACTTGGCAGCCAAACTTCAATATCGTACGTTTTCGCCGCCGAGAATCCAAGGTCTCCGGTGCACAAGGCGACAACGCGGTACGGAAGCCCGAGCCGTTGCAAAATCGTCTCTGCCTGGCGCGTCAGCTTTTCCAATTCATCGTACGAGTCCTCCGGCTTTACGAACTTTACCAGCTCGACTTTATTGAACTGATGCTGACGGATCAGCCCTCTCGTGTCGCGGCCGGCCGACCCGGCTTCCGCGCGGAAGCAGGCGCTGTAGGCCGCATAGTAAATCGGCAAATCATCTGCGGCCAAAATTTCGTCGCGGTGCAGGTTCGTCACCGGCACCTCAGCGGTCGGAATGAGGAAATAATCTTCGCTGTCCAAATGGAACGCATCCTCGGCAAATTTCGGCAACTGTCCGGTTCCGATCATGCTCGCCCGGTTCACTAAATATGGCGGCAACACTTCTTCGTAACCGAATTCATCGAGATGGATGTCAAGCATAAAGTTGATGAGCGCCCGCTCAAGCCGCGCTCCTAACCCTTTATAAAAGACAAATCGGCTTCCCGCCACTTTGGCGGCTCGCTCAAAGTCGAGCAAACCGAGCCGATCGGCGATTTCCCAATGCGGCTTCGGCTCAAAGGAAAACGAACGCGGCTCTCCCCATCTCCGCACTTCCACATTGTCCTCTTCTGATTGGCCGATCGGCACTGATTCGTGCGGCACGTTTGGAATTGACAACAACAAGTCGTCGAGTTCCGCCTCAAGCTGGCGAATTTGTTCATCCATCCGTTTAATGCGGTCACCGACTTCGCGCATTTGGGCAATCAGCGGCTCGGCGTCCTTTTTCTCGCGCTTTAGGACAGCGATTTGCTGCGACACATCGTTGCGCTTGCTTTTCAGCTCTTCGACTTCCGCGATCAAGCGGCGGCGGTCTTTGTCCAATTGTTCAAAGCGGTCGATGTTCGTCAAATCCCCGCCGCGCTGCATTAGTTTTTCTTTCACTTCTTCAAACTGGGTGCGCAATATTTTCACATCCAGCATGGCTTTTACCTCCTTTTCCATTCAATATTATACATAAAAAAGCCCCCGTCCCAAAAAAGGGACGGGAGCCATCCCGCGGTGCCACCCTTATTGAAGGCTTGCTATGCCTTCCCCTTTTGCCGTTAACGGCGGCGGCCGAAAACGCCTACTGGCCCTTTGGGCGTTCAACGTTTTGCTCGAGGATGGATTCACAGGAGCTCCCTGCCGGTTCGCACCGCCCACCGGCTCTCTGATAAGGAAGGCATCCCGCTACTCGTTCCTCTCATCGCTTTCGCTTGATCACTTTACTTGAGGCTTGACGCCATTTTCGCTTCTTTGACCATGTTGAGGAAGTATTGCATCAATCGATGATCGTCGGTCAGCTCTGGGTGGAACGAGCAGCCAAGAAACTGTCCTTGTCGAGCGGCGACAATGCGGTCATTGTATGTCGCCAAGACATCGACCCCGTCCCCGGCCTCCACGATATGCGGAGCGCGGATGAAGACGCCGACAAAGCCATCGCCGACGCCTTTAATCGACAGCTCCGCCTCAAAGCTTTCCCGCTGCCGACCGAACGAGTTCCGCTCGACTGTAATGTCCATTAATCCTAAATGTGGCTCGTCATAGCCGACAATTCGCTTCGCCAGCAAAATGAGTCCGGCGCACGTGCCGAACATCGGCTTGCCGGCAGCGGCAAATTGCTTGAGCGGCTCCATCAGCCCATAGCGGTCGATGAGCCGCCGCATCGTCGTGCTTTCGCCGCCCGGCAGCACAAGACCGTCCAACCCTTCAAGCTGCTCCGGCTTTTTCACGATGACCGCCTCGGCGCCGCACGCCTCAATGGCGCGAACATGCTCCCGCACAGCTCCTTGCAGTCCAAGTACACCTATTTTCATCGTTGCTTTGCTCCTTTATTTAGCTTACCAGCCGCGTTCTTGCATCCGGTGCTCCGGCAACAATGTCGCGATATCGATGCCGCGCATCGCGCCGCCCAATCCTTTCGACAAGTGTGCGATCAATTCATAGTCTTCGTAATGAGTCGTCGCCTCTACGATCGCGCGCGCGTATTTTTCCGGATTTTCCGATTTGAAAATGCCAGACCCAACAAAGACACCGTCCGCACCCAAGTGCATCATCAAGGCAGCGTCAGCCGGTGTCGCGACACCGCCGGCGGCAAAGTTGACGACCGGCAGGCGGCCAAGCCGCTTGATCTCGCGCAGCACCTCAACCGGAGCCCCGAGCTGTTTCGCCTCAGCGACAAGCTCATCTTCGCTCATGTTGACGACTTTGCGAATTTGCGCGTTCACTTTGCGCATATGGCGCACGGCCTCAACGATGTTGCCTGTCCCCGGCTCTCCTTTCGTCCGCAACATCGATGCCCCTTCTGCAATGCGGCGCGCCGCTTCCCCTAAATCGCGGCAACCGCACACAAATGGAACGGTAAACTGCCGTTTGTCAATATGGAACTCCTCATCAGCCGGCGTTAATACTTCGCTTTCGTCAATGTAGTCGACACCAAGCGCCTCTAAGACACGCGCCTCAACATAGTGACCGATCCGCACTTTCGCCATGACTGGGATCGAAACGGCGTTCATCACTTCTTCGATCACCGTCGGGTCGGCCATGCGCGCGACACCGCCAGCGGCGCGAATGTCCGCCGGGACGCGCTCGAGCGCCATAACCGCGACAGCCCCTGCCGCTTCAGCGATTTTCGCCTGTTCTGCGTTCACGACGTCCATGATGACGCCGCCTTTTTGCATTTCCGCCATGCCGCGTTTGACGCGGTCCGTACCTGTCAATGCCAACGTTGATTCCCCCTATTCCTAATCCTTATGCTTTGCGAGGCATGCAAAAGGACGATTCCACTGTTTTATTTTACCTCAATTTTTACAAAAATCACAATGGAAAAAAGCTCCCCATCAAGGGGAGTCGATTTTACAGCCAGCCTTTCACTGTTTTGGCGACGCTTGTCCATAAATCAACAAACAGTCCGCCGACCGCGCGCATCGAAAGAACGAACCAGTTGGCTTTCTCCACCTCGGTTGTCGTAACGAGCGGCACCCGGATGTTTTTTTGCATGTCCGGGCTTAAGAAGGCAAGGGAGTCGTCCCCTTTATATTCGAGCGTCATATATCCAACCGTTTCCCCTTTTTTCAAAGGGGCGACTAGCTTTCCTTCTTTTGTCATTTTTTTCTTGTCCAACACATATACAGGTTTGTATTGTTTTTCCTCGCCGTTTTTCACAAGCAGATCCAGATTCTTTCCTGTCGCGACACGAACCTCTTTTTCTTTCCCTTTCACGACCGGAAGTGTTTCTTTTCCTTTCAGCTGGTACCCTTTTGGATAAAGCGTCTCGAGGGAGTATTGGTTGAATCCGTAGTTAAATAGTTTTTCTGTCTCTTTAAAGCGCGCCTCTTTTGTTGTTTTCCCACTCGCATCTTTCGCGTTCATGACAACCGAAATCAAGCGGACGCCGTTT
>NZ_LDPD01000002.1:0-3501 GCF_001026865.1 Geobacillus sp. ZGt-1 | reverse complement strand
GAAACAGTTGCCGGCAAATTCCGTATAGCCGGTTTTCAACCCGTCTACACCTTCGTATCCGTACACAAGCCCAGGCAGCATCCAATTCCAGTTGTCCATTTTGATTTCATCTTTTGTTCCTTCCCGGAATACTTTATGAGGAATGCTCGCTGTTTTCAGCACTTCGGGATGATCTTTCAGCAACCGGTAGGCAAGCATCGCCATCGCACGTGCGGACATGACGTTTTCCTCATTTGTGCTTGTCCCTTCCGGATGGAATCCTTTTAAATCCTTATTGCTCAACCCTGTGGCATTGACAAACTTATAATCTTTCAGCCCAAGCTCTTTCGCTTTGTCGTTCATCATTTTCACAAAATTTTTCTCCGATCCAGCGATGATCTCAGCAATTGCGACCGTTGCCCCGTTCGCCGAATAAATGGCCATTGCCTCGTACAGCTCACGCACCGTATACTTGCCATCTTTTCGCAACGGGACATTGGACAGCGCCCGGTCTTGCGACAGCCGGTACACGTAATCGCTTGGCGTGTACATTTGATCCCATTTGACGCGCTTCGCCTTAATGGCGTCAAGAAGCAAATACTCGGTCATCATTTTCGTCATGCTGGCAATCCCAAGCACCGTATCGATATTTTTTTCATACAAAATTCTTCCCGTTTGTGCATCCACTAAAATCGCAGCGTCCGCCCGGATGTCAAGCGGGGCGCTTTCCGCCTTCACCGTCTGTTGAAACGGACCAAACGTTAAACAAAGGCAAATCGACAGCAACCAAAACAACCAGTTTTGTTTTCTCCTCCTCACAATGACACCCTCCTCACACAACCGTTATTGTAACATACCGTCGGCCAAAAAAATAGACGGAGGACATGTCTCCGTCAAAGTTGAGCCGATCGGCGCAACTCCGATCAAAAAGCAGAGTAGTTCGGCGCTTCTTTCGTAATTTGCACGTCATGCGGATGGCTTTCACGAAGCCCCGCGCTCGTCATGCGGATAAACTGCGTTTTTTCGCGCAGCTCTTCCAAATTGCGGGTTCCACAATAACCCATGCCGGCACGCAACCCACCGACAAGCTGATAAATCGTGTCGGCAAGCGGCCCTTTGTATGGAACGCGTCCCTCGATGCCTTCCGGGACAAACTTTTTCGCATCTTCTTGAAAATAGCGGTCTTTGCTGCCGCGCTCCATGGCTGCGACCGATCCCATGCCCCGGTACACCTTAAAGCGGCGGCCTTGGTAAATTTCCGTCTCACCCGGGCTTTCGGAAACACCAGCAAGCAAGCTGCCGAGCATAACCGCATGCGCCCCAGCCGCGATCGCCTTCACAATGTCGCCGGAATATTTGATCCCGCCGTCAGCGATGATCGGGACGCCATGTTTGCGCGCCTCAGTCGCACAGTCGTAGATCGCCGTAATTTGCGGCACACCAACCCCGGCGACAACCCGGGTCGTGCAGATGGACCCCGGACCGATTCCGACTTTAATAATGTTCGCCCCAGCCTCAATCAAGTCGCGCG
This sequence comes from Geobacillus sp. ZGt-1, assembly GCF_001026865.1. Taxonomy (NCBI): domain Bacteria; kingdom Bacillati; phylum Bacillota; class Bacilli; order Caryophanales; family Anoxybacillaceae; genus Geobacillus; species Geobacillus sp. ZGt-1. The sequence goes on along the minus strand of NZ_LDPD01000002.1, from coordinate 1,991 downwards.
TCCCTTCAGCTGTCGCGACATTGCCGGCGATGATGTTCAAGTCCGGGTATTGGCGTCGGATGTTGGCCACCGTCTCTAGGACGCCTTTCGAATGGCCGTGCGCCGTGTCAACGACAATGACATCAACCCCTGCCTCAACAAGCTTTTTGACGCGAATCATCGTGTCCGCCGTCACCCCGACGGCCGCCCCGACAATCAGCCTCCCTTTCGCATCTTTCGCCGAATTCGGGAACTCAATGACCTTTTCAATATCCTTGATCGTAATTAATCCCTTCAGCACACCGTTTTCATCAACAAGAGGCAGTTTTTCGACCTTGTGTCGCTGCAAAATTTTCTCTGCTTCCTCCAACGTTGTCCCCACCGGAGCAGTGATCAAGTTTTCCTTCGTCATTACCTCGGAAATTTTAATCGAATAGTCTTGAATGAAACGCAAGTCACGGTTCGTAATAATGCCGACCAATTTTTGCTCCTCGGGGTTGTTGACGATCGGCACCCCCGAGATCCGATATTTACTCATTAAGTGTTCTGCATCATACACTTGATGATCCGGCGTTAGGAAAAACGGGTCCGTAATGACGCCTCGTTCCGACCGTTTCACCTTGTCGACCTGCTCGGCCTGCTGTTCGATCGACATATTTTTGTGAATGATGCCAAGGCCTCCCTGACGCGCCATCGCAATTGCCATCTCCGCTTCGGTGACCGTATCCATCCCAGCGCTGAGAATCGGGATGTTCAACTGCAGCGTATCGCTCAACTTCGTGGTTACATCAACATCGCGCGGCAATACGTCCGACTTCGCTGGGATGAGAAGAACGTCATCAAACGTCAATCCTTCCTTGGCGAATTTCGCTTCCCACATGTTTTCTCCCCCTTGTCCGGAAATATTATTAGTAGCTTAACAACTGGTTAAACTACTGTCAAGGAATCAAGAAAATGTCCAACTTTTCAGTTATTTCAAGACAATTCTATGTAAGGGGGGTAAAAATGTTCGGAAATCACGGTCAACTGTTTCGCCTTTCTGTTTTCCGCTCGGCCGATACTGCGCAGCAATTTTTGCGGCAATGCTATCAACAGCTGCAGCGGGATGACGCCGTCCAACGCAGTTATGCAAACTGTTACCCATTTTTATATTATCTGGAACACGGGCAAAACTTTTACGCCGCTGCCCAGCAGGCGCCGCTGTCCATCAAGCCAGTTCTCTTGTTTTACGGCATGGTGCAGCTCTTAAAAGCATGCCTGCTCACTGTCGACCCCGACTACCCGGAATCAACATCGGTCTTGGCCCATGGTGTATCAGCAAGAAAACGAAAAAAACAGGGCTACGAATTTTTAGATGATGAAGTGAAAATACAAAAAAACGGTTTATTCGCACATTTTTCTGAAAAAATGTTTCATGTGAAACAAGAAGCTGGGGAAAAATTTCGCATGGGCACGCTGTTGCAACGAATTAGCGAGTTGCATGAAACGTTTTTTCTTCTAAGCGGGCGAAAAAAACCGTTATCCTTGCCTGTTGTACATACTGCTTCGCCGCCGATGCTCGCCATCCCAAAAGTGATTTTGGACCACTACCATATGTCGTTGTCCCGCTTTGTCCAATATCTCTGTGAAGAAGGACAAGGAAAGCGGCTTTCGTTCGCCAAAGAAGAAGGAGAATTTCTGTATTTTCATATAGAATCGCCGCTGTCGCCGGCCGGAGAAGGTCCGTTTTTATTCCATCTTGACGGTACACTCCGAATTCCAGTCAAGAAAGAGAAAACATTCTCGCTTCCAGAAATACACGCCCATTACTTGTTGCTGTATAACTTGAGCATGATTTCGCGCTATGAGACGGAATGGTGGAGCGAGCTTCTCCATTCTTACCCAAGCAAGGCATACACTTTTATTCTTGAGTTTCTCTCCGTGTCGGCGGAAAAAGTGCCGTTGCTGCTTCATGAATACTTAATGCGGAAATTTTTGGGTTGAATCAAATCAAAAATCCCCTGCTGTATATA
>NZ_LDPD01000197.1:0-914 GCF_001026865.1 Geobacillus sp. ZGt-1 | reverse complement strand
AATTCTTCGCTAAATTGTTTGTCTTGTTTCAACCATCTAAAATAAGTTCCTAATGTAATTCCAACTGTTTCACATGCTTGATGAACGCAATAGCTTTTTCGATATTCATCGATAAAAGCTTTTTTTCTTGCTGCAACAGCTTGTTTTGTTCTTTTTAATTTCGCATTTTGCAATGTTTCTGCATCCATATTTTTATCTGGGAACGCTTCAAATTTGCGTTTTAAATATAATCCTTTATCGTGATAAATCCAGTCATAAAATTCCTTAATCGTTTTTCTGCCGCTCATATATAAACGAATATGTTTTTCTTTTTTGGTTAAGTACACGTCAAATCCTCGCGCTTTTAGATGATGTTCTAATACCGTCATGAAATCGAGAGAACCGCCAACAAAACTGACTAAATAGCCACGAGAATAAATATTTCCATCACCGTCAAAATAGCCTCTTATAAAATGATTTAAATACACTTCTGGAACATACGGAAATTTTATATCCAGTGATTTATTTGGTGTGACACCATGTATCTCCATTAGATCGTTTTTCATAACTTTGCTATTGAGATATAACATATAAACACCAGTTTGCTTATTTTGATAAAGTGGTTGATTAGACCCTAATTCGTCTCTGATTTGTTCTAAAATATATTTTTCTTTTTGCGCGAATCCGATCGTTTGAAAATCATTGGAGATAAAACCGTCCGCTATAAAAAAACCTAAGATATAAGCCATATTTTTAGACCAAGTCTTGAAATAATCTTCATTTAACTTATACTTATAACTTATACTTACGCTTCCAACTACCAAACGGCCTTTTTTCAATATTATGATCAGACAAAATCATTCTTATATATCTTGGAGACACATTGGAAAGCTTTGCAATTTCGGTGGTACTAGTACCTTCAAGATAAAGTTTTA
>NZ_LDPD01000196.1:0-654 GCF_001026865.1 Geobacillus sp. ZGt-1 | reverse complement strand
GAAAACTTAGGTGGACATATCTTACCCTCAATGTTTTTATATGCAAACAAGGCTGACGCTGTTGCTAATTATTTAATGCACCACTTAGTTAAAGAAACAGAGATATACTCTGGTAATAATGATGAGGAAGTTTTTGAAAAAGCAGATCTCCTTGTTGTAACCGTAGGAGATAATGAAGCTTTTAATAAACTAGCTTTTAATAAACTACAAAATTATAAAAAGCCGATTATTTGGGCTTGGGTTTCGCCTCATAACATTATTCACAAAATGGTAATAACATCCCAAAAAACAGGTTGTCTCAACTGCTTCTTTTTACTTGAAAAGAAAAATGAAACACTAAGGCAAATTAACGAAAAAGTAAATGAAGAACTTTCTAAATTGGATATATCCTATATTGATTTATGCGGTAACCCACATACTGTATCATTCCCTGAGCGCATGGCAGATTTTGCAGCTAAGATTGTCGCTACTATTAGCCTTTATGCAAAAACTAAAAGATCTGAATTTGACTATTTGGTTGAGTACTGGGATGTCAATACATCTATTCCTAAGATTTTTACTGGATTGTTAAATGTTCAAGATGAGTGTGGATGTGAAGGTAAAGGGAGAGAAAATTAATGTATAGCTTTTACTTGGAGATGGATGTTTTTAGCA
>NZ_LDPD01000195.1:0-202 GCF_001026865.1 Geobacillus sp. ZGt-1 | reverse complement strand
GGAGGTTGACAGGGGATATCAACGGGTAGTCCATTCACGAGCTAGAGGAAGGACAAGGGAAGGAGCCCAAAGCGATCGGGCCTCCTTCCTAAAAAGTTACATTCATGAGAAGGAATTGCGTCGCGTAGAGCGAATACATATCGTGAATTCCATGTCGCAAGGAGGGAAAACGTGGCCAAACAGCGAATCGATCACGACCGGT
>NZ_LDPD01000194.1:0-1036 GCF_001026865.1 Geobacillus sp. ZGt-1 | reverse complement strand
GGGGCGCGGGTGTCAAGCAAGGTCGAGAAAACGCCCGCGTTTTCGACGACGTATACGATGCCGCCGTTGGCTGGATAGGCGCGAATGAGCGACAACACGTCCCTTAGCGGTGCATTCAATGCGCTGTTGGCTTCGACGGCAGCAGTGAAGACTGGGTGAGGGCCTTTCTTCGTTTCGGCCAACAAGTTGGCGCAGGTGGCAAAGTTCAAAATATCCTCGCGGAGCAGGCCAACGGACTGCAGCAATTCATTGACGCTCTCTACAGAGGTCACATCCCACTCACCTGGCACGGTCGCTTGCAAGGCCGACAGCAACACCTTGCCGGGGAGCGTTGACAGGTCAAAGGCGTGTGGATCGCCGGCGATGCGCTGGGCAAACAATGGGAGCCGCTCATACGAGCCAAGCGGCAAGCGGCGAAGGGCGGCGCCGGCAAGACGGATCGCCGCCGCCAACTCTTCGCGGTTTGCCTCATACGCCGCTTGGATGAACCGTTGGCCACAAATGTCTTCAAGCCAAGGGTGCTCGTGGGCGAGGTGCCCAAAAAACCGCTCCCGCTCCTTTTCGACTGCCTGGCGCTGTTCTTTTTTCGGCACGAGCGGCTCACCGAAATAGCGCTCGAGCAGCTCGATGAGACCAACGCAGGCAAACCGTGTTCGTTCGAGTTGCTGTTCAAAGGCGGACAGGGAAACGCGGGAAACGTCTCGGCCGAAAAAGGCGGCGATGACTTCGCGCTCGTTCTCGCTGAACGATGCCAAGGAGACGACGCCGCCAACACGGCCGAGCGACTCGTATTTCCGCTTCATTTCGACAAACAAGCGGCGAAAGCCCGGCTCGGAACGGAAAAAGGCAGCGGCCTCTTCGGCCCGGTTCATGTCTCGATCAACTCCCATTCTTCCTCATTCGCTACTAACTGTTTGATGCGCCCGTTCCAATAATACTGGATGACGGTGACAAACGGTGCATTGCGCGGACGGACGAGCTCGCAAATCGACAGGGCCGGCACGGTGTCGTAGTCACCCCAAAGCGCCTGCGAGTT
>NZ_LDPD01000193.1:0-525 GCF_001026865.1 Geobacillus sp. ZGt-1 | reverse complement strand
TTTCGGCTCAAAAAAACTTGGATACGGTGGAGTGAGGGGCGATGGAGCGAGATGGAACATAGCAAAATCAATGTGCGCCAGCTGTTTGTCCTGATTGTGTTGTTTGAGCATGGCAGTGCGATGGTCATTCCACTCGGCGTCAGCGCCAAGCAAGATATGTGGATCGCCATTTTGCTCGGTCTGGCGCTTGGGCTGCTGCTGTTTTTGGTTTACGAGCGTTTGTTTCATTATTACCCCGATCAGCCGCTGACTTCCTATGTGACACATATCGTCGGCAAGCCGCTCGGCAAGTTGTTGGCGGTTCTCTATATTACCTATTTTTTCTATATCGCCGCCCGTGTGTTGCGTGACTTTGGCGAACTGTTGCTCACGTTTGCCTATCCGGAAACGCCGCTGTTTGTTTTGAATGTCCTTATGGCTATGACGGTCATGTACAGCGCCTATAAAGGCATCGAAGTATTGGCGCGCACCGGCGAACTGCTTTATACGTTATTGCAAATACTGGCGGTTGTTGGATTCATCTTA
>NZ_LDPD01000192.1:0-370 GCF_001026865.1 Geobacillus sp. ZGt-1 | reverse complement strand
CCATTCGTCCGTATGAGTATGGACAATCGACGCATGGCCAGCCTTTTGCAGCGGATTGCGCGGGTAAGGCCAAGACGTAATCAGCGGATTGTCGGGATGCACCTCATACGGACCATAGAGAGCGCGCGAACGGGCAATCGTCGCCGCATGGTTGTATCGCGTTCCCCCTTCCGCCGTCAATAAATAATAATAACCATTGATTTTATACAAATGCGGCCCTTCTGTAATTCTTAAGTCCGTTCCTTTGAAAATAATTTTCGGCTCACCAACCAATTTTTTCTGTTCCACACTGTATTCTTGAAGCACAATCCCGTAAAACGGATGATGGCCGACGCGGTGATCCCAATACATATTCACCAAGTATTTTCTT
>NZ_LDPD01000191.1:0-2241 GCF_001026865.1 Geobacillus sp. ZGt-1 | reverse complement strand
AAATTCTTGACGGTACCGAAATAATTCTTAATAAAGAGGAACTTCTAACACAAGCACTAGAACTAACAGGAAATGCACGATATTTTGTTGGTACATGGCATTCGCATCCACCTAATGCTTCTCTTCAACCTTCTTTGATGGATTTAACTACTATGAAAAATATCGGAAAAAATCTAGTAAATGTATATCCACCTGTTTTTCTGATTGTAAAGTATGTAAATAATAAGCTTATTTTTCAGGCTTATTCGCTAAACGAAAAACTTGAAATTATAGGAATTTATTTTAAGAATATGTCTAACTTAAAAATCTCCGAGTTAGATTAATATTTAATAACATTTAATTAGACTATTATTCATGTAATAAGGAATGATGTTTCTTAATAATGGGCTGGTAATTAGAGCGGTTATTTATTGGAGGAATTGAATCATAGTGGGGGATAAACATGATATCAAGCAACTTCGAATTCTTAAAAGATAAGTGGGAAGTTCTCGCCCGTGTTGGGGAAACGGCGGAACGAAATGTATATCAAAATCCAAACGTGACGATTAGTGAGTTAAGAAAATTTGCAGAAACGATTACAAAATATATTTTAGCTTTAGAAGAAATTAGGGAAGAACGTGGAACTGATCAGCAAGAACGTCTAAGAGTTCTGTTTTACGAGCAAATTATCCCGAAAGAAATATATGACTTATTTACGGTCATTCGGTTGAAAGGGAATGAAGCGGTACATAATCCGAGTTATGGAGAAGTAAACGAAGCAAAAGCTTTATTGCATATGGCGTTCCGAATTGCAGTTTGGTTTATGGAAGTGTATGGCGATTGGTCATTCCAAGCTCCAGAGTATATCGAACCGACACCACAAACATCTATATCAGCAGATGAGTTGGATCATGTAGTTAAGTCATACGAAGAAAAGCTTGCTCAATTGGAAATAGAGCTTGAAAAGATACGGAAAGAACAGCTATATATTAGCAGTGAAGAAAAGCAAAAACGACGTGAATTTTCTCAACGTGCCATCGCTAACTTTGAATTGACGGAGGCAGAAACCCGTATTCTTATTGACCAACAATTACGAGATGCTGGATGGGAGGCTGACTCTGAAAAGTTACGGTTCTCCAAAGGAGTTCGTCCGGAAAAGGGGCGAAACATGGCAATTGCGGAATGGCCTTTAAAACGCGGTTACGCTGATTACGCGCTATTTATTGGCCTTGAACTAGTGGGAATCATTGAGGCGAAACGCGCCAGCAAAGATATTCCATCCGACATTGAACAAGCAAAAGAATATGCAAAATTAGTCGTTCGACATGGTAATGAAGTGATCCATGAGCCGTGGGGAGATTACTTTGTTCCATTTCTCTTTGCGACAAATGGGAGACCATATCTAAAACAGTTAGAGCAAAAATCAGGCATTTGGTTTTTAGATGCCCGAAAATCGACGAACCATCCACGCCCGCTGCAAGGCTGGTACACTCCTCGCGGGTTAAAAAAATTGTTAGAGCAAGATGTCGAACGTTCGGAACAATTTTTGCGTGATGAAAAATTTGATTATCTGAAATTAAGACCTTACCAAGTGAAAGCCATTCAAGCTGTTGAAAAAGCACTGGAAGAGAAAAAACGCAGTATTTTAATCGCAATGGCAACCGGAACAGGGAAAACGAGAATGGCAATTGGTCTCATTTACCGATTGCTCAAAGCAAAGCGTTTTCATCGAATTTTATTCCTTGTCGACCGAAAAGCGCTAGCGGAACAAGCAGAAAGTGCTTTTAAAGAAAGCAAGATGGAAAGTTTTCATACGTTCACCGAAATTTATAGCTTACAATCGTTATACGATCAAAAACCAGATGACGAAACGAAAGTGCATATCGCTACCGTACAAGGAATGTTAAAACGAATTTTTTATAACGACCGCTCGGAAGACATCCCGCCTGTGGATCAGTATGACTGCATTATTGTGGACGAAGCCCATCGCGGTTATACGTTAGATAAAGAAATGGATGAGGTGGAACTGCAATTTAGAGATCATCAAGACTATGTCAGCAAATACCGCAAAGTGCTCGATTATTTTGATGCCGTCCGCATCGGATTGACGGCGACGCCGGCACTTCATACGACGGAGATCTTTGGTCCGCCTGTCTTCACGTATTCTTATCGGGAAGCGGTAGTGGATGGCTATTTAGTCGACCATGAACCCCCGTATCAATTTGAAACGGTGTTGAAAAAAGAAGGGATTACGTGGGCGAA
>NZ_LDPD01000190.1:0-1175 GCF_001026865.1 Geobacillus sp. ZGt-1 | reverse complement strand
GATTGGAGGTCGACGACAATCAGAATGGCTCACTCGCTGATTAACCGAAACATGCCGAATCCTTGGGAATTGCGGCTGCCTAGGCCAACGTGGTATAGAAACGTCAGTTGTTCGGGAGAAGAGGAAAGACGATAATGGCCTAACCAGCCCGTAATATACATATCTTTGAATCGTGTTACCACTCGATGACGGTGGTGGACATGGACAGGCTGGATCACCAATCTCTCTGCTGGCTCGACGCCATAGTACGCTTCGTATTTATGGCGGAAATTCAGCTCCACGAGGTGGGGAAAGACGTCGTCGTCCGGCCCGAAAAAATGCGTTTTCTTTTTGCCATCGATCGTTTCATACGTGCTGTATACGGTCAGCGGGGAGAGCATGGCCACCTCGATGGTGTTTTGGGCAATTTCCACCTTGTCCATCTTCACGCTTTGGACCTCCACCGGCTGATCGTAAAGCCAAATCTCCCGCCGCAGCAACAACTGCTGCCCGAGCTGCTCGGTCAAATCCGGGAGAATCGTGTCGATATGCCATTGGAAATCGTCCAAAAATCGTATCGTTTTCTTTCCCCTATCCACTTCATGCCTTCCAACTAGACGGCTAAACGTAAACAGTTTAAACGATCGCTTCTCATGGCGGAAGCCGATCTCATGCAAAAACGTCGCGAATCGTTCACTTTCTAGCGAACGATACAACAGGCCTTGCAGCAAATGCTGATAATGAAGCGGCAGCGACACGGGGCCTTGCCGCCCGTTCATCGTAATGGTCAGTCTCATGTGAATACCCTGCCTTCTGTAGATAAAAATCACGTGGTACGATTCTCACGGAACAAGCGGCTGAAGTCAAACTTCATGAAAAAAAGGCGGTGGATAACCGCCTTCTTCTTTCCCTCTTACTCATTCAACAGGAAACACCAGGATGAGATCGACCCCCCTTTCCCTCTTACTCGCTCAGCAAGCTTCGAACCTCTTCTTCAGAAAGATCAACCAACCGGGCAATCTCGGCGGCCGTCATCCCTTTTTGCGCCATCGTCTCAATGAGCCGCTTCATTCCTTGCTTCATCCCTTGCTCAAGGCCGCGTTTTACCCCTTCTTCCAGCCCCTCTTTCTTCCCTTTTTGCTCGTAGGAGATGATCAGCTCCAACACTTTCTCTCGTTCTTTCGTTTCCATCGCCT
>NZ_LDPD01000189.1:0-365 GCF_001026865.1 Geobacillus sp. ZGt-1 | reverse complement strand
AAACGCTTATTTGATGTATGGCGTATTCCGCAATCCCGTGCGTCGAATGGAAGCATCCACTTTTACTGTCACCCGAAGATGAGGGAAATAGCGGTCATCCCACTCTTTTTTGATTCTCTTCCATAAGAGGGGATCGGCGCGATGCACCGCCTCGCCAAAACCAAAAACATCGGTTTTTTCATGCTGGGCCGTTTCAATCGCCTGTTTCACTTCCCGTTCAATATCCCGGCCAATCGCCTTTTCCAATTGAAACAATAACCGGTAATCAGCCAAATTGATCGGGACGTACGTCTCACTGATATCCCCTTCTGTTTGAATGTGAACCAAAATCGAAGGCTGGCCGTTTTTCAATTTCACTTTTAACC
>NZ_LDPD01000188.1:0-2116 GCF_001026865.1 Geobacillus sp. ZGt-1 | reverse complement strand
TTGGCGTTCGTTTCTTCTTCAGATAAGTACTGAACATCGATGGTGATTTCCCTTTGTTGCATCAATTTGTTTAACTCGATCACATCGCCAGGCAAAACGGTAATAAAAAAACAAGGCTTTCTTAGGCCTTGTTCCACTTTTTCACCGTATATTTTATGATCCGGAAAGGCTGTTTTGAGCTTACTAATCACCGCATTTCTGAGTGATGCCATCATAACGAATTCAGCACCTTGTCAAAGTGTTTTTTCAACCGGCGTGGGATCTGTCGCCTGATCCGCTTTACCGATACAGTCAGCATGTAAAACCCCGGAGCGTGCCCAACTGTTTTTTTATTGATCACTACTTTATGACCGTATTCCACAAAACGGGCATAAAACTCCTTGTTATAGACAACGATAATCAAATCATCGCCTTCCCGCTTCAGCTCACCAATTTCCCAGCCGCTCCGCAATCTCCCCTCGTCTTTTGGTGTCCTCACTTTCACTAGGCGCAACAAGCCTTTGGCAACGTCCAATAAGTAGTTTTCCAGCTCCTCAGGGAGATTTTCCTTGAGGAAAATAAACTGCTCTTCGTATTTTTTTAAATTGTTTATTTTGAGCTGGAACATTATGCTTCACCTTCCATTTCCGCGATCACCTCTTGGAAGGTATGGTATTTAAAGCATTCCTTTGCTGTGAATAGAAATGTTTCTCCTCTATGGGCAACCTCGATTTTGTCGCCGATTTTGATATTTCGATGCGTTTCCATATGAATTTTATAAAACAGGCGAATATTGTGCGTCGTATCGGTTTGCAGCGTGTCACCGGAGTCGATTTTCACCAGCTCGCACGGGATTTGCTCCATCACGACAACAGGCTGATGGATCGTTTCTCCGCTCGCCAGCTCCACTTCTTGAAGCCGCGACACCGTACAGCGATCATTGAGGCTATGAACGTAGCCGAGTGTGCAATCCAGTATAAAATAGCCCGGTTCTCCCTTGTCCACGGACATAATATCGTACCATTTTCCCTGGCAAAGAGCTTTCATTAACGGTTTTATAACCCTATTCGCCCGAATAACGATTTGATATGACTTTTCAGGCTGTTGGTCAGTGAATTTATTCTTTTTGAACTTCACTTGGCCCCAGAGCTTGCATCGCTCAACAAGTTGTTCTTCGCCGCCATTAAAAATAATCTCGTAAAATGTCAGGCGATCCTTCAGTTGCCCGGGGTTCATGTCCCTTCACCTTTATACTTCACAATCAAATTCCCCGCATCCGACACCGTCACCTCGTATTTATGCCCCGATGGGGACACCAAAACAAGGCATTTCAGTTCCTTTTCAGCACGCTTTTCGGCCTTCTCGCTCATGGATCCTTCCCCTTTCTACATTGTCGTGCTATCGTAGCAATGAGTCAGCTGGGCGACGATACTTTCGACCGTATGCCGCACTTTCTCGCTCGTCTTGCCGATCATGTCACGATTTTCGTACCAATCGGCGACTAGAACGTAGCAGAGCAGCTTGGCCAACTCATTCGTACTGTCAAACGTATTTCCTGTCGCATTAACCAAGTACTTTTCCGCTGCACTAATCAGCGTATTAATTAAACTATCCTCGTCATTATGGTCAACGCGCAGCCATTGCTTCGCTTCATCAAGCGTAATGATCAAAACAATCACCCCCAATAAAAGGGGACGGGGATAACCCCCGTCATTAGCTCAGCGTCAATTGGCCATATACAGCCGCGCCGGTATCCCAGAATTTAATATCATCGCGCATAATCGTACGTAAATCCGTCGTATCACGTTTAAATGCATCGCCGCCTTCTTTCGTTGCCGCCAATTCAAAGAATCGACGCGAGAACAATACGATGAGCTCTTCCAGATTCCCAATAAAAATGGGGGCCTTGTTAGGCGTACCGGCGATCGACGGCAAGTAGCGATTAGAACATACGACAACTGGACGGCCAAACAACAGCTTCCGTCCTGGCTGTGTAATGTCATCCTGAAGCAAGAAACGACCGTTTGCATCCTGTTGGCTATCGAGCCAGTTATATCCGTCTTGGTTTGTTAAAACAATCGAACTCAAGCTAATAGCCGGATCCAAGTCAACGTTAAATACTTTTTTCACCACTTTA
>NZ_LDPD01000019.1:20218-38595 GCF_001026865.1 Geobacillus sp. ZGt-1 | reverse complement strand
CAGTGCCCACTCGATGGTGCTCGTAAGATCCGCATCGTCAAAAATGAGCAGTGGGGATTTTCCACCGAGTTCCAAAGACACTCGCTTCAAACGACGAGCGCATTGTTCGTAAATCCATCGCCCGGTTTCCGTTCCGCCGGTAAACGATATTTTTTCCACATCAGGATGTGTCACCAATGTTTCTCCAACGGGCGAACCGCCTCCAGGAACAAGATTAAACACGCCCGGCGGGAGACCGATGGAATCGATCAGCTTTGTGAGTTCTAGCAAAGATAATGGCGTTAATTCTGATGGTTTGAACACAATTGTATTCCCCGCCGCAAGTGCAGGGGCGATCTTCCATATTCCTAATAATAGAGGAAAATTCCAAGGAACAATCAGCGCGCATACCCCGATTGGCTCCTCGATCACTTTACTTGTGGTGCCATCGGCTCTTCTCTTTTCCTGAACGGTTCGTTGCTCAACGAAATCGGCATAGTAACGAAGACAGTGGATTGAATCGCTGACATCGAGGCGCGACTCGCGAATCGGTTTCCCCGTATTCAACGTCTCGATCGAAGCGAATGTTTCGGCGCTTTTTTCCAACAGATCAGCCAGTTGCCGAAGTGCGGCAGTTCTTCTTGCCGGATCGGATGGCCAATCGGTGTATCGAAAGGCATGACGGGCTGCTTGGATCGCTTCTACGGCTTGTTGTTGGGATGCTTCATTGATTTCTATGATGACTTCCTCATTCGAGGGATTGATCATTGCTCTTTTTTCTCCTTCTCCTTTGCACCATTTTCCGTTGATATACACATGGTCCCGAGACATCGAAAGCCGCTCCTTTTTGTTTGTGAGTGTTTTTAGGGTGTTGTCGTTGCCGACAGGTTTTTCAGCTGCAATCGTTTTTTCTTTAACGCAACGAGTGTGATCATCTCATAGATAATGGAGGAAGCCAGTACAGCGGTAATTTCTCCGCTGTCGTAAGCAGGCAACACTTCGACAAGGTCAAATCCGACAATATTTAACCCGTCAAGCCCCCTTACGTATTCGAGTGCTTCATAGCTGGTCGGTCCGCCTACTTCCGGTGTGCCAGTACCCGGGGCAAAAGCAGGATCGACAAAGTCTATATCGTAGGAAATGAAAACGGGTTTGTCCCCGACGCGTTGATGGATGCGGCGCATTACTTCCGAAAAGCCCATTTGCCGGACCTCTTTCATCGGAATGACTTCAAAACCAAGCCGTCGTGCGTCCTCGATATCATCGGCACTGTAAAGCGGTCCGCGCATCCCGATTTGAATGGAATGATCTACATCGAGCAGCCCTTCCTCGACAGCGCGGCGGAACGGCGTGCCATGCATATATTTTTCTCCATAGTAATGGTCCCAAGTGTCGCTGTGAGAGTCAAAATGAACGAGTGCGACTGGTCCAAAGCGTTCGCAAAAAGCCCGCAAGTGTCCCAATGTAATGGAGTGATCGCCGCCCATCAGAATCGGAACGATATCTTTCTTCAACAATGGTCGCAGCTCTTCGACGATACGATCATACGTGCGCAACGCATTTCCGGGAATGACATCAATATCCCCGTAATCGACACCCGAACAATAGGCAAAAATATCAATATCCATGTCCGGGTTGTAAGGGCGAAGCAGGACAGAAAAATTGCGAATGTGTTGCGGACCGTACCGTTGTCCGATGCGATTCGAGGCTGCAGTGTCGAATGGAACACCGAGCACGACAAAATCAACGTTATCTGTCGTTTTGATCTGTTCTAACCGCATAAAGGTTCGAACTCCGCAAAAGCGGGGAGACTGAGATGAATCTTTTGGTTGATACATGCCAAAAACCCCCTTAAGAAATGAAAATGTTCTGAATAGATTTAGACGCAAAAAGCGTGCCAAAAAAGAGGAGATGTTGGGCAAAGAAAACATTTGTGAATAGGACTGCTTCCTTCTCTGTTCGTAAAATGAATTGTTTTGCCATCTTCTATTTCTCGTTGATTGATGCAAAAATGAATTGAATATAAAAAAATAATTCAAAAATGGATTTTAATCCATTTTTGAATTAATGCGATACTTTTTTAGCTTTCGTACGACCGTCGGCTGGCTGATGCCAAGATAATCAGCCATCTCGTATGTTGTTTTGCACTGTTTGGCTGCACGCAGGAGCCATTGCCGTTCCACTTGTTCAATGGCTTCTTTTAATGTCGACGGTTCGTTCCGTTTTTCCAACGATTGATGGGTTGTGATCACCTCTGGATGTTTCTGGATCGAAAAAGGGAGATATTCCGGATAAATGGCTTTTGTTTCGGAAGTAATGACCAATCGTTCGATCATATTTTCCAACTCTCGCACGTTGCCAGGCCAGTCATAATGGACGAGATGGTCCACAATGGATGGATGGAGATATTTATCCATATGGTATTTTTTATTAAACTTTTCTAAAAAGTATTGCGCTAACATAAAAATATCTTCTTTTCTCTCGCGTAAAGAAGGAACATAAATCGGGATCACATGCAAACGATAAAATAAATCTTGGCGGAACTTCCCTTGCTTCACCATCTCTTCTAGATTCTGATTCGTCGAGGCGATCAGGCGAAAATCGACCGTTCGTTCTTTAATGCCCCCAACGCGTGTGACTTTTTTCTCTTGTAAAACTTTTAGCAGTTTCGCTTGCATCGAAAAGGGAAGCTCGCCAATTTCATCAAGGAAGAGAGTTCCTTTGTCGGCCAGTTCGATCAGCCCCGGTTTTCCTGTTTTTTGCGCACCGGTAAAGGATCCCTTTTCATAGCCGAACATTTCCGATTCAAACAACGATTCAGGAATGGCGCTGCAGTTTACTTCGATAAACGGTTCATTTCGCCGCGGGCTATTGAGGTGAAGTGAACGGGCGAATACGTTTTTTCCGACTCCAGACTCGCCGAGGAAAAGAACAGTCGCATCCGATTGGGCCACGCGGTGCACGAGCTTCCAAATTCGTTCCATCTCCTTGCTTTGAATGACAATATTTTCTGGTTTCAATTCCCCTATTTCGATTTGATAATGTTCCATCTGCTTTCTCAGCTTTTCATAGTCTTCTTTCAAGCGTTCCAACTCTGTTAAATCATGGGAAAAACTGATGACCCGAACAAGGTGGTTCTGTTGGTCAAATACAGGCACGCCTGTTGCCATGACAACCCGTCCGGTTGCGGTTTGCTGCATCAATTGGACCTCTTTTTTCTCCCGTAATACTCTAGCTGTAACCGAAGGGCAAAAGACGTTTTCTTTTTCTAATTGATAGACCGATTTTCCGACTAAATAAGAAACATCTTTCCCATAAATGGACAAGCAATTCGGGCTGGCGCGAAGAACAATGCCGTTTTCGTCTGCAATCACAATATTGTCATGCGATGATTTCAATATCGCGTCTAACTCGAATTCCAAGACGTCGGTTGCACGCTGCATGGCTTTTCCCTCCTAGTAGTCTGTCAGCGCTTCTATTACTAACTTTATCAAAGAAGTGAAAAAATCCTCTTTCCTTGTCATATGATTTTCCATGAAGTTTTTGGCATGTTTTTTGCATCTCTAAAAAGATGGATCACGATGCACAATGGGACGGAGGGAGAAAAAGATGAAGACAGAAACAAAGAAATATATCCAAGTAAAAACAGCGATTCCGGGACCAAAAGCAAAGGAGCTATTAAGAAAAAAAGAACAGAATGTTCCGCGGGGGCCGTTTAACACCGTACCGACGTTTGCGGTAAAAGGAGAGGGAGCGCTCTTAACCGATGTGGATGGAAATACGTTTATCGACTTGGCCGGGGCGATTGGAAGCCTCAATGTCGGCCATTGCCCGCCGAAAGTGGTGGAAGCGATCCAAAAACAAGCGGAGCAGTATATTCATCCGTGTTTCCATGTCATGATGTATGAGCCATATATTGAGTTGGCCGAGACATTAAACCACATCACGCCAGGCGCTCATCATAAAAAGACCTTTTTCTTGAACAGCGGGGCAGAAGCGGTCGAAAATGCCGTCAAAATTGCTCGAAAGTATACAGGGAGAAAAGCCATTCTCTCTTTTGAAAGAGGGTTTCACGGACGGACCTTGCTGGCGATGTCGCTCACGAGCAAAGTGAAGCCATATAAATTCGGATTCGGCCCCTTTGCGCCAGATACGTACAAAATGCCGTATCCCTATTATTACCGAAAGCCAGCGGGCATGACCAACGAGGAATTGGACGCCGAGCTTTTGCGGCGGCTTGAGGACTTTTTTCTCTCGGAAGTTCCGGCAGAAGAAGTAGCCGCAATCATTATGGAGCCTGTGCAAGGGGAGGGCGGGTTTATTGTTCCGTCGAAAACATTTGTTCAAGGGGTCAAACAAATTTGTGAAAAATACGGGATTTTGTTTATCGCCGATGAGATCCAGACCGGGTTTGGACGAACGGGGAAGATGTTCGCCATTGAACATTTTGACGTTGTGCCCGATTTAATGACCATGTCGAAGTCCATCGGGGCAGGTGTGCCGATCAGTGCGGTGACGGGAAGAGCGGAAGTCATGGATGCACCCAACCCAGGAGAAATCGGCGGGACATACGGGGGCAGCCCGCTTGGTTGCGTGGCTGCTTTGGAAGTGATTCGTATGTTGCAACAAGAACAGTTGGTTGAACGGGCCAATGTCATTGGACAAATAGCCATCAATCGGTTCAGACGGCTGCAGGAGAAATATGAGACGGTCGGGGATGTACGGGGACTTGGGGCCATGGTGGCCATCGAATTTGTCACCGATGCAAAGACAAAAGCGCCGAATAAGGAATTAACGGCCGCCATTTTGCGAGAATGCCATCAACGTGGTGTCATCGTCATGAGTGCGGGCCTATACAGCAATGTCATTCGTCTATTAACGCCGCTTGTCATCACAGACGAACAGCTGGAGGAAGCATTGGATGTCATCGAAGAGGTCATTGCTGAATTGGCATGATAAGTGATTCCTGACCAAACTACTCATGAAAACTTCGCGATGCAGTCGAAAAAGGTGATGGCGACATCCTGTTTTTTGGACCGTGCCACCTTTTTGTGGTGCGGTTTTTTAATTTGAAAACCATCTCTTTGCTACGAGGAAATGTTTCTTGGAAGAAGAACCATCTGTGTTAATTCAAGAATGAATTTTTTGATTCAAAAATGAATGATATCGGGGATGGTAAACAAAGTCATGATAGGAGTCTAAAACAGAAGAATAAGTTGGAGGTTAATGCGAGGTATTGGCTAAAAATATAGAATAGTTTAAATGATGGCACAAAAATTGCGTCTTTGTGTTTTCGATGAACAAACATGTCTGAACCAAAGGAGGAGTTGTGCGTGACACAGAGCAACTGGATGCCTCTCTTTCACAAAATGCCCGACCTGCTCGCGCCAACGATGGCGAAAGACCATCCGAATCTGCCGGTTGTCAAGGAAGAAGGATGCTACTATTACGGATTAGATGGAAAAAAATACCTTGATTTTACTTCCGGTATTGCCGTGGCCAATACGGGTCATCGCCATCCAAAAGTCGTGCAGGCCATCAAAGAGGCCGCAGACCGCCTGATGCACGGGCCGAGCGGCGTCATCATGTATGAATCAATTCTGCGTTTGGCCGAAGAGCTGATGAAAATTTTGCCGGAAGGACTTGACTGCTTCTTTTTTGCCAACAGTGGAACAGAAGCGATCGAAGGTGCGATCAAATTAGCGAAACACGTGACGCGAAGGCCATACGTCATTTCATTTACCGGATGCTTTCATGGCCGTTCATTAGGGGCGCTTAGTGTCAGCACATCGAAAAGCAAATATCGGAAGTACCTGCAGCCAAACGGGTTGACGTATCAACTTCCATATGCCAATCCAAAGGATTGTCCGGCTGAGGAGGATCCAGATGTGTACTTTGCCAATAAGCTTGAAAACGACGTGGCTTCTTTGTTTGCCCATCAAGTGACTCCGGAAGAAGTGGCATGCATGATTGTAGAGCCGGTGTTGGGAGAAGGAGGATATATTGTGCCTCCCAAAGGGTGGCTTCACAAGATGAGGGAAATTTGTGATCGCTATGAAATTTTGCTTATTTTCGATGAAGTACAGACAGGTTTTGGTCGTACTGGCGAGTGGTTTGCCGCTCAAACATTCGATGTCACTCCAGACATTATGGCAATTGCGAAGGGCATCGCTTCCGGTCTTCCATTAAGTGCAACAGTGGCTTCGAAAGAATTAATGAAACAGTGGCCGCTCGGCAGCCATGGGACAACCTTTGGCGGCAACCCCATCGCATGCGAGGCGGCGCTGGCGACTTTAGAAGTATTTAGGGAAGAAAAATTGTTGGAAAATTGCAGGGAAGTTGGGGAATACGCGCGAAAAAAACTGGAAGTTTTAAAAAGGAAGCATCCCGTCATTGGAGACGTGCGTTCGATCGGTCTGATGATCGGCATCGAGATCGTCCATCCGCATACTGGCGAACCGAATGGGGAGGGAGTGATGAATATTTTGAATCGTTGCCTGCAAAAAGGTGTTCTTTTCTATCTATGCGGCAATCAAGGAGAAGTGATTCGCATGATCCCACCGCTGATCGTGACAAAAGAACAGATTGACGAAGGATTAAGCATGCTCGACGAGGCGTTGACCGAATATGAAGCGGAAATCGGTGTGCATTCGTTCGCTTCTGGAAAATGAAAAAAGAGGGGGCACATGTCGATTGCAATTTGGAAATTGGGTGTATTCAGGAACCGATGTCGTGTCTCGTTGAAGGAATGTCTGCCTTTATGAAAGGACCTCGAAGGAGATCGATTTCTGAATTATAAGAGGATGGGGGAATGGTTATGAACGCACTGGATAGTGGGGTTCTCTTATGTTATTTTCTCGTATTGATCGTCGCAGGGATTTTGGGGGCGAAGCGGGCGAAAACCGCCGAAGATTTTGCGTTGGCAGGCCGAAATCTCGGACTATTTGTCTATCTTGGATGTCTGTCTGCTGTGATTTTGGGCGGCGCTTCAACGATTGGGACGGCGAAGTTAGGGTATCAATTTGGGATTTCGGGTATGTGGTTTGTTTTTATGATTGGCTTGGGCATTGCTGTGCTCGGTCTGTTTTTTACAAACCAAATTTACGGCGCCCATGTGACCACGATCAGCGAACTGCTTGGCCGCCGTTACAATCAGAAAACGCGTTTGATCAGCGCGTTGGTTGCCGCGATTTATACGCTGATGGTTTCGGTGACACAAGTCATTGGGATGGGCACAATCATTCATGCTGTTTTAGGTTGGAGCATGACCGTTTCGATGTTAGTCGGCGGGGGGATCGTGCTGTTTTACACGATTCTCGGGGGCATGTGGAGCGTTACGATGACGGACATCATTCAGTTTATCGTCATGACAGTCGGCATTTTCTTCGTAATGTTGCCAATGAGTTTGTCCCATGTCGGCGGATGGACATCGCTTTTGGAGCGATTGCCAGCGTCGCATTTTGATCTGACGTCCATGGGATGGGCAAATATTTTCCAATACTTCTTGCTCTATACGTTAGGAATGGTGGTATCACAAGATATTTGGCAACGGGTGTTTACGGCCAGAACACCGAACATTGCCCGAGGCGGCGCAATATATGCTGGTCTCTACAGCGTTGCTTATGCCGTAGCGTTAAGCGTCATTGGCATGTGCGGGGTGATTGTTTTTCCGAATATGAACGATCCGCAAAACGTATTTGCCAACATGTCATTAGAGATTTTGCCACACGGCTTGTTAGGGCTCATTTTGGCCAGCGTATGTTCTGCTCTCATGTCAACGGCCTCCGGAACATTGCTTGCCTCGTCTACTCTGTTATCGCATGATATTTTGAAGCAATATTGGCTCAAAAATATGAGCGATCGACAGTTTGTCCTTTTGTCCAGAATGATGACGCTAGCGGTTGGGATTGTCGCCATTATCTTTGCTATTTGGATTCAGGATGTTCTTGTCGCATTGGATGTAGCCTATGCCATTTTGTCAGGCGCCATTTTCGTACCAGTGGTTCTCGGTTTCTTTTGGAAGCGAGCAACAGCGAAAGCTGGTTTTTATTCCATCGTGATTAGTTCCGTCGTTGTGCTGGCTGGTTTAGCGGTGGAGGGATTGAGTTCGACCAATCCGATTATGTATGGAATTGGGGTGAGTATCGTTTCTATTGTGGTTTTTTCTTACCTCTTTCCATCCTCCAATTTGAAAGAGGGGAATAAAATGATAGAGGATCAGCAACATGCCCTATAAACGGATCAGAAAAGAGGATTCTAGCAAATTTGTGGCGAAATAAAAAATGTATTGACACAGGCAATGTTTGGGTTGCGAATACTAGTTAGGGAAAGGATGAGAACATGGCGGAAAGAAAAAAACTATACATCAACGGCGAATGGCGGGAAGCCAAGTCGTACACTGAGCTGAAATCGCCATACTCACGCGAGACGATTGCCGAAATTCCGACAGCGACAGAAGAAGAAGTCGATGAAGCCATTGCCGCGGCATACGCCGCGCGGCAAACGATGACTGCCATGCCAGCGCATGAACGAGCCGCCATTTTAGAGCGGGTCGTCGAGCAGCTGAAAGAGCGGCAGGAAGAAGCGGCGAAGTTGATCGCCTTGGAAGCAGCCAAACCGATCACCACGGCGAAAGGGGAAGTCGCCCGCACGACCCAAACGTACAAATTCGCCGCCGAAGAAGCGAAGCGCATTCACGGGGAAACGCTGCCGCTTGACGCCGCGCCGGGCGGGGAACATCGCATCGCCTTGACGGTCCGCGAGCCGATCGGCGTCATTGGAGCGATTACGCCGTTTAACTTCCAATGAATTTTGCGGCCATTGATGAACTGAAACGGCGCCATCCAGATGTGGAACTCATTTTGATCGAGAGCGGCGGCGATAACTTGGCGGCGACCTTCAGCCCGGAGTTGGTCGATTTCTCCATTTATGTCATCGACGTCGCCCAAGGGGAGAAAATTCCGCGCAAAGGCGGGCAAGGGATGATTAAGTCGGATTTGCTCGTGATCAACAAAATCGACCTTGCCCCTTACGTCGGCGCCAGTCTGGAAGTGATGGAACGGGACGCCAAAGCAGCGCGAGGGGCGAAGCCGGTCATTTTTACGAATTTAAAAGAAGAGATTGGTCTTTTTGACGTTGTGGATTGGATCGAAAAACAGGTGCTGCTGGCAGGGCTGGAAGAATGAGCTGGACGGGGCGTTTGCGATGTACAGCGGTCGTGAAAAACGGCCGCACCGTCATTTTGGACAACTATAGTGAAGGGGCGCTGAAACTGATGCGTCCTGTTTACCTCGACCCGGCTCATCCGACGTTATATCTTGTCCACGTGGGCGGCGGGTATGTCGATGGGGATTCATATGATATGGAAATCTTCCTCGAGCCCAGCGCCCGGTTGATGGTGACGACCCAGTCGGCGGCGAAAATCTACAAAACTCCTTCAACGCCTGTAAGGCAGTATACACGATTGTCACTTGGGGAGCAAAGCGTACTTGAATATTTCCCCGACCCGACGATCGCCTATGAGCATGCGCGCTTTTATCAAGAAACGACGGTGTACATCACGCCAAGCTCCACGTTCGTTTATGGCGAAATCATCACACCTGGATGGTCGGAAAGCGGCGAGCTGTTCCGCTACGATTGGATTCGTTCGAAACTGAAGGTGTATCAAGACGAAGTGCTCGTTCTGTTTGATCATCTGTACTTGGATTCGCGGCAGCACTTAATGAGCATGCTGCAGCTTGGCGGCTATACGCATGTCGGATCATTCGTGGCTCTTTCTCCGTTCATCACAAAGGAAGTGTTAGAACAGTTCAACCAATTAATGGAAGAGATGCCGCAAGAGGTTCGCTGCGGTTTTTCAGCGGCAGCCGTTCCAGGCTTTTCTGTACGTATATTGGCGTATGAAACATCGGCCATCGAAGCGATATTTCAACGCGTCCAACAGTTTATTCGCCAACAATGCGGTGAGGAAGCGCTGGTCTGTTGGCGGAAATATTAATGACAAGGGAGAGGAATGGGACAATGGGAGCGATATGGCCTGTACTCTTGTTTGGATTGTTGCTAGGAATGAAACATGCGACGGAACCGGATCATGTGATTGCTGTTTCCACGATCGTCAGTCGGACGAAAAAGCTCTCTCTTTCGTCACTGGCCGGCATGTTTTGGGGAATCGGCCATACGTTGACGCTGCTCGTTGTCGGGATGGTGATGATCGCCTTTGAGCGGCAAATTCCTGAACAGGTTGCTTCTTACCTTGAAATGACCGTTGGCGTAATGATCGTCATTTTAGGAATCGCCAGTTTTCGCTCGACAATGAGCATGGATCACCATCACCATGACGATATTCATCATTTACATATCAAATCGACATTGATCGGCATTATCCATGGATTGGCCGGAAGCGCTGGGATGGTGTTGTTGACGATGACGACGGTCAAAGGAACTTGGATGGCGCTTTCCTTTATTTTGATTTTTGGTTTAGGGACGGTCATCGGCATGATGTTATTCACGACATTCCTTGGCGTTCCGTTCGTTTGGATGAAAGCGAGACAGCAAGCCATGAACCAATGGATGGTGAAAACCGTTTCCCTCATCAGCATCGCCTATGGGGTATATTACATTTATCATATCGCCACCGAAATTTGACACTCCTCACGGCTAGCGTCATAGGTGGAGGAGTGTTCAAAAAATTGAAAGAAGCACCGGTCTCGGGAGGAGGCCGATGCTTCTTTTCCAATACGGCGTCATCATCACATCGTGTCACGCCAGTGGTTTCACCAGCAATAACTCATCCCGAATTGGAATGCCGTCAGGACTTGTTTTCGGAATGCTTGGCTTGATTCGCCGCGCCTTGTCGACAGCGTTCGGAAAGACATTCACAATTTGGTAGCCGCGCTTTTGGTAGAAACGAAGCGCATGCAAGTTGTCGTTGGTGGTGATCAGTTGAACAGCGGTGCACCTTTGTTGTCTCGCCCATGTCTCCGCCTCATGCAAAAGGGTGCTGCCGACGCCGCGGTTTTCCATTATGCTGTCTAGCGAGATGATCTCGCATTCGTTTCCGCGAATCACAAACGTAATGAGCCCGATGATCCGCTGTCCATTCTCGACAGCCGCAAATCCATCCAGTTCGCTGCAGTTATAGATGCCGGTCGAGACAACCATTTGCGGACTTCCCCAATGGTTGGTGAAAAACTGGTTGACCATGGCGCGGTTCAATTGTTTGATTGGAACGATGTTCAAAGCATTCCTCCTCCTTTTATCCATAAGACTTGCACTTGCGTGTGTAGCGGGTCACCCCCATCCCCTCTTGAATCAAAGGGACGTGTCTTTTTGCATCATCGCGCGTTGGAACGATTGAAAAACGGAAAAGGAAATGAATGTAAGCGCAATTCCTGCCGCATATGGCAAACTGGGCTTTAAGGTGAACAGCCAGCCGGCGATCGCCGGACCGCCAATGCGGCCGAGCGAATCGAACGAGGATAAAACGCCTGTCGCACTTCCTTGGCCATCCGCTGTATGCTTCGTTAACAAGGCGGAGACGCACGGGCGGATGACGCCGTTGCCAATGCCGAAAATCGTTAAATAGAGCGCGGCTGTCCAAAAGCTATGAACGAATAAAATGAGAAAAAAGCCAACTGCTGACAGGAACAGCCCGAAACGAATGACAGCGCCTTCCCCGAATGAGCGGATCAGTTTTCCAAGAAGCCCCCCTTGGACGACGGCTCCTGCAAGCCCCATGATCATAAAGATGTAGCCAAGTTCCGTCGACGAAAGCCCCGCACGTTCAGCGGCAAAATAGGCGAACGTCGCTTCAAGTCCAGCGAGGGAAAACGTTGTGATCAGCTGCAGTAAGTATAGGCGCGCTACAGGCCCTTGGAGGGCGGCCGCAAGCGATGGCCGCTTTGTTCGTATATTCGTTCGCTTTTCTCTCGGAAGTGACTCATGCAAGAAAACGAAAACGAATAGAGCGGTCAAGAGCGCCAAGCTGCCTGCCATCCAAAACGGAGCGGTTAAGCTCGCTTTCGAGAACACGCCGCCGATCCCCGGTCCGAAAATGAATCCAAGCCCAACGGCCGCTCCGATCATCCCCATTCCTTTGCCCCGGTCTTCTTCGGTTGTCACATCTGCGACGTACGCCATAGCGGCCGGCATCGTGGCCGCCGATAGACATCCGCCGATGATGCGAGCGGTAAACAACATCCAAAGCTTTGTCGCGACGGCGAGCAAGAAAAACGAAAGAGCCAAACCGAAAATGCCGACAAGCAGCATCGGCTTTCGTCCATAGCGGTCCGATAAATTCCCCCACATCGGCGCAAATAAAAATTGCATGAGCGAATAAACGGCCATCAACCAGCCGAGTTGTGTCGGGGAAGCGCCGATTGTTTCAGCGTAAAACGGAAGGACAGGGATAATGATGCCAAACCCGGCCATGACCAAAAACATCACGAGAAACAAAAGCGATAAACCGCGGCGATTGCTCATGATCATCATCTCCACGATATGGTTTGCCTCTTTCATCATAATGGAAAGACAGGCGTTTTTCAAAGCAGATCGCACCTTGCTTGGCCGTTCCGACGAGGCTGGCGATCACTCCTGAATGTCGCCCACAACCCATTTTCCTTCCTCCCCATTGACAATGGAAGCGGTTTTCGCGAGACTGGAGGTAAACGGTTCGACAAACAATGAAGCGGACTTTGGACCGGCATCCGCCCAGGGTGCGAAACGACAAACACGAATGGGAGAGAATGGTGCATGATGACCAAAAACGAAATCCAAAAGTGGATAAAGAAATTCCCGCTGCTTAAAACGATCATGGCGGCCGAAGAGGTGTTTTGGCGCAATCCAAAATATCACGCGTTCGCGCAAGCCATTCGAACGATTCCTTTACGCGAACGCGATGTCAAGGAGGCGGAAGAACGATTGCGCCGCTTTGCCCCCTACATCGCGAAGGCATTTCCCGAGACGCGGCCGGCCTATGGCATCATCGAATCCCCTTTAGTCCGGATTCCGAACATGCAACGGCGTTTGGAAAAGATGTTTCAGACCAACATCGAGGGGGAGCTGTTGCTAAAATGCGACAGCCATCTCCCGATTTCCGGGTCGATCAAGGCGAGAGGGGGAATCTACGAGGTTCTGAAACATGCGGAAGACCTCGCGCTCGCCAACGGGATGATCACCATAGGAGACGACTATGCGGTCATGGACAGCGAAGAATTCCGGCAGTTCTTTTCCCGCTATTCGCTTGTCGTCGGTTCGACAGGAAATTTAGGCTTGAGCATCGGCATCATCGGGGCGCAGCTTGGGTTCCGCGTCACCGTTCATATGTCAGCCGATGCGAAACAATGGAAAAAAGACTTATTGCGAAGCAAAGGGGTCACCGTCATCGAACATCTCACTGATTACAACAAAGTGGTGGAAGAGGCGCGAAGACAGTCCGCCGAGGATCCAACGTCGTATTTTATCGATGATGAAAACTCGATCCATCTGTTTTTAGGCTATGCGGTGGCGGCGTTTCGGCTGAAAAAGCAATTAGAGGACATGAACATCACGGTTGATGAAACCCATCCGCTCTTTGTGTATCTTCCTTGCGGCGTCGGCGGCGGTCCGGGCGGGGTGACGTTTGGGCTGAAGCTTGTGTACGGCGATCATGTCCATTGCTTTTTCGCTGAGCCGACGCATTCGCCTTGCATGCTGCTTGGGTTGATGACAGGAGAGCACGACCGCGTGTCGGTGCAAGATTTTGGCCTCGACAATAAGACCGAAGCGGACGGGCTGGCAGTGGGGCGGCCGTCGCGGCTGGTGGGGAACATGCTTGAGAACGTCATCAGCGGCGTCTATACGGTGGACGATGCGACGCTTTACCGCTTGCTCGCGGCGATGGTGGAAACGGAGGAAATCTATTTAGAGCCGTCCGCCTTGGCGGGGGTGGCGGGGCCTGTTCGGCTGTTTCGTGATTTGGCGGGGCAAACGTACGTAGAGGCAAACGGTTTGAAAGAAAAGATGAAAAACGCCGTCCATATTGGCTGGGCTACCGGCGGAAGCATGGTGCCAAAGGATGTGATGGAGGCCTATTATCGGGAAGGCGTGCGCATCGAAACGATGACAGGGAACGGTTTTTCTGAAGGACGATAAGATCATTCCATGGAGTTTTGAAACGAATGCATGAAATGTTGGAGGGGTTCGATGAAAACCGAAAAAGAAAAGATGGTAGCGGGACACTTGTACAATCCCGCTGATCCGGAGCTCGTCAAGGAGCGGGAGCGGGCGCGGCGGCTCGTTCGTTTGTATAACGAAACGTTGGAAACGGAATATGAAAAGCGAACCGCTCTGCTGAAGGAGCTGTTCGGTTCAACGGGAGAACGGCTGTTTATCGAGCCGAACTTCCGCTGCGACTACGGCTACAACATTCACGTCGGTGAAAACTTTTTTATGAACTTTGATGGCGTGATTTTGGATGTATGTGAAGTGCGAATCGGCGACCATTGTTTTATTGGTCCTGGTGTGCACATTTATACGGCGACTCACCCGCTCGATCCGCACGAACGAAATTCCGGGTTGGAGTACGGAAAGCCGGTTGTGATCGGCCATAACGTCTGGATCGGCGGGCGGGCCGTCATCAACCCGGGCGTCACGATCGGCGACAACGCTGTCATCGCCTCAGGGGCGGTCGTGACAAAAGATGTCCCCGCCAACGCGGTCGTTGGCGGAAACCCGGCGAAAGTGATCAAATGGCTCAAATAGCCCAAGGCCGCGCCCCGCGCAAAGCATGTGCGGGGCGTTTAGCCGCTGCTGTTTTTTATGCCCATTGCACCGCCACCGCCCGAACGGGCGAACCGTCGCAGCCAGGCAAGGAAAGGGGGAGGGCAATAATATACGGGTCATCAAAATCGATTTGCTCGAAGTTCACGAAATTTTCCCCAATCACCCCGTTGGCGCCAAGAATAAGCTCGTGGGCGCGGAACGAGGAGCCGTCCGGCGGGTCGATGTTGAGCGCGTCGATGAAAAACGTCCGCACGCCTCGCTCCAGCATCGCTTCAATCACCTCCGGCGCAACGTACGGATGGGAAAAATACCGCTTTGTTCCGGCGTATTGCGACCAGCCGGTATGAAACAACACAATGGTTCCCGGCGACAGCTTCGGGATATACGGAGCGGCATCGGCCATCGTTACCGCTTCGCCTTCCGCTTTCCCGGTGGCATCGATCACGATGCCGCGGCCAAGAAAATAGGTGAGCGGCACGTCATCCAACCGCCAGCCATGCTCGCAAAAATGGAACGGCGCATCGATGTGCGTGCCGCTGTGCGAACCGAGCACAAGGCGGCTGACGTGGTAGCCGTCTTGGGCGAATGTCGCCGCCGGTTCGATGTGCGGCTTCGGATCCCCCGGGTACACCGGAGTTTGGGCCGTGATCGGCATGGTGAGGTCGATGAGTTTTTGGATGATCATGTTCTCGTCATTCCCTCCAAATCCATTGTCGGTAAAGGTCGATTCGTCGTTCGTCCATCATGGTGTAAAAGTGTTTCTTTAACGCTTGGCGTTGATTTTGATCGATCATAGCGTGTACGAGCTCTTCCCGTCCATTCATGTTGGCTGCGGCTATTTTCCTTCCATCCGGCCCATAAATAGAGGATAAACCAAAGAAATGGAAAGAAGAAGACGATCCAATTTGATTGCATGCCGCCACATAAATCGTGTTATCGATCGCTCGTGCCATGGCGAATTTTTGAAACGGTGCATGAAATGGAGATTCCCAAGCACATGGAACGAGAAGAAGCTCGGCTCCATGGACGGCTAGGTATCTTGCTAGTTCCGGAAAAGCTAAGTCCCAACAAATCATCAGACCGATGCGGCCAAGGTCGGTATCCACCAGCACCGGCTCGGCTCCCGAAGAAAACCAGGCTTTTTCAAAAGGAGTCAAGTGGATTTTTCGGTAATTTCCGATACATTGTCCATTGGGATGAATCAACATAAGAGAGTTGTATATATTTTCTGTACGATCTTTTTCGACGTACCCGTAGGCAATATACAATTGGAATTTTTGAGCAAGTTGGCTCATGTATTGGAACGTAGAGCCGTCCCATGTCTGGGCCGCCTCTTTTAGCATTTCTGACAGTACGTAACCAGTGGTGCAAAGTTCCGGGAACAGAAGAAGGCGGACATTAGGGAACTTTCGTTTGCACTCATTGATGATAGCTTCCATTTTGGCCAAGTTGGCGCCAATGTCGCCGTTCGCCGGCGTCATCTGCGCCAACGCGATGTCAAACGATCTGTTCATATCATCCCTCCAAGTGAGTGGGAGATTCAAGCTCGACCGTATTCGTGCTCGCAGATATTTGTTTTGTCCATTTCATCAACCCCCAATAAACAGCTCCCGATAAAAGAAACGTTAGCATGGTGGAGCCGACGGCAAGCGGATGAATGTACGTAAAATAATAGGCGAAGACAGCTCCAACGATATAGGTGATGTAGGCGGCGATGTTGACTCCTTTTTGATAACGATATTGACCTTTTGTATCGTACAAAATATCTTCCGCGTCGTATACCCCTTTTTTGATAAAAAAGTAATCAACGAGCACAATCGCAAACACAGGAATGAACAACGTGGCAATCAGCATAATGAAGTTAAAGAAGTGGGACATCAGTACTTCTTTCAGCAAGGCGCCAAGCGTGCAAATCACTCCCATGATCAATGTCGGTTTCCAAAAGCCTGCGCGCGGGAAGACGTTCATAAACGACATCGTGGCGCTATATAATGCCATGACATTGGTCGAGAGTACAGAAAAGAAAACGACGATGGATGCGATCAATCCAAACCCGTAAGCCGCAAGGAGAATGGTGGGATCATAAGTCCGTTCCATGTCCGAGGCAATGCTAAAGCCGCTGACGACGGCCCCAAGTCCCATCGCGACAATGGAAGCGACAAGATAGCCAAAATACGTTCCCCAAAACCCGCTTGTTTCTGAGCGGCAGTTGCGGTTGAAATCGCAAACCGTCGACATCCAAGAAAAAGCGGTGGCGACGACGATATCAAAGGCAAGGATCGTACTGATGGATGGATGCTCGCTCAATTTCATTTCTACTAGTGTAGAAATGTCGTAAGTCGTAAAAATTTTGTAAAAAACAAGGAAAGATAAAATCAACATGGCGATCGATATATATTTTTCAATTCGTTCCACCCCTCGGTGGCCAAAAATCGTAATGATCACAACAAGAAGTTCCGTCAAGATCACAAATAGATTAATATTGCTGTATCCAGTGGTGTAATGGACGGCATAATTCAGACTAAGGCCAGCCATATAGGCTTGAATCCAGCTCCAGCCGATTAAAATGATGGTGTTGACAAGGGCGGGAAGGATGGCTCCTTTTTGTCCAAAGGCCGCTCTTGTTATCACCATTGTAGGGAGCCCGGTGCGGATGCCGATGTTTCCGGTAAGGGCGAGCGGAATGGCGCCGATCGCCGAACCGACAATAATCGCCAGCATGGCGTTGGAGAAGGAAATGTCAGGAACAAACATCATTCCCGTCATTACTGTAGTAATCACAACATTTGCCGCAATCCAAAGAGTAAACGTGCTAAAGAAGTTCATGCTCCGTTCGTTCATCGGGGTCGGCCGAATATCATCATGACCCAACCGTTCTGTCCATTTCATGAGGATCATTCCTCCTTGATTTTTTATTTTAAATATTCAGAACAATTCACTTACACTGATTTCGTCCTAAGGACGAAATCAGGAGTACGACGAATACCATCCGAGTTGTTTGCCATGTTGGCTGATGTTGACATGTTTTGTTTCGGTAAAAGCGGCGAATCCTTGCGGCCCAAGCTCCCGGCCGATTCCGCTTTGTTTAAATCCTCCCCAAGGGGCATCGACATAAGGAGTGTGATAGCTGTTAATCCAAATCGTTCCTGCTCTCAATTTTCCGGCGATTTGTTCCGCCCGTTCGAGATCTCGGCTGAATATGCCAGCTGCTAGTCCGTATATCGTATCGTTCGCCAGGCCGATGGCTTCTTCGTCATGTTCAAACGGTTGTACGGTAATGACAGGACCAAAGATTTCTTCTTGTACGATGCGCATGTCTTGACGGACATGGGCGAAAACGGCAGGGGTGAGATAATACCCCCGTTCTTTGATTCGTTCTCCTCCCTGTAGCAGCACTGCCCCCTCCTGCAAGCCGATCTGGATATACGTTTCCACTTTTTCTAAATGTGAGGAGCTGATTAATGGTCCCATCTCAGTGTTTTCCTCGAAAGGATCTCCAATATGGAGGGAAGCCAGCCTTTTGATCAACTGATCGATAAACGAATCATAAACGCGTCGTTGAACAAGAATTCGCGAAGCAGCCACACACACTTCTCCTTGATTGAGAAAGGAAGCAAACAGTGCCCACTCGATGGTGC
>NZ_LDPD01000019.1:14382-16606 GCF_001026865.1 Geobacillus sp. ZGt-1 | reverse complement strand
AAAAAAGCAACACCGACATAGAAGCTATTACAAGTAGATGAAGATGTCAAGCATGGATGTGTTGGAGAACATGATATTTTTGCCGCCAACAAGGAAAAAACCATCTTCATGGCGAATGAAAAGAAATGAATCATCATTCAGAGGAGGAGAGCCATGGAAACGGTTGTGCTGACATTTGACCAAAACAAAGCGATATTGGAACTGAACCGCCCGCAGGCGTTAAATGCTATGGATGTGCAAATGCTTCAGGAGCTCGTCGACGCGCTGCGGAAAATCAAGGAAAGTGACGCTTCCGTTGTCGTCATCCGCGGCAAAGGGAGAGGATTTTCTGCGGGTGGTGACATTAAGACAATGCTGGCGGTTGATGACCCGGGCCAATTTCAAACCGTGATGAAAACGATTCAGGAGATGATCATGCTCTTGTATACGATGCCGAAAATCACCGTTTCGCTCATCCACGGCCCAGCGGCCGGCCTTGGGTTCAGCTTTGCCTTGGCGAGCGATTACCTCATCGCCACGAAAGAAGCGCGCTTGGCGATGAATTTCATCGGCATCGGCCTCATCCCAGACGGCGGCGGGCATTTCTTCTTGGCCCAGCGGGTCGGCACGGCGAAAGCCAAACAGATCATTTGGGAAGGAAAACCGATGAGCGCGGACGAAGCGCAGCAGCTCGGGCTGATTGACTTCATCGTCGAAGATGAACAACAGGCGGAACAAGCAATCGCTTCCTTGCAAGAAAAACCGCTTCAAGCCATGATCGCCACGAAAATGTTGTACGTCGAACAAACAAAAGAAGATTTGCTTCGCGTGCTCGAACTCGAAACCGACGCCCAACAGCGCATGCGGCAAACCGAAGACCACCGCGAAGGCGTCCGCGCCTTTTTAGAAAAGCGGAAGCCGGTGTTTCGGGGGAGGTAGGGAAGAGAACGGCTTCTGCCTATAGGGGGTAGAAGCCGTTTTAAGCAAGGTTGATGGTTACTTAAGAGTCAGTTACGTTGAAATACGATTTCCCCGTTGATCATGGTCAGTTCCACGCTTTCGCGCAAGTCAAAGGGGTCGCCGCTCCAAATGACGATATCGGCGTCTTTTCCAACTTCGATCGAGCCTACACGGTCTTCGATGCCTAAATGTTTTGCCGCGTTTAATGTAATGGCTTGAAGAGCTAAAGACTCCTCCAACCCATGCTTCACAGCGAGAATGGCGCTCGTCATCAAATGTTCAATGCCGACAACCGGGTGGTCGGTCGTAATCGAGAAAGAGACGCCGGCGTCCCGCAAAGCAAGGAGCGTATGCCATCCTTTATCCGCGAGCTCCACTTTTGATCGGGATGACATGGTTGGGCCGACAGAGACACGGACCCCATTCTCGGCAATATAATTGGCGATATGATGCCCCTCGGTGCAATGTTCGATCGTATAGCGGAAACCAAACTCCTTCGCTAAGCGAATCACTGTCATGATGTCATCGGCGCGATGTGCATGAGCGCGCAGCGGAATTTCTCTTTTCAATACTTTCGCTAAATTTTCCAGTTTCAAATCCCGCTCGACTTCTTTGCCGCTTTCGATTTTTTGCAAGTACGTTTGCGCTTGAATGAACTGCTCGCGGAATAAAGCGGCAATCCCCATTCTTGTTGTCGGTAGTTTTCCTTTTTCCCCATACACCCGTTTCGGGTTTTCTCCAAAAGCGGCTTTCATTCCTGAAGGATGTCGGACCACCATTTCATCAACGGTTTGCCCAGCGGTTTTGATGACTGCCATTTCTCCGCCAATTACGTTGGCGCTTCCGGGCATGACTTGCACCGTTGTTACTCCTGCTTTTCTCGCATCCTCAAATCCTTTATCTTTTGGGTTAATTCCATCGATTGCCCGAACGTGTGGGGTCGTTGGGTTGCTCGTTTCATTGAAATCGTGTCCCTCTTTACCAATCCCTTCCTCGTGTATACCAAGGTGAGTATGAACGTCAATCAACCCAGGTGTAATGAATTTGCCTGAGGCATCGATCATGTTCACTTGATCGGAGGAGACATCCGGCAGCTCGGTTGCCACAGTTTTGATTTTTCCGTTCTTAATGACAATGTGCGCCGATTCCATTCTTTGTCCGTTTCCTACTAGTACTGTTCCTCCGGAAATGACAGTCACCATATGGATTTCCTCCCCCTCTGGAAATATTTCTTCTTAAAATATTTTGGAAAATACAAACGGGCTATTGAATATTTTGTTAATTG
>NZ_LDPD01000019.1:4502-10628 GCF_001026865.1 Geobacillus sp. ZGt-1 | reverse complement strand
GGATGAGGGTTGGCGATATTATTGCGGAAGGTATTGATGCCCATCAGTTAGCGAAAGGAAAAGAACGGCAGGAGATGGTGTACGCTCTTCTTGAAAAAGTAGGATTACATCCGGAACATGCACAGCGGTTCCCCCATGAGTTTAGCGGGGGGCAGAGGCAAAGAATTGGCATTGCCCGTGCGTTGGCGGTTAAACCGAAATTTATTGTTGCCGATGAGCCAATCTCGGCTTTGGACGTGTCGATTCAAGCGCAAGTCGTGAACTTGCTGGATGATTTAAAGCAAGAGGGAAATTTAACCTATTTGTTTATTGCCCATGATTTAGGGATGGTCAAACATATTAGCGATCGGATAGGGGTGATGTACCTTGGCAAGATGATGGAAATTGCAACGAGTTCCGAGCTGTTTGAAGAACCGTTGCATCCTTACACGCAGGCGCTTTTGTCAGCTATACCGATCCCTAGCCCAAGATTGGCGAGAAAAAGGGAAAGAATTGTTCTATCCGGGGATCCGCCGAGTCCCGTCAACCCGCCAAGTGGCTGCAGATTTCGGACGCGATGCCCATATGCCATGGATATTTGCAAGGAAGAGGAGCCAGCTTGGAAGGAAGTCAGAAAAAACCATTGGACAGCTTGTCATTTATATCATCAGTAAAAATATTCAAGGGAGGATCAATCAAGGATGAAAAGAAGTCTTCTAACTGTATTGGTGTTGTTGCTATTCGTTTCAACGGCGCTCGCCGGTTGCGGCAATGAAACGCCGTCAAATGAAGGAGGCGAGGCGACCAAGAATATTAAGCAGGAAATTACGTTGAATGCAAAGACCGAGCCGCCTAGCTTAGACCCTGCTATCGCATCGGATACGACGTCGGGATGGGTGATCGACCACCTATTTGAAGGATTGTATACGAAAAATCAAAAAGGAGAGCCTGTATTAGGAGCCGCAAGTGATGTAAAAATATCAGAAGATGGAAAAACGTATACGTTTACGATTCGTGAGGATGCAAAATGGTCTGACGGTGATCCAGTCACGGCCTATGACTTTGAATACGCTTGGAAACGTGTGCTTGATCCGAAGACAGGGAGCCCGT
This sequence comes from Geobacillus sp. ZGt-1, assembly GCF_001026865.1. Classification (NCBI taxonomy): domain Bacteria; kingdom Bacillati; phylum Bacillota; class Bacilli; order Caryophanales; family Anoxybacillaceae; genus Geobacillus; species Geobacillus sp. ZGt-1. The sequence goes on along the minus strand of NZ_LDPD01000019.1, from coordinate 9,539 downwards.
TCGCTTTTTATATGTATTACATCAAGGGGGCCGAAGAATATAACAAAGGAAAGGGAAGCGCGGATCAGGTAGGGATTAAGGCGTTGGATGACAAAACATTCCAAGTGGAATTAAAAGCACCGTTGGGATATTTTGATAAATTGCTGACCATGTGGACATTTTATCCAGTGAAAAAATCTCTCGTTGAATCGAACCCGAAATGGGCAGCGGACGCAAAAGGATATGTAAGCAACGGGGCTTATCGTTTGACAGAATGGAAGCATAATAGTGAAGTTGTCATCGAAAAGAATGAACATTATTGGAACAAAGATCAAATTAATATGCAAAAGGTAACATGGAAGATGGTCAATGATGCGACGACATACTATCAAATGTATAAAACAGGGGAGCTTGACTTAATTGACACCTTGCCGACTGACGTCATTGACCAAGAAAAAAATAATAAGGAGTTTAAAATCACTCCATACTTTGGTACGTATATGTTTATGCTGAATGTAGACAAACCACCGTTTACGAACGCAAAAATTCGCCGCGCTTTTGCCATGGCCATTGATCGGGAGGCAATTGTCAAAAATATTACCAAATCTGGTGAAAAACCGGCTTATGCCTTCGTACCATACGGTGTCAATACTCCGAAAGGCGATTTCCGCGAAGTGGGCGGTTCTTATTTTGAAGAGAACGTCAAAGAAGCGAAACAGTTATTGGAAGAAGGTATGAAGGAAGAAGGATGGACAAAGCTTCCAGAAGTCACGCTAATGTATAATACCGCCGAGAACCATAAAAAAATTGCTGAAGCTGTTCAAGAAATGTTGAAAACGAACCTTGGCGTGAAAGTGAAACTGGCCAACCAAGAATGGAAAACATACTTGGAAACGACACAGCAGTCCAATTTCCAAATGGCCCGCATGGGTTGGGTCGGTGTGTTTGTTGACCCGACAGTGATTTTGGATTACTACTTAGGTGACAGCCCGAACAACCGCACGAACTGGGTAAACAAGCGATTTGATGATTTGATGGCCAAAGCGAAAGTAGAACAAGATGACCAGAAACGATATGAACTCCTCCATGAAGCGGAAAAAGTATTAATGACGGATTTGCCGTTTATCCCTGTTTATTTCTATTCGCAAAATTATTTAACGTCGCCGAAATTCAAAGGCATTGTCTATCCTGTCAACCGTTATCCGGATGTGCGCTGGGCGAAAAAAGTAGCGGAGTAAGATAAATAAGGGGAAGAATTATTCCTAATATGGATAATTCTTCCTCTTTTTCTCCGTAAGGAGGGGGAGCATGGCGCTGTACTTCGTGGCTAGTTTTTGTACGATCGCTGTTTTGTTATGCATAAAACGATTTTATGAGATGAGTGCACTTGTTTTCATTAACGAGTGTTTTTTGTTGGGCCTTACGTTATTGGCGCTGGGAGCGGCGTTGTTTGTTCATCAAACCGGTTTTTTCCGCCCTTTTTTCCAAGGCTTTCAGCAACTATACCGATGGATAGTGCCGAAACCAAAGATGTTGATTCGGGAAGAAGAAAAGTGGGCAAATGATGTTTGGTTGAAGGATTGGAAAAATCGAACGACGGATCGCATCAAAACTGTTTTGCTTGGCACGGGCACAGGATGTTTATTCATATCCCTGACTTATTTATTTTTCTACTATTAAACTGAAACGTTTAGCGTTGGGAGGGATATTCTTTAATGAAAAAGCTGTTATTAACAGGGTTTGAACCTTTTTTGGAATTTCCTATTAACCCAACGGAACGAATTGCGACAGAACTGGACGGAATGGAGATTGGAAAGTATCAGGTTTACGGCCGCGTGCTTCCGGTTGACTTTTCGCAGTCGTCCTTGCGCTGTTTAGAGCACCTGGAACAAATCCAACCGGATGTCGTTATGTCGCTCGGTCTCGCTGCCGGTCGTACAAAAATCACCCCCGAACGAGTAGCAATCAATTGTCAAGACGGAGGGCCGGATAACCGTGGAATACATGTGCAAGATGAGCCCATTGTCGAAGACGGACCAGCAGCTTATTTCTCTACATTGCCGATCCGCCGGTTTGTCAATGTCCTGAATGAGCGGGGATACCCTGCGCAAATTTCTAATACGGCAGGAACGTATTTGTGCAACCATGTCATGTATTCTGTCTTGCATAAAATAAGCAGTGAAAATTTGTCCGTGCAGGCTGGCTTTGTCCACCTCCCTGCCTCTCACGAGCTTGCCGTTCGGCGTCCGACTCTCCCGAGTTGGTCGCATAAGGATTTGTGGAATGCGGTTGTGTCGATGATTGAGGAGTTGGAGTAGTTCGTTATTTTGTTTTTCATCCCCTTTTTTCCATTGGGTGGTTTTCTCTCATTCCTAGTGGAGAAAAGGGGATTTTTGTGCGTAAATTTGGAAAAACATTGCATTTCAAATTCCGAAGTGCTCCTATGACGTGATTGAGAGAAAGACGGGAGCATTGTTGAACTCTACCATCCAATTCAATGAACTTAACGAAAACGATCCCGCAAGGCCATGGAAGAAGGAATGGATGAAATGTTTGCTTCTTTCTTGAGATTATAACAATAGATACGGACAAATAAAAACTGTTATAATAAAATTAATTTGTATCTCATTATTTTATCGTTGAGGTGGACTATGAAGGAGAAAACGCTGCCTAAATATCTGCAATTAAAACAAGAAATTTTATCTTGGATCATTTCCGGACAAATGAAGCCGGATGAGAAAATTCCAACCGAGCACGAAATCGCCAACCAGTTTCAACTAAGCCGACATACGGTTCGGCAGGCGCTAGGGGAACTCGAGAAGGAAGGATGGCTGTACAAAATCCAAGGGAGCGGCACATTTGTGTCCCGGCCGAAGCCGAAAGAACAGGTGGATACGAAAACGATCGGGATCGTGACGACCTATATTTCCGATTATATTTTTCCCCATATCGTCCGAGGGGCGGAGGAGACGCTGCGGGAGAAAGGATACCGTCTTTTGCTTGCCAGCACGAATAATGATAAACAGAGAGAGAAAGAGCAGCTTGAGGAGATGATTCGGGAGCCATTAAGCGGACTGATCATCGAACCGACAAAAAGCGCGCAAGGAAATCCAAATCTGGGCTACTACTTGTCGCTCAATAACCTCCATATTCCGTACGTGATGATCAATGCCCGCTATTTGGAAGTGAGCTGTCCATGCGTCAAAATGGACGACGAGCAGGGAGGATTTTTATTGACCGACCATCTCATTCGTTTAGGGCACCGCCGGATTGCTGGTTTCTTTAAAACCGACGATTTGCAAGGGGTGGATCGTTTGCGCGGCTTTATTCGCGCCCATCAGCAACACGAGGTGCCTGTGGCCACGGAGTATCTTCTTTCCTACGCAACAGAGGAGAAATGGACAAAGCCGCTTGAGGTGGCGCGGGAGTTTTTGCAACGGCCGAAAGAGGAGCGCCCGACAGCCTTTGTGTGCTACAACGATGAGCTGGCGATTTTGCTTCTTGAAGTCATTCGCCAACAAGGGTTATCGGTTCCCGATGACATTTCGATCGTTGGCTTTGATGACTCTACATTTGCGACAGCGACGGAGGTGAAATTGACGACGATTCGCCATCCGAAAACAGAAATGGGCGTTCAAGCGGCTGAGATGCTCATTCAAATGATCGAACAACGATCAGTCGATAAAATTGGCGATATCATTTATCGACCGGAGCTAATTGTCCGTAACTCAACAAAGGAAATTTAAAAAATGTACGAGGCATCAAAAAAGTTATAGAAAAATTGTACGTACAATAATATAATGGAGGTGAGGAGTTTTTTTATAGAGGGAGTGGAGGCTGATGCTTGAGGAATTGAAACGAGCCGTATTAGAGGCCAACCTGCAGCTCCCGCAATACCGCCTCGTGACGTTTACGTGGGGAAATGTGAGCGGGATTGATCGGGAGCGCGGGTTGGTTGTCATTAAGCCAAGCGGAGTGGCGTATGACAAGTTGACCATTGATGACATGGTGGTCGTGGATTTGAACGGAAATGTGGTGGAAGGGGGCTTAAAACCGTCGTCGGACACCCCCACCCATCTTTGGTTGTATAAACAATTTCCGGAAATCGGAGGAATTGTTCATACCCATTCGGCTTGGGCGACTGTTTGGGCGCAGGCCGGAAAAGGAATTCCGGCATTAGGGACGACACACGCAGACTATTTCTATGGAGAAATTCCGTGCACCCGGCCGATGACCAATGAAGAAATTCAAGGAGCCTATGAACTAGAAACTGGAAAGGTCATTACGGAAACGTTCCGCTTTCTCGACCCGTTGCAAATGCCAGGTGTTTTGGTGCACGGCCATGGCCCGTTTGCTTGGGGGAAAGATCCAGCGAACGCGGTTCATAATGCCGTTGTCTTGGAAGAAGTGGCGAAAATGGCGGCAAGAACATTCATGCTCAATCCAGATGCACAGCCGATCAGCCAAACGCTGCTTGATCGCCATTATTTGCGCAAGCATGGTGCAAACGCTTACTATGGGCAGTAAAGGGAGGGAGACCGAGATGGGGAAAAAGTACGTCATTGGCATTGACTATGGCACCGAATCGGGACGAGCTGTTCTCGTTGATCTAGAAGGAAACGAAATTGCGGACCATGTCACTCCGTATCCTCATGGAGTCATTGATGAAGTGCTGCCGGAATCGAACGTACAACTCGAGCCAGACTGGGCGCTGCAACACCCTGGTGATTATATCGAAGTGTTGGCGACTGCAGTCCCGGCCGTTTTGCAAAAGTCTGGAGTGAGTCCGTCTGATGTCATCGGGGTGGGGATCGATTTCACGGCTTGCACGATGCTGCCGGTTGATGCTTCTGGCGAGCCGCTTTGTCTAAAGCCAGAATTCAAGAGCCGTCCGCACAGTTGGGTGAAATTGTGGAAGCACCATGCCGCTCAGGATGAGGCGAACTTGCTCAATGAAATTGCGGCCAAACGAGGCGAAGCGTTTTTGCCGCGATATGGCGGTAAAATTTCGTCTGAGTGGATGATTGCGAAAATTTGGCAGATTTTAAACGAAGACCC
>NZ_LDPD01000019.1:0-4468 GCF_001026865.1 Geobacillus sp. ZGt-1 | reverse complement strand
GCGACTGACTGGGTCATTTTCAAAATGACTGGGAATATCGTCCGCAACAGCTGCACGGCGGGCTATAAGTCGATTTGGCATAAACAAGACGGCTATCCAAGCAAGGAGTTTTTCCGGGCGCTCGATCCGCGTCTGGAACACTTGACAGACACGAAACTGCGCGGCCCGATCGTTCCGCTTGGTACGAGAGCAGGCGTGCTGACGAACGAAATGGCCGCTATGACGGGCCTCCTTCCGGGAACAGCTGTCGCCGTCGGAAATGTCGATGCCCATGCGGCCGTACCCGGTGTCGGGGTTGTCGAACCAGGGAAGCTAGTGATGGCGATGGGAACCTCGATTTGCCATATGCTGCTGGGCACAGAAGAAAAATACGTCGAAGGCATGTGCGGCGTTGTGGAAGACGGCATCATTCCAGGATATTTCGGTTACGAAGCCGGCCAGTCGGCGGTGGGGGACATTTTTGCTTGGTATGTGGAGCAAGGCGTTCCGGCTTATGTGAAAGAAGCGGCAGAAAAAGAAGGAGTCAGCGTTCATGAGTGGCTGGAAAAACGAGCTGCTGCCTACCGACCGGGAGAAACTGGTTTGCTTGCGTTGGACTGGTGGAACGGCAACCGCTCCGTGTTGGTCGATACCGATTTAACAGGGCTCATCATTGGCTATACGTTGCTAACGAAACCAGAAGAGATTTACCGTGCGCTGCTTGAAGCAACGGCCTTTGGCACACGCAAAATTATCGATGCTTTCGTTGAAAACGGTGTCAAAGTTGACGAATTGTACGCGTGCGGCGGGCTGCCGCAAAAAAATAAACTGCTCATGCAAATTTATGCCGATGTCACCAACCGCGAGATCAAAATCGCGGCGTCGAAGCAAACCCCGGCAGTGGGGGCTGCCATGTTCGCGGCGGTGGCGGCCGGCAAAGAGAACGGTGGTTATGAATCAATCGTTGAGGCGGCGCGAAACATGGGAAAAGTGCGTGAAGAGACGTTCAAACCGATTCCGGAGAATGTCGCGATGTACGAGCAGTTGTACCAAGAATATACGAAGTTGCATGACTACTTCGGCCGTGGGGAAAACGATGTCATGAAACGGCTTAAACATTGGAAAGAAACCGCACGAGCGGCGAAAGAATCTATGACTTTATCGTGAACGGGGAGGAGCAATGATGCTGTCATTACGTCCTTATGAATTTTGGTTTGTAACGGGAAGCCAGCACTTGTACGGAGAAGAAGCATTAAAGCAAGTTGAAGAGCATTCAATGATGATTGTCAATGAGCTGAATCAAGATTCAGTGTTCCCGTTCCCACTTGTTTTCAAATCAGTTGTCACAACGCCAGAGGAAATTCGGCGCGTTTGCCTTGAGGCGAATGCGAGCGAACAATGCGCTGGGGTCATCACTTGGATGCATACATTCTCGCCAGCGAAGATGTGGATTGGCGGCCTTTTGGAGTTGCGAAAGCCGTTATTGCATCTTCACACTCAATTTAACCGTGATATTCCGTGGGACAACATTGATATGGACTTCATGAACTTAAACCAATCCGCCCACGGCGACCGGGAATACGGATTTATCGGCGCGAGAATGGGCGTGGCCCGGAAAGTGGTGGTCGGGCACTGGGAAGACCCAGAAGTCCGCGAGCGGCTGGCGAAATGGATGCGGACGGCTGTCGCTTTTGCGGAAAGCCGCAACCTAAAAGTGGCTCGTTTCGGCGACAACATGCGTGAAGTGGCTGTGACGGAAGGGGACAAAGTCGGAGCGCAAATCCAATTCGGCTGGTCGGTCAACGGCTATGGCATTGGGGATTTAGTCCAATACATCCGCGATGTTTCCGAACAAAAAGTGAATGAGTTGCTCGATGAATACGAGGAGCTGTATGACATTGTGCCCGCCGGCCGCCAAGAAGGGCCCGTTCGCGAATCAATTCGTGAACAGGCGCGGATTGAACTCGGGCTGAAAGCCTTTTTGCAGGATGGGAACTTTACCGCTTTCACGACGACGTTCGAGGACTTGCATGGGATGAAGCAGCTCCCGGGACTTGCCGTTCAGCGACTCATGGCGGAAGGCTACGGCTTTGGCGGCGAAGGCGACTGGAAAACAGCCGCCCTCGTCCGGTTGATGAAAGTCATGGCCGACGGCAAAGGGACGTCGTTCATGGAAGATTACACGTATCACTTCGAGCCGGGCAACGAAATGATTCTTGGCGCGCATATGCTCGAAGTATGCCCGACCATCGCGGCAACGCGGCCGAGAATCGAAGTACACCCGCTTTCGATCGGCGGAAAAGAAGATCCAGCTCGTCTCGTGTTTGATGGCGGCGAGGGTGCAGCGGTCAATGCATCGTTGATTGATTTAGGACACCGCTTCCGTCTCATTGTCAATGAAGTCGATGCAGTGAAACCGGAACACGACATGCCGAAATTGCCGGTCGCCCGTATTTTATGGAAACCACGCCCATCGTTGCGCGATTCGGCTGAAGCATGGATTTTAGCCGGCGGCGCGCATCATACGTGCTTCTCGTTTGCGGTCACAACGGAACAGTTGCAAGACTTTGCGGAAATGGCTGGCATTGAATGCGTCGTGATCAATGAACATACGTCTGTCTCATCGTTCAAAAATGAATTGAGATGGAATGAAGTGTTTTGGAGGGGACGGTAAGGTTTAAGCCAGCGTGTAAATCCGTACAGCACGACACCAAAAGGGCATGGGCTGGAAGGAGGTTCATGTCCTTGTTTTCCATCAAGTAGTTTTATATAAAAGTTGGAAATCAATAGAGGGGGTGATCTCCATACCCGTCAAGTTAGCGGTATAAAATTTTTAAGACGATACTCGTGTTCATCCCCGCAGTGAATGATGGGGATCACATCCATTATTGGGCATACCAAATACCCCTCCAGAAGAGGGGTATTTGGTATTTATATCCATATCTAATTCTACCATATCTCTAATTTCGTTAAGATATCTGATGCCGTTTCTTCCCCTTTCCTTCGACCTTTCTTGGCATGTTTTCGTAACAGGGAAAGGAGAGAGAAAAGGTTGATTTCCGCCATATGCGAACGCAAAAGCAACTGGTGCCAATACGATTGGAGAAGATCGAGCGCTTTCCGTTCACTGATTTCAATGTCTTCCTTTTGATGCCAATACATCCGAGCTTGAAACAGAAACGTCTGGGTGACCAAAATGGCAATCAACGTCCCGTATAAATGGCATTCGAAACGTTCTTTTTTCATCTCCTTGACTTTCTCCAAATCAAATACGGATTTCCAGGCTTTAAACAACAATTCAATTTGCCAGCGCAGGGAATAGAGCTCATAAACCTGTTGACCATCAAACGACTCTTGTGGTAAATTCGTCAGTAAGATGTGGTATTTCTTTTGTTCGAGGGTTTGGCGTGCCAGCGCCTTCCCTTTTCTTTTTTCCTTTTTCCGCACATACGCCATCCGTTTTTGCCATTCTTCCGCCGTCAGACGGCGGAAAACCAACCGTGGAACATACAAGCGTTCATGTCCGATGTATACATATTCCATTTCCACTGATTCCCCTTCCTCTAATTGATTCCCAAGGGATTCCCAATCCCATTCCTTCCACTGGCCATTCTCCTTGATATACACTTTCATATCGGAACGGAGCCGAGTAATATAATACGCTCCGCGGGCGTCGATCTCGGCCAGTGCGGCAACGGAGAAAAAGCCCAAATCCCGAATACATAGGTCATTCGGTAAAATCGTATGCTGGGCATGATAGGCAAAACGAGCGTCCGAGTCATTGGCCGATTGAACGCATAGCTGAAGGCAGGCGCCGGATAACAAGTCATATTCAAACTGAATTTTCACCCCCGACGAAACGGAACCTCGATAGTCTTCCCATAGTCAGCGGGAACCAAAAAGCTGGTGGAGTCCAAAATCCGCAGGCGGGTAAAACAAGTTCGATAGGTCTCCATGGCTGACAAAAGCAATGGACGTTGATGCAGGAGGAGAAGGAAAAACACTTCTCGCAAAAATGCCACGGCCCGATCGGTAAAACGCTGATTCAAGCCTTCGCTTGAAAGGGAACAGCCATGCCAGAGCGTCAAGGCCGCACACAACCGCTGAAGCGACTGTTTGGCCAGTGAGCCATCTCCCCATGCACAGAGAGTCAGAAAGGCTTCCGCCGTTAACGAACGCTGCCGCCGGATAAAGCCTGTTTTCCGTGCGAGACGGGTTAATTCTTCGGGAGAAAAGAGTTGACGAATGGTTTGAACCCATGCTTTCATTTGTTTTTCCATGAAAAAAATCCTTTCTAACGTGGAGTGTTCGTTAGAAAGGATACCATGTTTTTGACGATGCACAAAGACCAAAATTCTTAACTTGATGGGTATGGGGGTGATCTCTAATGTTTAACTAAAGTAATCAATGCAAGGGAAGTTATATGGACATCTTTTAGCATCAATTTGAGTTGGACAAAAATATTTCTTAATTTTTTTGAATTTTGTGT
>NZ_LDPD01000187.1:0-707 GCF_001026865.1 Geobacillus sp. ZGt-1 | reverse complement strand
AAGACCGCCATATTAACGTGCCGGGCACGAAGCTGACAAACAACCGCGGCGGCACGCACAACAGCCCGACGCGCATCCACGTAAAGCCGACGCATATGATCGGCGGATATGCACAGTTAAGCTACGGATTCAACTATTACGGACCGACGGGCAACCAACGCGACCTGTACGTCGTCATCCGCAAACTCGAGGAGGTTGATTGGCTTGAAGATTAAAGCGCAAGTCGGCATGGTGATGAATTTGGACAAATGCATCGGCTGCCATACGTGCAGCGTCACGTGCAAAAACACATGGACGAACCGCCCCGGCGCTGAATACATGTACTTTAACAACGTTGAAACGAAACCCGGAATCGGCTATCCGAAACAATGGGAAAACCAAGAGAAGTATAGAGGCGGCTGGGAGTTGAAAAACGGCGAACTGCGGCTCAAATCCGGCTCGAAAGCGATGCGGCTCGTCAACTTGTTCTACAATCCGTACCAGCCTACGATCGACGATTACTACGAACCGTGGAATTACGACTATGAAACGTTGACGAACAGCCCGCTAAAACAATACCAGCCAGTGGCGCGGCCGAAATCAAGCATCACCGGCGAATGGATGGAGCTGTCATGGGGGCCGAACTGGGAAGACGATCTGGCCGGCGCCCATATCACCGGTTTGCGTGATCCGAACGTTGTCAAAATGGAGCAGGCGATCCAAGCGGA
>NZ_LDPD01000186.1:0-3800 GCF_001026865.1 Geobacillus sp. ZGt-1 | reverse complement strand
ATCAGACCAGCCTTCACTTCCTTATCATTTTCCTAAACGGATGACGTTCCACGACAACTTCGGCAACGTCGCCGATACTTTTCCATCGGACATCTGAGCGTCGCCGTTGCGATGCGGAACAACCGGGGACGACTGCGCCGAATTCGTTTGTTTCACGTTTTCATGCTCCAAAACGATATGCTCAATGACGCGATAGTCTTCAAAACTGCGAACATCGCATTCGAGCAGCAACGCATCGTCCATATCACGGTTGACGGCAAAAATCGTCACTTCTTCTTTTTCTTCATTGTAAACCGCAATCGATTCTAAGTATGGCACATCGGTGAAGTCTTTGCTGTCGTATTTCGGGCTGGAAACCACCGGATGCAACGCCACTCCTCTTCCATACACAGAGGCGTGCATAAACGGATAATAAATCGTTTGTTTCCAAGCCGGACCGTTCTTTTCCGTCATAATCGGTGCAATGACATTCACTAACTGAGCCAAGCAGGCAATTTTCACCCGATCGGCATGTTTCATGAGCGTAATAAGCATGCAGCCGACAAGAAGCGCATCTTCAAAGTTATAAATATCCTCCAACAAAGGCGGCGCCACCGTCCACGGTTCAATTTGCTTATCCGCCTCATTCGAATGGTACCATACGTTCCATTCGTCAAACGAAAGATGAATCGTCTTCTTGCTTCGTTTTTTCGCCTTCACGTAATCGGCAATGGCCACAACCGAACGGATAAAATCATCCATTTCCAGCGACAGCGCCAAATAATTGGCCGTATCATTGTCCCGGTTTCCATAGTATTGATGGAGAGAAATATAATCGACGTACTCATACGTATGATCAAGAACGGTCGCTTCCCATTCCGCAAACGTCGGCATATTCCGGTTCGAACTGCCGCAGGCGACGAGTTCAATTGTCGGATCGACCCACTTCATCACTTTTGCGGCTTCGCATGCAATCCGCCCATACTCCACTGCTGTCTTGTGGCCGATTTGCCACGGGCCGTCCATCTCATTGCCTAGACACCATGTTTTAATTTTATGCGGCTCTTTATAGCCGTGGGAAATGCGCAAATCGCTGTAATACGAGCCCGATGGGTGGTTGCAATATTCAACCAAGTTGCGTGCCGCATCAATGCCTCGTGTCCCTAAGTTGACAGCCATATTTACTTCGGCCCCGACCATCTTGGCCCAGTCCATAAATTCATTCAAGCCAATTTCATTCGTTTCCACCGACCGCCATGCCAAATCAAGCCGACGCGGACGCTGCTCTTTTGGCCCCACTCCATCTTCCCAGTTGTAACCGGACACAAAATTCCCGCCCGGATAACGGATAATGGGCACTTGCAGCTCTTTGACCAGCTCGATGACATCTTGCCGGAACCCATTTTCGTCGGCTTGCGGATGGCCGGGCTCATAAATCCCTCCGTATACCGCGCGGCCGAGGTGCTCGATAAAAGAACCGTAAATGCGTTTGTCGATTTCAGCGATTTTGAAGTCTTTTTCGATGATCATTTGGGCTTTTTTCACACTCACAGTTAATACACCCTTTCTATGTTTTATTAACCTTTTACTCCTCCAACAGTTAAACCAGAAATAAAGTAACGTTGGAAGAACACAAACAAAATAATAATTGGAAGAATTGTTAACAATGATCCAGAAATTAAAATATCGTAGTTATTACCGTAAGGAGTTAACAATCCCGACAAGCCAATTGGTAAAGTGAACATATCCTCTGTTCGAAGGATAACTGTTGGCCATAGAAAGCTATTCCAGTAACCCATTGCCTGTAAAATGGCCATCGCTCCAAACGCAGGCTTCATTAACGGAACCATAATGCTGAAAAAAATTCTAAATTCGGAACACCCATCTATTCTAGCTGCATCAAGCAATTCCTTTGGCAACCCTAATGCGTATTGTCTAAAAAAGAATATGGCAACAGGGGCTACCATAGTGGGGACAATAACTCCCCAGTATGTGTTAATCATTTTGAAAGACACCATCAATTTGTATAAAGGTAACATCAAAATTTCTATCGGAATCATCATTACAGCCAGAACGAGAATAAAAATTACATTCCTACCCTTAAAATCATATACGGCTAATGCGTACCCAACCATAGAGGAAAAGAATAGTGATAACACAGTCCCTACGGCTGTAATAATCAAGCTATTTTTATACCAAGTCAGATATTTTGCCCCATCCTGGAAGAGATAAATGTAGTTCTTAAGCGACAGCAAGTGTGCCTGTAATTTTAAATTCAATCCATATCTAAGCAACTCTGTAGATGGCTTAAAGGATGCTAGTAGTAAGGCAAAAAATGGGAAAAGCGCAACAACAGCAAAGAGCAACAACATTAATACAACTATCGCCTTTGCGATTGGGTGGATTTTTGCTGTCCCTGTCAAGCTTTATCCCTCCTTCCTGAAGGCCCCTGTAGCCTTCAACTGAATGATATTAATAACAAACACGATGATCAGCAACACAATCCCAATGGCCGAACCAAATCCCATGTCATTGTTTATAAACCCTTCCCGATAAATGTAACCTACTAAAGTAAGTCCAATATCACCAGGTGACTGATTTTGCCAAAACACAAAGCTTTCCTCGTACATTCTAAACCCACCAAAAATACTAATAGTTAACACATAGATGACTACGGGTTTTAAAAGTGGAAGTGTAATGTTAAAAAATTTCCTAAACATCCCAGCGCCATCAATCTCTGCCGACTCGTAAAGCTCTTTCGGGATATTTTGCAACCCAGAAAGAAAATACAAAATATTAACCCCTAACCACTTCCAAGAAGCCAAAAAAACCATTAAAAACATTCCTGTTCCCCAATGCATTGTCCACTGCTGGGCTGGCAGCCCTAGCCATTTCAAGAGCGTATTCGCAGGAGCTGATTCCAACTCCCCGAAGATTAAGCGGAACACTACACCAACTACGATGGTAGAAGTTAAAGCCGGTATAAAATAGGCAGAGCGAAAAAAATTACGTCCCGGTATAGCCTTAGAATTCAAGATGACCGCTAGCACTAAAGGAAGCGGGATCAAGATAATTAGTGTCCAAATAGTGTAAATTGTTGTATTACGCAAAGCTGCATAAAAATGTGGATTAAGTAATTTTTTGTAATTTTCTATCCCAATAAACTTTGTTTCGCCAGGTAATACTTCTTGAAAACTCATTATAATCGTCGAAATGGAAGGATAAAGGAAAAATATTAAAAAAGATAGAATAAACGGTGATACAAAAATATACGGAGCAACTTTTTGAGAAAAAATAATTCCATTTCCCTTTCGTTTCTGGGGTACTGCCTGTATTGAGTAGTCTAATTTATTTTCCACCGATACTCCCCCTTACTTCCAATGTTATATGCTTCCCGAGCCGGGAAACATCGGGTGGTAAGGGAAGATTCAAAAACATGGTGCCACTCGAATCTTCCCTCGAGAATTCAAACCAATTTGCCTATTGTTTGCTCATTTCATTTGCAGCATTTTTCAAAGCTTGCTCTGGGGATACGCTCTTCTCTTTTAAAACTTTATACAGAACAGATTGAACCACTAACTGATTCATTTTTGGAGTATTTTCGGTGATTGTCGGTGAATCGATCTCATCTTTCATACTCGTGAGAGTATCAAAAATATCCTTTCCGAAGTATTCTGTATATTTGTTTGGTTCTTTCAGTGCAGGATCACTCCAAACATCCCAGCGAATCGGGTCAAACCCAAGCTGTTTCCAAATTTGAATATTGCCTTCCTTAGATAATTTAGCAAACGCTAAAAATTCTTTGAGTCAGTCAAGACTTT
>NZ_LDPD01000185.1:0-403 GCF_001026865.1 Geobacillus sp. ZGt-1 | reverse complement strand
AAAATTCTTGACGGTACCGTATTTTGTAGTTGCAAGTATCATTCTTATTCCATTGATTCTACTAATTCTTAATTTATTCATGTAAATTAGCACTTTATTTCGAAACAAAATGGTCATTTTTTTGCAAATTCAAACTAGTTTTTGCGCCGTTCGCTCTACAAAAATAAGGGATATCAAAGACTTCTAAACGAGGAATCTCTTCAAACGATTCTCTATTCCTCCTAGGGCATTTTCGATATCTAGCGCCCACATAACAGATAAAGAAGTCACAAACGTTCACGAACAAGTGATCAAAGCGGTCGAACAACAATTTGGCGCTACATTGCGCGGATAAGACGAATCCCCCATCTAATGCATAAGCATTGGATGGGGGTTTTTAATTGTTAACTCACATTTCGCACCC
>NZ_LDPD01000184.1:0-612 GCF_001026865.1 Geobacillus sp. ZGt-1 | reverse complement strand
AAAAAAAAATCGAAGTGCAGCGGCAATTGGAGGAAGAAGAACGCGGCGGGCTAGGCCTGGGCGGTGCGTATTCAGCCAGCAACGAAACACGCGCTGTCACGAAGGAAGATGCCGAATTGGAACAGGAGTATCGACAAATCTTCATGAAGGCGATTCGCCGGCGCCCGGTTTCTTCGGATGAGCGAAGCATTATTGTGGAGTATGAAAAACGCGCCGTCATGAATGAAGGCGGGACCAATCCGGCTATCCCTGACGGAGATTCGTCCTTGATCGTTCCAAAAGACATTCAGACGCGCATTAACGAAGTGATGAGAGCGCAAAACGACCTGTCTCAATATGTGCGCGTCGAGGAAGTGACCACCTTATCGGGCTCGCGTGTGCTGGAGAAAGACGAAACGATGACACCGTTTGCGTTGATTGATGAATACGGCGTGCTTCCGGAAACGAATAATCCCAAATTCGTGGCTGTCTCGTACTCCGTGAAAAAACGTGGCGGCATTTTGCCTATTACTAACGAGCTTTTGGCTGACAGCGATCAGAATATTATTAATTACATCACGCGCTGGATTGGTAAAAAGGCCGTGGTTACACGCAATAAGTTGATTACGGATC
>NZ_LDPD01000183.1:0-3465 GCF_001026865.1 Geobacillus sp. ZGt-1 | reverse complement strand
TTTTGTCATTCAACAACAGTCTTGTTAAGTGACAAAAAAGTTGTATACTGAAAAGTCCATTGAAAAAGCAAAACACCGTTCAGAGACATGAACGGTGTAACAAAAAAGTTGTATACTCATTTTACAATTTTTTGAATCAGCCGATTAAAAAGTGACAAAATTGTTGTATACTCAATTTCCTTTATCTGGATTTTAAAACTTCCTTCAAAAGCTCTATTGCACTTTCTTCAGTTGGATCATTTGTTCCAAGTTCTCCATGGAAGGCTTTGTTAAGGATAGATTGGCGTAGTGAATCTATTTCCCCTTCTAATGTCTCTATTTTACTAATTTCGACTTCTTTAACATACAACTTATCCAATAACTCAACAATTTTGTCTTGTTCTCTTTTTGGGGGTAATGGAAATAAATAATTTTCTAAAAATGATTTTGGTACACGTTGTTGACCTACTGCGCCTGTCATTTCTTTTTTAGCTTCCATCCTAAATTTTTTAGATCGAAGTAAATAATATATTAACTTGATGTTAATATAAGAGTTTGTTCTAATTACATGAAACTCTGTTGATCCAAATCCAAACCCATTTATTAAATTTTGCGCAATAGCTGTTTTTCCATTTTCCATACATGGAGTTATTTTGGCAAAAAGAATGTCATTCTCAAGGAAAAATGTATAACCTTTCTTTACTTTAGCATATTCCCTAATTTCTGGATTTTCTATTTCACCAGTTTTATCACTTATAGAAGTCATAGGAATAAATGTGCAAATTTGATCATCTTCTATATCCGCTAACTTCTTCTTAGGTGGGTTAATATCGACAATATCACCTAATCTAACCCATCTCCAATTTTGAGGGATTTGATAAGGTGGATTAATTTCGTGTTCATCTTTTTTGTTGCTTTTTTTATAGACCTTTTGAATTTCTTTAAAAATATCATCAGCTTTTTCAGTCATTGAGTTCTTAGATCGCCATTTTTTAGTTAGCTCTCCTCGAAATGCCTTGTCTAAAATGCTTTCCCAGCGAAGTTCAAACGACCCTTTTACTTCTTCAATCAACCGCTTTGCTTCATCAAGCTTAGCAAAAAGCCGCTCGACCTTCTCAGCAATGCGTTTTTGTTCGTTTAAGGGAGCTAAAGGCACCTCTATTTCCTTTAGCCTACTCGCTTTTATCCCAGAAACAGTAGTTCCAGTAGCGTTACTTTTAATTAGAGCTTGCATTTGTGGACTCATTAAACAATATTTAAAGAAAGTCTTTTCAAGTGGCTGATAAGGGGAGATTGTGATAATCCTTTGAGCGAGCGCAATTTTCTCATTAATATCTAATTGAGCCACATTCCCTAGAGGTGCTTCGGTTGTAAATAATATATCACCCACATTTGGAATCCCTCTAGTCATCCATGAATCATAATCTTTTTCACTAATAAATTCTTTAGGTTCGTCTTGAATATAACCCATCCTGACGTTTTTAGCGGTGATTAGTCTTATACCTGATTCAGTTTTTTTAGGTGTCTTACCTCGATAGTCAATAAACCTAGTAATACTACCTAGTCTCACCCATACCCAATTCTCCGGCACTGGATACGGCTGTTCTTCTTCAGGTACTAACGCTTCTTCGAGTAGTTCTTCGATAGACTTTTGTTTCTTTTTGCTCATTTTTCAAGCACCTCAGATGTTTCTGCCACTTTTAGTATTTCTTTAGAAGTCATTTGGTAGCTATTAGGTTGTTCGACAGCTTTTAATTCGGCAATGACTTCGTTTAATAAAGAGATAGCTATTTCTAATTTTTCCACCGCTTCTTCTGCGGAGTCAATTGGGTCTGGCAAGTTTTCGTAGACGGACAGGGATTCATCAGCAATTAGACCAATATCTAAGCTATCGCCATTTTTCGCAATTTCTTCACGAGTAAAGACATTCCAGCGCTCATCTTTGACTTTACGGCGGTCTTCTGCTGTGTAAGCTTTAATAAATCCTTCAAAATGTTCTTTAGTTAGCGGATTCCGCTTACCGAAGGAAGGCATGTTTGTACGTAAATCGTACACCCATACTTCTTTCGTATTGCCGACATCTGTTTTCCCGCGAGTAAAGAATAAGACGTTCGTTTTCACTCCTTGGGCATAAAAAATCCCTGTCGGCAAGCGTAAAATGGTATGCAAATTACATTTGTCCATTAAGTCACGACGAATGTCAGCACCAACTCCACCTTCAAACAATACGTTATCAGGCAAAATAACCGCAGCACGGGCTTTCCCGTTTGGTTTCAGCGCTCGATAAATATGCTGCAGGAAATTTAGCTGTTTGTTCGATGTCTTAAAGGTAAAGTCAGTTCGTGTTGCCTGCTCGCCGCCTTTTTTTGTTCCAAAAGGCGGATTCGTCAAAATCACATCATAATTTTTCAAACTTTCACCAAGTGATGAGAGGGTATCACCTAACAGGATTTCTCCATGAATATCATGAAGCAACGCATTCATGATCGCTAAGCGATGCGTATCTCTTACAAGCTCCACTCCCGAGAAAGCTTTATATTTTTGGAACTCTATTTCTTCTTGTGACAAATCAAAATAATCATCCGTTTGCTCACGAACATGACGGTCCGCCGCGATCATAAAGCCGAATGTCCCCGCAGCAGGGTCATGGCAGCGCTCGCCCGGCTTCGGATTGACCAGTTTTACAATGACATCAATGAGGACGCGAGGCGTAAAATATTGCCCCGCTCCCGATTTGACTTCACTCGCGTTCTTTTCTAACAGTCCTTCGTACAAATCACCTAAACCTTCTTGTTTCGCGTTATACCAATCTAAGTTATTGATGGATTGAATAATTTTTTCTAGGTTCTTTGGTTCTCTAATATTCGATGTCGCGTCCGTATAAATTTGCTTTAATAATTCATTTTCCTCTTTTCCTAAATCAAGTAACAACTGTTGATAATGCTCTTTTAGTTCAATCCCGTCTTTTTCTACTAACGAATCCCAGCGATATTTTTCTGGAATGATATATTCTTGACCAGTTTCTTTCATCATTTTTAAGAACAGCAAATACGTTAACTCTGTCACATATTGGTGATAGGTAATGCCGTCATCACGAAGCACGTTACATAAATTCCATAGCTTTTGGACGATTTCTCTGTTGTTCATCTACGCTTGCTCCTTCTTAGAATGATAGTTGTATAAGTTGTAATTAATTTCCCGAACGATGTGAGCTAATTGTCCGTCGAAAATTTTATTTAATTGTTTAAAGCCTCCGTGGCTTTTAAATGGCTCATATTCAAACGCTTTTTCCGGATCTGGATGAAGAACATATTCTTGCAGTAATTGCTTTTCAATGCGTTCGAGCCATTTCTTTTGCACCGGCGGCCATGCTTTCATTTGGTAAATTTTTTTCATGGCGTTTTTAATTCGTTCTTCATGGCTAATGAGCGGATCGCCTAATGCTTGCTGGCGAATGAAGGCGATGATGTCCGCCGCGATGTCTTC
>NZ_LDPD01000182.1:0-484 GCF_001026865.1 Geobacillus sp. ZGt-1 | reverse complement strand
CGATAAAATGCCGTTCGATCAATGGGTTCGACAAGGATGGATCACAGCCACGCCGGGAGCGGTCGTCGATTATGCGTTTGTGCGCGAATATATCAAGTCAATTGAGCCGACATACGGGGTTTTGGTGAAGGAAATTTGCTACGATAAGTACAATGCGCGGCATTTAATGCAAGAGCTTGAGGCGGACGGCTTCACAACAGTAGAAATTCCGCAGGGGATTCGCTATTTGACAGAGCCAACGAAAAATTTCCGGACAAAAGTGTTTGAAAAGAAGATCATTCACAATCAAAACCCTGTTTTAACATGGGCAGTCGGTAACGCGGTGACACGAAAAGACGCCCAGGAGAACATTATGCTGGATAAATCGAAGAGCACGGACCGGATCGACCCACTGGCGGCGCTTATTAATGCCCACGCCCGGGCGATGTTTGCAAATGTCGAGTCGGTTGACGTATCGGAATTTGCGACCGATGACTTTTTAGAC
>NZ_LDPD01000181.1:0-297 GCF_001026865.1 Geobacillus sp. ZGt-1 | reverse complement strand
CTTTATTACAACCTATATAGTTATAAATAGTTTTCTTGGATCGACCAATAATCGTTGCGATTTCTCCTTTGGTATATCCCTGCAAATGAAGATAAATCGCTTGGTAGCGTTCATATGCTCGTTTACTTTTTGCTTCTTTCATGGCAGTGGACAACTTTTCGATCTCGTCTTTGTGATTTGGCATCATATTTTCTCTCCGTTCCCCTATTTTCTCTTTGTATTTATTCGCCGTGGAACGGGAGAAAACCTTTATTTCAATTTATATATATACCGATTATTGAAAAAACACAACCTTGT
>NZ_LDPD01000180.1:0-596 GCF_001026865.1 Geobacillus sp. ZGt-1 | reverse complement strand
TGCGGAGGGCCGGATTCGCCGATAAAAGGGAGGGGGAATTTATGAAGCTGTCTATGAAGTTGTTCAAAAGAATTTTATCTCCTGTTTTAGCTCTGTCTGTTTTGGCGGTAGCAGTACCTACCTTCTGTTTTTGCCGCAGAGACAAACACGGTGTCACAACTCACCCCTTCTGTGGCGAAGGTCAACACAGTGTCGCCAAAGGTAGAAACACAGGGTATCAAAACTGCAGCTCTCAAGAAAGCGGTATTGACGTTAGCAGACATGCTGGAATCGCAAGCCATTAAAAAATTGCTCGACTTTGTTGAGGACTACGGCAGTAAAAAGGTAGCAGATACTATCAGGGAATATACCGATAATATTACTGATACCTTGCGGACTATAGCTTCTTGGAAAGACCTTTCTATCCAAATCATTCAAGATCAAGTTAGCGGGCGTTATATGATCTGGGAGTACCACTGAGTACAGCGAGACAGGTTGGTTGGGTCATTTCAAAATTCGTAGACTGGGTATTACTATAGTACAAGGAGGGTGCTATGAACGAGGAAAGAATCAAGGATCTTGAAGCAAAATTGAGTCTATATACATGCAACGAAAAA
>NZ_LDPD01000179.1:0-1353 GCF_001026865.1 Geobacillus sp. ZGt-1 | reverse complement strand
AACATTTCTAGAGGGAGGGAATGAAGCGTGAAGCTAGCGATCCATGGTGGAACCCCTGTGCGTGAATCCTTTTTGTCTTACGGACAGCAATGGATTGATGAAGAGGATATTCAAGCGGTGGTCGAAACATTGCGAAGCTCGTTGATTACACAAGGGCCGAAAATTCAGCAGTTTGAAGAAGCGGTGGCCCGCTATGTCGGGGCGAAATATGCGGTGGCGTTTGCCAATGGAACAGCGGCTCTTCATGCAGCTTGTCATGCGGCCGGTATTTCACAAGGGGATGAGGTGATTACGACCCCGATTACCTTCGCAGCCAGCGCCAACTGTGTGCGGTATGTAGGGGGCAAGCCTGTGTTTGTGGATATTGATGAAAACACGTACAATATCGACCCCAGCCTCATTGAGAAGGCCATCACTCCGCGCACGAAAGCCATTATTGCCGTTGATTTTGCAGGTCAGCCTGCCGATTTAGATCCGATTCGGGAAATCGCTAAAAAATATGGTCTTGTCTTCATCGAAGATGCCGCCCATTCTTTAGGAGCTTGTTATAAAGGGAAAAAAGTAGGCTCGTTAGCAGATATGACGATGTTCAGCTTTCATCCTGTCAAAACGATCACGACAGGCGAGGGGGGGATGATTGTCACGGATGATGAGGAGTATTATCATAAATTAAAACTCTTTCGTACACATGGGATTACAACGGTAGGCAAGAATGAAGGGCCTTGGTATTATGAGATGGTGGATCTTGGCTATAATTACCGAATGACGGATTTGCAGGCAGCGCTCGGGCTCAGCCAATTGGCAAAGCTCGATGCGTTTGTGCAGAAACGGCGGGAAATTGCCGCAATCTATCATGAGGTGTTTTCTCGCATTCCAGGAGTGCGCATTCCTTATCAGCTCCCGTATGTGGACTCCGGCTGGCATTTATACGTGCTTCAACTGCAAGTAGAGCATTTCCGGGTGGGGCGCAAAGAGATATTTGAAGCGCTGCGGGCAGAAAATATCGGAGTGCACGTTCATTACATTCCAGTTTATTTTCACCCTTATTATCAACGATTAGGATACAAGAAAGGAATTTGCCCGGTGGCGGAAAAGTGGTATGAAGGAGCGTTAACGATCCCCATTTTTCCGAAAATGAGCGAATATGATATTCGAACGGTTATAGAAGGGGTAAACAAAGTGCTCTCCTTTTATCGAAAATAACGAGGTTTGCTGCTTGGTTTTTATTTGATGGAAGCAGCTTTCTGAGTTTTTATTGGTGACCGCGGCAGGAAATGGCGATGGGAATGGAGAAAGGAAAAATACGGTTTTATGATTTAGAAGGCTGGTGATGTAAGGGGAAATGCTGTTCTC
>NZ_LDPD01000178.1:0-271 GCF_001026865.1 Geobacillus sp. ZGt-1 | reverse complement strand
TTTATCTAGCACCACGGGTTCATAAAAATCAAAAATCTCTAACACTTTCTTATCTGCGTGTAGATAGATGTGAGAGAATCTTCGGAACATCCGTCCCGTAGCGCTTGGCTGCCTTCAGTCAACAGCCAACATGGCCCTTCCCACGCAACAGTCTTCCGAGCGGCGTTGCGGTTTCAGTCATGGGCACTCCCCATTGTACACACACTTGCTTGTGGACATGCAGCCGTTTCTTGCCATCCTAAGACAACATGGGACCACTGACACAGACCCG
>NZ_LDPD01000018.1:164834-164915 GCF_001026865.1 Geobacillus sp. ZGt-1 | reverse complement strand
AACGCGATCGTCCGCTGGACGGATCGGTATTTTCCAGAGTTTTGGACCGTGTTTCGTGACTTGGGGAAAACGGCGCTTTCG
>NZ_LDPD01000018.1:164616-164819 GCF_001026865.1 Geobacillus sp. ZGt-1 | reverse complement strand
CCGCTTCCGGCTGATATGGCCGGCCGGACGGTGGAGGAGCTTCTTGAGGTGTACCGGCAAAGCGAAGGGATGAAATGCCCGCAGAAGGCCAAAATTCAGGCGTTGATCAACACCGCGAAGGACTCGATTGGGGTGACGGAAGGGACAGCGATGGCCCGGTTTGAGATCGCCGCGCTCGTCCGCCGATACCGCCAATTGGAGGC
>NZ_LDPD01000018.1:164058-164284 GCF_001026865.1 Geobacillus sp. ZGt-1 | reverse complement strand
CCGTCAATCCGCTGACCGGAAAGCAGTCCATCGTCGCCTTGTGCCGGAAGCTGTTGAATGTGCTGTTTGCGATTTGTACGAAGAAACAAGCGTTTGACGCGGAGCGAATGAAACAGGACGTCTTGTCCCAGGTGCAACGGGCGGCCTAAGGCCTCCCCCCTGCGAACGGAAGAATCGTTGGACAACGAGATGACACCGGAGAAGCTGGCGTGATTTCATCCATTCG
>NZ_LDPD01000018.1:163787-163884 GCF_001026865.1 Geobacillus sp. ZGt-1 | reverse complement strand
GTGGCCGCGAAGCGCACCCTAGGTCTGTAAGATATCCACAAAACTGAAAAAGGATGTAAGGGATTTTGTCGAAAAATATTTTTTGGACACCCCTGAG
>NZ_LDPD01000018.1:163566-163649 GCF_001026865.1 Geobacillus sp. ZGt-1 | reverse complement strand
TTTTTCTGTGAAAATAATGAATCCATGAGCGGTTATTTTCATGCTTGGGTGGCGAGTAAAAGCTTACTCATGGATGTTTTTTG
>NZ_LDPD01000018.1:157582-159474 GCF_001026865.1 Geobacillus sp. ZGt-1 | reverse complement strand
GAAGTGAAGGCTGGTCTGATGGCCAGCCTATCCCTTTGAAAACGGGAAGGAGATACGAAATATGGGATGTAAAGTCCGCTTTGGTATTATGAGTACAGCTGCTATTGCCAAAGACGTGATGATTCCCGCCATTCGTCGGGCAGATCACGCTGAAGTCGTGGCCATTGCGAGTGAGAGCGGGAAAGCTAAACAAGCGGCGAAGGAGCTCGGTATTCCGAAAGCGTATGACAGCTATGACCAGCTGCTTGATGACCCGGACGTCGACGCAGTGTACATCCCGCTTCCAAACAGCCTGCACGCTGAATGGACGATCAAAGCGGCGAAGAAGAAAAAGCACGTGCTTTGTGAAAAACCTGCCGCTTTATGCGCAGAAGATGTCCGGCGCATGATTGAGGAATGCGAGAAAAATGGCGTTTTATTCATGGAAGCGTTCATGTACCAGTTCCACCCACAGCACGAACGGGTCAAACAGCTTTTGGCCGCTGGCGAGATCGGCGAAGTTAAGTACATGCGCTCCCATTTCTCCTTTTACTTGCAAGACCGGGAAACGAATATCCGCATGAACGATGAGCTTGGCGGGGGAAGTCTGTTCGATGTCGGTTGCTATTGTGTGCATTCGACGAGACACATTCTTGATACCGAGCCCGTTGAGCTGTTCGTCCAATCTTGTTTTGATCCACACCATTCGGTCGATTTGACGACGAACGGTTGGATGAGGATGGAAAACGGTGTTCTTGCGCAGTTCACGTGCAGTTTTGATATGCTCTTTCAGAACGAATACGAAGTAGTGGGTACGAAGGGAAAAATCGTTGTCTCGCGGGCGTATCGACCGGATGTGGATGGTGGCGAGGGGCGAATTACGGTCGCAACGGCTGATGGGAACGTACGCGAGGAAACGGTGTCAGGCGATCAATACGCGCTGCAAATCGAGCACTTTTCACGCGCCGTTCTTGAAGGCACACCGCTGTTGTATTCGCCAGAGCGCATGATCCAACAAGCACGGGCGCTTGATGCTTGCCGCACATCGATGAAGACGGGAAACATCGTAAGGTTATAAGGAAGGGGAAGCAACATGAAAGTGACATATGAGAAATGGGCTGGATATAACGGAAAAGACGTGCTTTTGTTTACATTGACCAATGATCACGGCGTAGAATTGTCGGCGATGAACTATGGATGTGTTGTCACGAGGCTATGCGTTCCTGACCGAAACGGCAACATCGAAAATGTTTAACTTGCCGATTACGATTATGATTTTGCTAGGATTTTATCAGTCGTTGCCGCGCGAAATCGAAGAAGCGGCGGTAATGGACGGGTGCTCTGTCCATCGCATTTTTTTCCGCATCACATTGCCGATGACAGCGCCTGTTCTTGCGACTACAGCCATTATTAACATGATTTACAATTGGAATGAGTTTGTGTTTGTCAACACGTTCATTAGTTCGGAAAAATGGAAAACGATCACAGTCGGAGTCAATAATTTTGTCGGCCAATATCTCACCGACTGGGGGGCGATCGGCGCGACTTTGGTGATCAGCATTTTGCCGATTTTGATTGTATACTTATTCTTGAGCGACCGAATTATTGAAGGACTGGTTGCTGGTTCGGTAAAAGGATGATGTCATATGTGATTGGGGTTAAGTTTGTTTGTGTTATATACAAACTAAATGAAATATAGTATGATGAAAATGATCAAATCGTTGCTTTTTCCATCGTTGGAGAGGGGGAGAGAGGTTGCGGATTAGGAAAGAAACATGGTCTCGTTTCAACGGAAAAGAAGTTCTTTTATTTACGTTGACAAACGACCGCGGCATGGAACTGTCGGCGACAAACTACGGATGCATCGTGACGGACCTCCGCGTTCCCGACCGGAACGGCAACATCGAAAATGT
>NZ_LDPD01000018.1:157086-157463 GCF_001026865.1 Geobacillus sp. ZGt-1 | reverse complement strand
ATCAACTGGCGAAAAACGAACACAACAACCACTTGCACGGCGGGCCGAACGGATTCCACCGCGTGCTGTGGCAGGCCGAGCCCGTTCAGCGCGACGATGCGGTCGGCGTCGTCTTTTCGTACACAAGCCCGGACGGGGAGGAAGGATACCCGGGAACAGTTCATGTTCAAGTGGAATATTGGCTGAACAATGACAACGAATGGATCGTCACACACCGGGCTTGTTCGGACAAAACGACGCTCGTCAATTTGACGAACCATACGTATTTTAACCTAAGCGGCAACGGCAAGCGCGATATATTGGACCACACGCTGACAATCCAAAGCTCGCGCGTGCTCGAATTGAATGAGGAGCTCGTTCCGACAGGCCGCGTCTTG
>NZ_LDPD01000018.1:156757-157066 GCF_001026865.1 Geobacillus sp. ZGt-1 | reverse complement strand
TGATTTGCGGCAAGGAAAGACGATCCGGGAGGCGGTCGAATCGGGGCATCCGCAAATTGCACTCGTCGGCGGGGGTTATGACCATCCGNTTTGGCTCGATCGGCATCATGACAAAGAGATTGTGCTTTCCGACCCGGAGAGCGGGCGGGTGCTGACGGTGGAGACGGATGAGGTCGGCGTGGTGGTGTATACATCGAACCAGCTGCCGGAAGGGTTGGATCTAGGCGGCGTGTCGTCGCGGAAATATTTAGGCATCTGCCTGGAAACGCAAGGGCTGCCGGATGCGATCCATCATCCGCAGTTTCCGTC
>NZ_LDPD01000018.1:153810-155443 GCF_001026865.1 Geobacillus sp. ZGt-1 | reverse complement strand
TTCTTGTTCATTTAACTGGTCGGCCGCTGCCAAGGGAAGGACAGCCGTTGCTGGAACACCGCGGCTATTGCCCGCTCGGACGTGAAACGGCGATTCAACGGCTTGAATGGAGAGACGGTTGGCCTTATGTCGTGGGAGGAAATCAACCTTCGTTGGAAATCGATGGCCCGAACGTTGAGGAAGTTCCGTGGGAAAAAGACTACGATGAAAAAGATGATTTTGATGGTGATACATTAAACCACCATTTTCAAACATTACGAATTCCTTTAGGGGAAGACATCGCTACCTTAAAGGCCCGTCCGGGACATTTGCGGCTGTACGGAAGGGAATCGCTCACTTCCCGGTTTACACAGGCGTTTGTCGCCAGACGATGGCAGCATTTTACCTTTGTTGCGGAAACGAAAGTCGCGTTTCGTCCGACGACTATCCAACAATCGGCTGGGCTCGTGAACTACTATAATACGCAAAACTGGACAACGCTGCAATTGACATGGCATGAGGAAAAAGGACGGATTCTCGAGTTAATGGCGTGCGACCATCTTGTTGTTGACCAGCCGTTGCGCGGTCAAGAAATTGTCGTCCCTGATGATGTCGAGTATGTGTATTTACGGGTGAACGTACAAACGGCCACGTACAACTATGCGTACTCTTTCGATGGAGTGAATTGGAGAGAGATTCCCGTCACCTTTGAATCGTATAAACTGTCAGACGACTATATCAAAAGCCGCGCGGCGTTTACCGGGGCGTTTGTCGGCATGCATTGCCGGGACGGTTCAGGACAAAACAACTACGCCGATTTCGACTACTTTTTGTACAAAGAATTGTAGAATACTTTGTTTATATGATAGACAAACAAATGTGAAAGCGTTATAATAAAACCGAAGCAAGCCATTTTCGCTGATTGAACTTGATTCATGATGAAGGGGGACCTAGGCATGGCTTATTTTCCGAATATCGGCAAGATTGCGTATGAAGGGCCGGAGTCGCGCAATCCGTTGGCGTTTAAGTTTTATAATCCGGAAGAAAAAGTCGGCGACAAAACAATGGAGGAGCATTTGCGCTTTTCGGTCGCGTATTGGCATACGTTTACGGGGGATGGATCGGATCCGTTCGGCGTCGGCAATATGATTCGCCCGTGGGACAAATACAGCGGGATGGATTTGGCGAAGGCGCGCGTCGAGGCGGCGTTTGAGCTGTTTGAAAAGCTGAACGTTCCGTTTTTCTGCTTCCATGATGTCGACATCGCTCCAGAAGGCGAGACGCTCAGCGAGACGTACAAAAACTTGGATGAAATCGTCGATATGATTGAAGAATACATGAAAACAAGCAAAACGAAGCTGCTGTGGAATACGGCGAACTTGTTCAGCCATCCGCGCTTCGTTCATGGGGCGGCGACATCGTGCAATGCTGATGTATTCGCCTATGCGGCGGCGAAAGTGAAAAAAGGGTTGGAGATCGCCAAACGGCTCGGAGCGGAAAACTACGTGTTTTGGGGCGGTCGGGAAGGTTATGAGACGCTGCTGAACACGGACATGAAGCTGGAGCTTGACAATTTGGCTCGCTTCTTGCACATGGCGGTCGACTATGCGAAAGAAATCGGATTTGACGGTCAGTTTTTGATCGAGCCGAAGCC
>NZ_LDPD01000018.1:151615-153718 GCF_001026865.1 Geobacillus sp. ZGt-1 | reverse complement strand
ACATCGAAGCGAACCATGCGACGTTGGCGGGCCATACGTTTGAACATGAGCTGCGCGTCGCCCGCATCCACGGCATGCTCGGTTCGGTCGATGCGAACCAAGGTGATACGCTGCTCGGCTGGGATACGGACGAATTCCCGACCGACTTGTATACGACGACGTTGGCGATGTATGAAATTTTGCAAAACGGCGGCCTTGGGCGCGGCGGCTTGAACTTTGACGCGAAAGTGCGGAGAGGCTCGTTCGAACCGGAAGATTTGTTCTACGCTCATATCGCCGGGATGGACAGCTTTGCGATTGGTTTGAAAGTCGCTCATCGCTTGCTGGAAGACCGCGTGTTTGAACAGTTCATCGAAGAGCGGTACAAAAGCTATACGGAAGGCATTGGCCGCGAAATTGTCGAAGGAACGGCCGATTTCAAAAAACTCGAGGAGTATGCCTTGCAGCTCGGCGAAATTCGCAATACGTCCGGCCGCTTAGAGCGGCTGAAAACGCTGCTCAACCAATATTTGTTGGAAGTCAGCGTGCCGAGCGTATCCCGTTCGTGAAAGAGGGATGAGCGTGGAATATGTCATTGGCGTCGATTTAGGAACAAGTGCGGTGAAAGTGTTGCTTGTCGACCGCAATGGGCAAGTCAGAGGGGAATGGACCGAGTCCTATCCCCTCTACCAGCCTCATTCCGGCTATAGTGAGCAGCGCCCGGATGATTGGGTGGAAAAAACGATCGTCGCGCTCCGCCGCGTGTGGGAGACGGCGGGCGTTTCCCCCGAGTCGATCGCGGGGATTAGTTTTTCCGGACAGATGCATGGGCTGGTGTTGCTTGACGGCGACGGGAATGTCGTGCGCAACGCGATTTTGTGGAATGATACGCGAACGACGGAAGAGTGTCGGGAAATTGAAGAAAAGGTCGGCCGCGACCAGCTGCTTTCCATTGCCAAAAATGAGGCGCTGGAAGGGTTTACGCTGCCGAAACTGCTGTGGGTGAAAAACCATGAACCCCACCTTTACGAGCAGGCGCGGGTGTTTTTGTTGCCGAAAGATTATGTCCGCTTCCGCTTGACCGGGCACATGGCGATGGATGTATCGGATGCGGCGGGGACGCTGCTGTTGGATATCAAAACGAAAACGTGGAGCGAGGCGATCGCCCGTGCGGTCGGCGTCGATCTCACGCTTTGCCCGCCGCTTGTCGAGGCGACGGCGTTCGTCGGGACGCTGCGCCCGGAGGTGGCCGAGCAGACGGGGCTGCCGGTATCGGTGAAAGTGTTTGCCGGCGGGGCGGACAACGCCTGCGGCGCGGTTGGCGCGGGCATTTTGGCAGAAGGCCGCATGATGTCAAGCATCGGCACGTCCGGCGTTGTGCTTGCCTATGAACAAAGCGGGGAAAAAGACTTCGCTGGACGAGTGCATTATTTCAACCATGCCGAGCCGGATGCCTACTATATCATGGGAGTGACGCTGGCGGCGGGCTACAGCTTTGACTGGTGGAAGCGGACGTTTGCGGAAGACGTGCCGTTTGCCGAGATCGTCCAGCGCGCTGCCGAGTCGCCGATCGGTGCGAACGGCTTGTTGTTTACGCCGTATTTGGTCGGCGAGCGGACGCCTTATGCGGACGCCGATATTCGCGGGTCGTTTATCGGCATCGACTCGCGGCAGACGAAATGGGATTTCGCCCGCGCGGTCATGGAAGGGATTACGTTCTCGCTCAACGAGTCGGTGGAGATCATCAAAGCGAGCGGCAAAACGATCGATTCGGTCGTCTCGATCGGCGGCGGGGCGAAAAGCGCCGAGTGGCTGCAAATCCAAGCCGATATTTTCGATCTCCCGGTGGAAAAGCTGAAGAACGAACAAGGGCCGGGGCTCGGCGCCGCGATGAATCGCGGCCTGCGGCGTCGGCTGGTTCGATTCGCTCAAGCAATGCGCGGATGCGTTCAAACAAGTCGAATCCGTCGTCGAACCGCGGCCGGATGCGGTCGCCCGATACAAAGAGCTGTTTTCCATTTATCGAGAGATGTATCCGCACACAAAAGAGCTGGCCAAACGGTTAAAAGCGTTTCGGCCGTGACGACAAACTCCCTAAACCAGTGGATGGTTTGGGGAGTTTTT
>NZ_LDPD01000018.1:138799-151608 GCF_001026865.1 Geobacillus sp. ZGt-1 | reverse complement strand
TTTTTGTTTGATCAAGCAATAAGGCAGGATGACCCGCCACGTTTGTCGAAAGGAGAACTTGAAAGGTGGAGATGAAACATGGACATTCGAAAAGAATTCGAACATCTTCAATATTTCTTTGACTCGTATTACAATCAGACGTTTTACAATGCTCAATTAGAAGAACAGTTTTTGCGATTTCTAGCGGATGAACCGGAGTGGGTGGTTCGTGCCTTGAAGCTGGAAGTAGAGAAGCTCGAACGCATCCACCATCGCCGCGATACGGAGACATGGGCAAAAATCGAAGAACTTGTTCATGAAAACAGCATGCGCTATTTTTCGTTTGAGGACGGCAAAATGTTTATCGAAGTGGCCAGCCGTTTGTTAAAAGATGTTGAATAAAGCGACCAATGCACAAACAAGCAGCCCGTTTGTTGGACGCCGGGGAACAGCGATTGGACATGGTTCGTGTCCGTCTATTGATCGAACCGCGGATAACATCTGTTTTTTTGATAGCGGATAACATCTGTTTTTTGATAATAGTATTTGAGGTGTGAAACGGACTATGCTGGCCGGGTAGCTGCTGGCATCGTCAGACGCAAAGATTCGTTTGCCAAGGGGCAGGAAATCCCTGCACAAAGCGCGAAAAAAATAGGAGAGGGGCAAAACGGTTTTAGCTGAAAGAAGGGAGATACGTATGTTCTCTACACTTCCCATCCCGATCATTCAAGCGCCGATGGCAGGCGGGGTGTCGACGCCTGAACTGGCCGCGGCGGTGTCGAACGCCGGAGGGCTTGGATTTTTGGCCGGCGGGTACAAGACAGCGGAGGCCATGAAGAAGGAAATTCACGAGCTGCGGACGTTGACGGATCGGCCGTTTGGGGTGAACGTGTTTGTGCCGGGGGACAAAACAGTGGATGAGGAGGCGGTCGAACGGTACCGTGTAGCACTGGCGGCGGAGGCGGAGCGGTTTGGGGCGTCAGTCGGCGAGCCGAAATGGGAGGACGACGACTGGGCGGCGAAGCTTGATGTGCTTCTTCAGGAGCGAGTGCCGGTTGTGAGCTTTACATTTGGTTGCCCGGACAAAGAAGTGATCGCTGCCTTGCAAAAGGCGGGATCGTTTGTGATCGTGACGGTCACGGCGGTGGAGGAAGCTGAAATGGCAGCCGAAGCTGGGGCGAATGCGCTTTGTGTGCAAGGGGAGGAAGCGGGCGGGCATCGGGCGTCGTTTGGCAACGATCCGGAACAAGATGAGGCGCTTGAGTTGTTTCCGCTGCTGGCCCGAGTGCGGGCGGCGGTCCGGGTTCCGCTCGCGGCGGCGGGCGGGATCATGGATGGGCGCGGCATTGCGGCGGCTCTTAAAGCCGGGGCGAGCGCGGTGCAGCTCGGGACGGCGTTTTTGCGCTGCCCGGAAAGCGGGGCGCATCCGCTTCATAAACAGGCGCTTGCCGATCCGCGGTTTGCCGAAACGGCCGTGACGAGGGCGTTTACCGGCCGGCCGGCGCGCGGGCTTGTGAACCGGTTTATGGCGGAGTATCGCGCCTTGGCGCTGGCGGCGTATCCGCATGTGCACCATATGACGAAACCGCTGCGAGCTGCTGCCGCCAAGGCGGGCGACCCGGAGGGAATGTCGCTTTGGGCCGGGACGGGATATCGGCTGGCGCGGGAGCTTCCGGCGGCGGAGCTTGTCGAAGAGCTGAAGAGGGAGCTCGAGGAAGCTTGGCGAGCATAGGAGTTTGGTTATGCGGATGGAAAGAAAACGCGTTCATTCTTCCGAAAAAATGTTGAATAAGGGGGAGAGAAAACCATGACCGCATCCCGCATCGTCTTTCCGCCGCTCAGCTATGTCGGCTGGGGGGCGCTTGGCCAGTTAGTTCCAGAAGTAAAAAGGCTTGGGGCAAAACACGTGTTGGTGATCACCGATCCAGCGCTTGAAAAACTCGGTCTCGTCGAGCAAGTGGCATCTCCGCTCCGGCAAGCAGGGTGCAGCGTGCATGTATATACGGATGTTGTGCCGGAGCCGCCGCTTGAAACGGGGGAGAAGGCGGTGGCGTTTGTCCGCGACGGAGAGTTTGACCTTGTCATCGGCGTCGGCGGCGGCAGCGCGATGGATTTGGCGAAACTGGCCGCTGTTTTGGCCGTGCATGAAGGTTCGGTCGCCGATTATTTAAACTTGACGGGAACGAGAACACTTGAGAAAAAAGGATTGCCGAAAATATTGATTCCGACGACATCAGGCACCGGGTCGGAGGTGACGAACATCTCCGTATTGTCCTTAGAAACGACGAAAGACGTCGTGACGCATGACTATTTGTTGGCGGATGTGGCGATCGTCGACCCGCAACTCACTGTTTCTGTTCCGCCGCGGGTGACAGCGGCGACGGGCATTGATGCGCTTACCCATGCGGTTGAAGCGTACGTGTCGGTCAATGCGAGCCCGACATCGGATGGGTTGGCCATCGCCGCCATGCGCCTGATTTCTCGCTCATTGCGCAAAGCGGTGGAAAACGGAACGGACAAACAGGCGCGCACCGATATGGCGAACGGCAGCTACCTGGCCGGTTTGGCGTTTTTCAACGCCGGGGTGGCCGGCGTGCATGCGCTCGCTTATCCGCTTGGCGGACAGTTTCATATCGCCCATGGCGAATCAAATGCCGTGCTCTTGCCATATGTGATGGGCTACATTCGCCAAAGCTGCACGAAACGAATGGCTGATATCTTAAACGCCCTCGGCGGCAACTCGAGCTTTTTATCAGAGGAGGAGGCGTCGCACCGCTGCGTCGAGGAGCTCGAGCGCCTCGTCGCCGATGTCGGCATTCCGAAGACGCTCGGCGGTTTTGGCATTCCGGAAAGCGCGTTAGAAAGTCTGACGAAGGACGCCGTCCAGCAAAAACGGCTGCTCGCCCGCAGCCCGATGCCGCTTTTGGAAGCCGACATCCGCGCGATTTACCAAGCCGCGTTTGCCGGGACGATCATGGAACCGAACAACAAGTGAGAACACAAAAACAGGGGCTGCTTCAGGCTCCTGTTTTTTCTTTGGCTGTTGGAAATAGGGTCTCGCTCCTCAGGTTGGATCCCCCTTCCGCTCAAGGGGCGACGTTTTTCACGTTTTCTTGATGGTGAAGCAGGAATTTCCACATCGTGGAGCGAACCCATATACATCAGTCGCCTAAATTCGACAAAAGAAGATTCCAGTTTGGTTGAGGGGGAGCGTTTATGTTTACGACTGTCATTACGCCGCGCGTGTCGGAGACGGACGGCGTCGGCCATATTAACAATACGACCGTGCCCGTTTGGTTTGAAGCGGGGCGGCATGAAATTTTCAAGCTGTTTACGCCTGATTTGTCATTCAAACGTTGGCGGATGGTGATCATCCGTATGGAAGTCGATTATGTCAACCAAATGTATTATGGGCAAGATGTGACCGTGTATACCGGCATTGAACGCATCGGCAACACAAGCCTCACGATTTATGAAGAAATCCACCAAAACGGTGTGGTCTGCGCGAAAGGGCGGTCGGTGTATGTCAATTTCAATTTTGACACCGGGCGGCCCGAGCCGATTCCGGATGACATTCGGGCGAAATTGCGCGAACATGTATGGCAGCCAGGCGAGTAGACGAAAGGGGGTGAGTGCGTGAAGGAGCATCATCTTTGGGAGCAAGTGAAAACGAAGCTTGCGCAAAAGCTGTCCGGCCCGTCGTTTGACACTTGGTTTGCTTCGACGTCTGCGACGGTGGATGAGGATTGGCTCATCATCGAATGCCTAAACGAGATTCAATGTGAATGGCTGCAAACAAGATACGGCGAACTCATCAGTGAAACCGTCCGCGAAGTGTTCGGCCGCGAGATGCGCATCTTCGTCTCTGTCCACGGCGAGCGGCAGCGAATCGAAAAGCGGCTCGAACAGCGGAACGGCGTTCCCATGACCTTTCGCCAATATATGACCCAGCTTGAGAAGCAAGTGGATGAGCTTGAGCGGCGCATTGACCACTACGCGCGAATCATTGATGAGCTGCTCGCGTCCCGCCCGATCCACTGATGATCCCCTATGAGCAACCTCCAATAAGAAGCGGCCTCCGCTCGATCATGCGAAGGCCGCTTTTTCGCGCGTGTTTTTATGTAATAAAAAGTTACGCTGATATGATAAATGCGTATATTAAACTGATTTTTTATGCGATTATTCATTATTTTATGTTAAAAATATGTTATATAAGTTTACAAATAAAATGCATACTTCGTTTTTTGCATGATATGATGGGCACAACCAAGGCAAAGGGGGAATGTGAGGGTGATGAAAACAAGAACGGTCGGATTATGGGAGATGCTGGTGATGACGATCCGGCTTTGGCTGCATCGATGACAATAAGAAAGTGGAACAACGTATGAAGTATGGAGGGATGGCGACGTGAAACGAAAACTCGTGTTAATCGGCAACGGCATGGCGGGGGTTCGCTGCATCGAGGAGATTTTAAAACTTGACCGTGAGGCGTTTGAGATCACGATTTTTGGCAGCGAACCGCATCCGAATTATAACCGCATTTTGTTGTCGAAGGTGCTGCAAGGGGATACGTCCATTGATGAGATTACCTTGAACAGTTGGGAATGGTACGAACAAAATGGCATTCGGCTGTTTGCCGGTGAAACGGTGACGGAAGTCGACAGCGAGCGGCGGCTTGTCCGGACCGACCGTGGGCGGGTAGTCGAATACGATGAATTGATTTTCGCGACGGGGTCGAATCCGTTTATCTTGCCGGTGCCGGGAGCGGATTTGCCCGGGGTGACGGCGTTTCGCGACATCCAAGATTGCGAGCGGATGATCGAATATGCGAAGACGTACAAAAAAGCGGCGGTCATCGGCGGCGGCTTGCTTGGATTGGAGGCGGCGCGCGGGTTGCTTCACTTAGGGATGGATGTCGATGTCATCCATATTTTCGACTATTTGATGGAACGCCAGCTTGACCCGACCGCTTCGAAGCTGCTGCAGCGGGAGCTGGAGAAACAAGGGATGAACTTTTTGCTTCGCAAAGAGACGGCCGAATTGTTCGGCAACGGCCGTGTGGAAGGAGTGCGATTTAAGGACGGTACGTCCATTGCCGCCGACTTGGTGGTGATGGCGGTCGGCATTCGTCCGAATGTTGAGTTAGCGCGGAAAAGCGGCATTGAGGTGAATCGAGGAATCGTTGTCAATGACTACTTGGAAACGAGTGTGCCGCACATTTACGCGGTCGGTGAATGCGCGGAACATCGCGGTGTTGTGTATGGACTCGTCGCTCCGCTTTATGAACAGGGGAAAGTGCTGGCACAAGCGATTTGCGGCCGAAAAGGAAAGCCGTACGAAGGATCCGTCGTCTCGACCCAACTGAAAGTGTCAGGCGTCGATGTGTTCTCAGCCGGCGAGTTTATGGACGTTGAGGGCACGGAATCGATCAAGTTGTACGACGAAGCGCGCTCGGTGTACAAGAAAGTCGTCGTTCGCGAAGGGAAAATCGTTGGTGCCGTGCTGTTTGGCGATACGAGCGAAGGAAGAAAACTATTTGATATGATCCAGCGCGGCGATTCGCTTGAGGCGCTTTCTCTTTCGTTATTGACGCCGGCTTCATCGGGAGGAAAAGGAAGCCTTGTGGCGGCGATGGCGGATACCGATGTCGTCTGTGGCTGCAACGGGGTGACAAAAGGCGCGATTTGTCAGGCGATCGCCGAACACGGGCTCAAGACGGTCGCCGAGGTGCGCGACTATACGAACGCGTCCCGCTCATGCGGCGGGTGTAAAGGGCTTGTCGCCGAGCTGCTTGAGCATATGCTCGGTGAAGAAGCGAATCGGTATACGGTGAAAGAAACGATCTGCGGCTGCACGGACCTAAGCCGTGAGGAAGTGCTCGAGGCCATCGAACAAAGACGGTTGATGACGGTCAAAGAAGTCATGAGCGTATTGGGATGGAAAAACGAGGAAGGCTGTTCCAAATGCCGTCCGGCGCTCAATTATTACCTGGGCATGCTTTATCCGGGTGAGTACGATGAAGAAGCGGAATCTTTGTTTGTCAATGAGCGGCTGCACGCCAACATCCAGGCCGATGGCACGTACTCCGTTGTGCCGCGCATATACGGCGGGGTGACGACAGCCGAGCAGCTGCGGAACATCGCCGATGTCGCGGAAAAATACAACGTGCCGATGATTAAGATCACAGGCGGGCAGCGCATCGACTTGCTTGGGGTGAAAAAAGAAGATTTGCCGCGCATTTGGGCCGATCTCGGCATGCCGTCAGGCTACGCCTACGCCAAGGCGCTGCGGACGGTGAAAACGTGCGTCGGCAAGCAGTTTTGCCGCTTTGGCACGCAAGATTCAACCGGGCTTGGCATTCGGATGGAACAAACATTTGAGCGGCTGAAAACGCCGCATAAAGTGAAAATGGCCGTCTCCGCCTGCCCGCGCAACTGCGCGGAATCGGGCATTAAAGATGTCGGCATCGTCGGCGTCGAGGGCGGATGGGAGATTTATGTCGGCGGCAACGGCGGCACCCATTTGCGTGCAGCTGACTTGCTTTGCACGGTCAAGACGGAAGACGAGGTGATCGAGATGACCGGCGCTTTTTTGCAATATTACCGCGAGTCCGCGCATTATTTGGAACGGACGTCCAAATGGGTCGAGCGCGTTGGGCTTGAGCATATCCGCGAAGTGTTGTTCGATGTGGAAACGCGCCGCGCGCTGCTCGAACGGCTTCACAAAGCTCTTTCGGCGACAAAAGATCCGTGGCGGGAAATCGTCGAAAACGAGAGACTGCAACAAATGTTGTTCCGCGATATCGGCGACAAAGAGCCGGTGCCGGTGGAATGAAGGGGGATGGCGGCGGGCGGAAAAAGTCGATGTTCCGCCGCCTGGATTGATCATGGGTTAGGATCAATGCTGGAACGAAGAGAGGGAAATGATGGCCATCGTCCAGTCGGAAACGAGGTTTTCGTTTGCGGAGAGCCGATTTTACGTTGTTGTTCATGAAAGTTTGTAAAGGAATGGTCAAACAGGATCAGACATCGATGCAGGAGGAGGACGAAGAGAGGATGAAGGTGGAAGTGGGAACATTGGAACAGCTGCCGAAGCGGCTCGGAAAATGCGTGCGGGTTGGGAATCGTGAGCTGGCGTTGTTCCGGACGGGTGACGATCAAGTATTTGCCGTTGAAAACCGCTGTCCGCATAAAGGAGGTGATCTGTCGCAAGGCATTGTCAGCGGCGAGTATGTGTTTTGTCCGCTTCATGATTGGAAAATTTGCTTAAGAGACGGTCAGGCGCAGGCGCCGGATGAAGGGTGTGTCAAAACGTACCGCGCGGCGGTGAAAGACGGCTTGGTATATGTCGAGCTGTAGGAAGCGGGGGAATGGCGATGACGAATGAATTGCTGCGCTACTTTCGCGCCAAGGAAAAAGAACGGGCGTCGGAAACGGCCGCCGCGACGCAATGTCCGTTTTGCAGCGTCCAGTGCACGCTTCAGCTGGTGGAGGAGCGGATTGTAGAGCGGCGCCGCTACAAGGCGGTCCCGACCGACAACCCGACGTCCAACGGCCGCCTTTGTTTAAAGGGGATGAACGCCCACCAGCACGCTTTGCATCCCGAGCGGCTGTTGGTTCCGCTTGCGAAAGTGGACGGCCGGTTTGTGCGGGTAAGTTGGGAGGAGGCGCTTTCGCTGATCGCGGAACGAATCATCTCCATTCAGAAGGAAGATGGAGTTGATGCGTTTGCCGTTTACGGCGGCGGATCCTTGACGAACGAGGAGGCGTATTTGCTTGGAAAATTTGCCCGCGTGGCGCTCAAGACGCGGCACATCGACTACAACGGACGCTTTTGCATGTCGGCAGCCGCAGCGGCCATGAACGACGCATTCGGTCTTGACCGCGGGTTGACGAATCCACTGTCCGATATTCCGCTCGCTCAGACGATCATTTTGGCTGGGACCAATATCGCCGAATGCCAGCCGACGTTGATGCCGTATTTTTATGAAGCGAAGAAAAACGGCGCTTTTATCATCGTGGTGGATCCGCGGGAAACGAAAACGGCGGCGTTGGCGGATCTGCACCTGCCGCTCAAGCCCGGAACGGATGCGGCGCTGGCCGTCGGCATCGGGAAAGTGCTGCTTGACGAAGGATATATCGATGAAGCGTTTGTGCGCGAGCGGACGGTTGGGTTTGCCGAATGGAAACAGCACATAGAAGCAGTGGAGATGGATGAGATCGTCCGGCTGACTGACGTGCCGGAAGAGAAGATTCGCTTGGCGGCGCGAAAGTACGGGGAGGCGGCCGATGCGATCGTGCTCACGGCGCGCGGCTTGGAGCAGCAGGCGGACGGCTATGCGGCGGTCAGACACTGGATGAATGTCGTATTGGCGACAGGGAAAATCGGCCGTCCCGGTTCGGGTTTTGGATCGATCACTGGGCAAGGAAACGGACAAGGCGGCCGCGAGCATGGACAAAAAGCTGATCAGCTGCCGGGCTATCGAAGCATTGAGCATCCGGAACACCGCCGGTATATTGCGAACATATGGGGCATTTCGCCGGATGAGCTGCCGCGAAAGGGAGTGTCAGCGTATGAAATGATGCAAAAAATCGGTGCGGGCGAGATTACCGGGCTGTTGGTCATGGGATCGAATCCCGTCGTCTCCAGCCCGAACGCGGCGTTTGTTGCCAAAGCGTTGCAAAAACTGAAGTTTCTTGTCGTTGCGGATATGTTTTTGTCGGAAACAGCCGAGCTGGCGGATCTCGTGTTGCCTGTTTCCTCGTATTTGGAAGATGAAGGGACGGTGACGAACGTCGAAGGGCGGGTATGCTTTCGGCCAGCGGCTTATGCTTTCGGCCAGCGGCTMGGAAGCGTCCTGGGGGAGGTGAAACATGATTGGAGAAATTTTATGCGCGATCGCACACAAGCTTCACAAGCTTGGCAAGGGCCGCTGCTTTTCCTTTACGTCAGCCGAAGAGATTTTCAACGAACTGCGGCTGGCGAGCCGCGGCGGCAAAGCGGACTATTATGGTGTGACGTATGAGCGGCTTCGGCGCGAACGTGTCTACTGGCCTTGCCCCGATGCACATCATCCTGGGACTCCTCGACTGTTTACGGAACGGTTTGCTCATCCGGACGGCAAGGCTCGGTTTGCGGTTTTGCCGTTTCGGCCGGAGAAAGAGGAGACGGATGAATGGTATCCGCTTTATTTAACGACCGGACGGGTGCTTGCTCATTATTTGAGCGGAACGCAAACGCGGCGGAGCCCGGCGCTTTCGGCGCGGCAGCCGGAGGCGACCGTCGAGATCCACCCGAGGACAGCCAAACGATACGGGATCGGCCCAGGGATGCTTGTGCGCATTGAAACGCGGCGCGGTGCGGCGGTCGTCCGCAGCCGTTACAATGACCAAATTCGCGAGGATACCATTTTTGTCCCATTCCACTGGAGCGGCCTTGGGCAAATCAACAACGTCACGTCCGATGAGCTCGATCCGCATTGCCGGATGCCGGCGTTTAAGCGGTGCGCAGCTCGGGTGCGGCCGGTTGTTGATTTAGGGAGAAATTAGCCATCAAGATTCAAACATCGTTCTGCCTCTCATCAGCAGTTGGAAACCGCACTCATCAAGGTTCGCGAGCGGGGAACGCTATGGTGATGGGTCTAGTCAATCGCCGAATTTTTCAATGAATCACGAATGCAGAAAAAAAACTTCCCAGCAATACGGCGGGAAGTAGGTGGAGAAATCGCTTTCATTTCCATTTTAACATAACAAACACTCTGTGCCAAGGGGGAGTCGGGGGAAGATGGCGAGGAAATCGTTTTGGCGCGTCGGGCATGCGCCGACGCTATTGTCGTCGTTTCTCTATTTTGATATTAGTTTCATGATTTGGAACTTGCTTGGTGCGCTCGGGGTGTTTGTCGCTGAACAGTTTGCGCTCACGCCGGCGGAAAAAGGGATGATGGTCGCCATTCCCGTGTTGGGCGGGGCGCTGCTTCGCATTCCGATGGGGATGCTCGCCGACCGCTGGGGCGGGAAGCGGGCTGGTCTGCTTGGCATGGCGGTGACAGCTGTGCCGCTTGTGTGGGGGTGGCAGTTCGCTGACCGGATGTCGGATGTGTATGCGCTCGGATTTTTATTAGGGGTGGGCGGAGCCAGCTTTGCCGTTGCGTTGCCGCTTGCGAGCCGCTGGTATCCGAAAGAATATCAAGGGCTGGCCATGGGGATCGCTGGGGCCGGAAACAGCGGGACGGTGCTGGCAACGCTGTTTGGCCCGCGGCTGGCGGAGGCGTATGGGTGGAACGCGGTGTTCGGATTGGCGCTCGTCCCGCTAGTTGTTGTCTTTTTTCTATTCGCTTGGCTGGCGCGTGAATGTCCAACAGCGGTGAAACCCGTTTCGTTGCGTGAATACGGAGCCGTTCTCCGTCGAAAAGAAGCATGGCTGTTTTGTTTCTTCTACAGCTTGTCATTCGGCGGATTTGTCGGGCTGACGGGATACTTAGGCATTTTCTTCTTTGATGAATACGGCGTCAGTAAAGTCACGGCCGGCGATTTCGTCACCGCCGTCGTGTTTGCGGGCAGTTTCATCCGCCCGATTGGCGGCTATCTCGCCGACCGGATCGGCGGAATGCGGCTTCTTTCCTTGTTGTTTGCCGCTGGGACTTTGTTGCTGGCTTGCATCGGTACATTGCCGTCTCTTTTCGTCCTGTTCGGATTGATGGTTGCTCTTTTCCTTTGTTTTGGCGCGGCGAACGGTGCTTTGTTCCAAGTCGTTCCAACCTGGTTTCCGAAAGAAGTCGGTTTGTTGACGGGCATCATTGGCGCCGCTGGCGGACTGGGAGGGTTTTTGCTGCC
Organism: Geobacillus sp. ZGt-1; assembly: GCF_001026865.1. Taxonomy (NCBI): domain Bacteria; kingdom Bacillati; phylum Bacillota; class Bacilli; order Caryophanales; family Anoxybacillaceae; genus Geobacillus; species Geobacillus sp. ZGt-1. Next base: position 140,797 of record NZ_LDPD01000018.1, on the reverse strand, counting down.
GAACGTGCTCGGGGTGATGAAGCAGTGGACCGGCTCTTCGGCGTATGGGTTTTGGATGCTTGCTTTCGTTTTCGCGATCGCGGTGATGGCTGCTCGTCGCCTTCAAGGGACGACGGTTACGATCGAACATTTCTCTCAAAAAGCAGCAGAATGAATGGGGCAACCCAAAGAGGCGCTGCAAACTTTCAAAGGAAATCGTTTGATTGAACGAAAAAACTGGTGGAAAACAGTCCTTTCTTTAGGTTGACAAAGAGGGGGCGGTTTTGCGACGTCCACCCTTATCACTGATTTCGGAAGGCTCTCGCCTCTGTAAGGAAACAGGCGGAGCCTTCTTCATCATCTTCCTTCAGAAAGCCTCCAACGGGTTTCAGACGAAGAGGGAGATCGATATAATAGGGAGAAGGAGGCAGGTGTCCAACCTTGAAAAGAAATGGAGGAAGAAATCGTGTCAAACGATCATGCGCTGCGTTTAGACCATCAGCTTTGTTTTGCCATTTATGCTTGTTCTCGTGAATTGACGAAGTTATATCGTCCTTTTCTTGAAGAAATAGGGATTACATATCCGCAATATCTCGTTTTGCTCGTGTTGTGGGAACAAGGGGAGACAACGATGAAAGAGCTTGGAAAACGATTGTATTTGGATTCTGGCACACTGACGCCAATGTTGAAAAGAATGGAGGAGAATGGTCTCGTTCAACGGTTGAGATCGCCAGAAGACGAACGGGTTGTGCGCATTGTTTTAACAGAACAGGGCGAGAAAATCAAACAAAAGGCACAATGCATACCAGAAGAAATTGTCAAACGAGTAGGGCTTTCCAATCAAGAGTGGAGCGAATTGTTGATGTTGCTGCGGTCGTTGCTTGTGCGGCTGAATGATGAACAACATTCTTCTTGGTCAAATGTGCCCGTACTCCAAAGCTGTCCGCGGCAATATTGATGTAACCCTGTCTATTGAAGAATGATGATGAGAAAAGGTGCCCGTGAAGAAATTCAGGGCACTTTCTCATTTGCGATCGTTTTACAATCGATTTTGCAAAAATCGAAGCAGTTCATCTGCTCGGTTGCCGATGAGCGCGATCAGTTGCTCAAACATCGCATCGCGCTCCAGATCGAGCTCAATGATGCGCTTGGCCAGTTCGAGCGCTTGTTTGTCCATGGCGGCGTCCTCCTTCGATCGTCTGGGCGGGGTGGAATCGTTCGTATTCGCGTCGCAGTTCGGCCATTGTCCATTCTTCAAGCCGATCACGGTCAGCGGCTAAGCCGAACCGTACGAGCTGTTCAATATAAAATTGCTTTTTCTTCCGCACGGCGCTTCTCATCCATGTCCCCATTCGATTCCCTCCCTGTTTTTACCTTTACCATACTATCTTTTTCTTCAGTGTACAGCAAATGTGTTAAGCTCATTTACAGGAAATTTAAAAAATATGTTAATTTTATTTACAAAAGTTAACGAGCTAACATCATTTTTTGTATAATTACGTTAGAAAATATAACGCATTGAGGTGAGGAGTATGACAGCTCATCCGCAAGAAGATCACTACAAATACAAAAAAGTCATTTCGATCGGGGTTGTCAGCGAACTGACCGGGCTGTCGCAACGGCAAATTCGTTATTACGAGGAACGGAAGCTTGTGTTCCCTGACCGTTCGAAAGGCATCCGCAAATATTCGTTCGCCGATGTGGAGCAGTTGATGAAAATCGCCAATCAGCGCGAAGAAGGGGTATCGACTTGGGAAATCCGTCAAGAGATGACCAAAGAGCTGCGCGAGCGGATGTTGAAAGGGCAAATGAATGCGCATTTTCGGAGGCGTTCCTAGGGGCGCGGGCAGATTCGAATTTTGGATGCATCCCCTGCTTGGAAGCAAAGCATGCGGAAAACCGCCTGGCCGTGTGCCAACAGGACGTAAACACAGCGGCGTTTGTCCAATCGTAAGAGCATAGTTGTTTGGCGCGCACAGAGATTCGTGCGTGCTTTTTTGTGTGCGCCCGGCATGGGTG
>NZ_LDPD01000018.1:133838-138401 GCF_001026865.1 Geobacillus sp. ZGt-1 | reverse complement strand
TCACCCTCTCCTACTCGATTTGCAGGATTAAAAGGTTGATTTTAAAAATATTAATCTTTTTTATTAAATGACTAGACAAATAAAAATAAATGTATATAATTTAAATTGAAAACGATATCATTTATTTTACTCAATGAAAAGAGGAGGAATGAATCATGAAACGGATTTTATTGGCGTGCAGTTCTGGCATGTCGACAAGCTTGCTAGTGACGAAAATGCAGGAGTATGCAAAATCCGTCGGTGAGGAGGCAGAGATTTGGGCGGTCGGCCAAGATCAGGCGAAAAAAGAGATGGCCCAAGCCGATGTCATTCTTATTGGCCCACAAATGAGCTTTTTGAAAGAGGAATTGCAAAAAGAAGCGCAAAAATACGGCATTCCAGTCGATGTCATTGACATGGTGGCTTATGGGATGGCGGATGGCAAAAAAGTGTATGAGCAGGCATTGAAATTGATGGGGGACAAGTAAGATGGAAAAAATCGATGTCAATCAACTCACCAATGAACAAGTCGCTTTCCAGTTGATTTTGCATAGCGGCAATGCCCGCAGCAAAATCGTCCAAGCCATCCGTGAATACCGGAACGGACAGGTCGGAGAAGCGGAGCGGCTGATTCAAGAAGCAGAGCAAGACTTAAGCATCGCCCATGATGTTCATTTTCAGCTCATTCAAAAAGAAGCGGGTGGAGAAGAAACAAATCTTACGTTGCTTCTTATGCATGCGGAAGACCATGTCATGTCAACGCTGGCAATGAAAGAAATTGTAAAAGAAATGCTTGCGCTGTTGAAGGAACGAAACGTGTAAAGGGAGGATGGCGACATGAACCAAGCATTATTCGAAAAACTAAGCAAAGTTCTCGTTCCGATCGCAGGAAAGTTGAACAATAGCCGTTATTTGCAAGTGTTGCGCGATGCGTTTATGTTAGCATTTCCGCTGACGATTTTCGGTTCGATCGCGGTCGTCATCGCCAACTTGCCGTTTTTGGACAAGGTGATGAGTGAAAACAGCCTCAATACATTCAAGGGGATGCTCGGCGTTGCTCCAAATGCAACGATGGGCGTGATGACGATTTTTGTTGTATTCGGCATTGGTTACTATTTATCGAAAAGTTATGAAGTCGAAGGGGTTTTTGGCGGTGCGATCGCGTTAGCTTCTTTTCTCTTGTTGACGCCATTCGTTTTGCAGGTTGAGGGGAAAGAGGCTGTGCAAGGAGTCATCCCGCTCGACCGCCTAGGAGCGAAAGGGATGTTTCTTGGCATGATTACCGCATTTACTGCTGGTGAAATTTACCGGAAGGTTGTGCAAAAAAATATTACAATCAAAATGCCGGCCGGGGTGCCGCCGGCGGTTGCGAAGTCGTTTGCGGCGTTGATTCCGGCGGTGGTCACCCTGACCTTCTTCCTCGTCGTTAATATCATTGTAACACAAATTTTTAAGACAAACATGCATGATGTCATTTACAATGCAGTGCAAGCACCGCTTGTCGGGCTGGGAAGCGGCATTATTCCAACGCTGATCGCGATTTTTGTCACGCAAATTTTGTGGTTTTTCGGATTGCATGGGCAAATCATCATTAACTCGGTGATGGATCCGATTTGGAACACACTGTCGCTCGAAAACTTAAATGCGTATACAAAAACGGGGGAAGTTCCGCATGTCGTCAGCAAACAGTTTATTGAAATTTACACGGTCGGCATGGGCGGAACGGGAATGACGCTCGCTGTCATTTTCGCCATCTTGCTCTTTATGAAGAGCAAGCAAATGAAGCAGGTGGCTAAGCTCGGGCTCGGACCCGGAATCTTTAACGTCAATGAACCGATTATTTTCGGTTTGCCGGTCGTGATGAATCCGCTCGTCATCGTCCCGTGGATTTTGGCACCGATGGTCGTCACGTTGGTGACCTATTTGGCGATGTCCTCAGGCCTTGTACCGCCGCCTAACGGCGTAGCGGTGCCGTGGACGGTGCCGATTTTCATCAACGGCATTATGGCGACGAACTCGCTGGCCGGCGGATTGCTGCAAGTGGTCAATTTCCTGATTGTGCTTGTCATTTGGTTTCCATTCTTAAAGTTCATTGACCGGATGAACTTGCAAAAAGAGCGGGAAGAGGGGCAAGACGNTGCGAAAAGTGCATCATAACGATACAGCAAATGAGGTGAATCACGATGGAACAACGATCAAAGCAACCAATCACGTATCGCTTTCCTGCTGGATTTTGGTGGGGAAGTGCGACATCAGCGACGCAAATCGAAGGAGCGGCAAACGAAGGGGGGAAAGGGAAGAACATTTGGGATCATTGGTATGAGAAGGAGCCACATCGCTTTTTTAACGGTGTCGGTCCGTCAACCACATCAGATTTTTATCACCGCTACAAAGAGGATATTGCTTTGATGAAGGAGATCGGGCATAATTCATTCCGGTTTTCGATTTCGTGGTCACGCTTGATTCCAGATGGAGTCGGTGAGGTCAATCCGGAAGCCGTGCGGTTTTACAATGCAGTCATTGATGAACTATTGGCGAGTGGGATCGAGCCATTTGTGAATTTGTATCATTTTGATATGCCGTTAGCAATGCAAAATATCGGAGGTTGGGAAAGCCGCGAAGTCGTGGATGCATATACCCGCTACGCCAGCATTTGTTTTGATTTGTTCGGGGATCGGGTAAAAAAATGGTTTACCCACAATGAACCGATCGTTCCGGTGGAAGGCGGGTATTTATATGATTTTCATTACCCCAACATCGTAGACTTCCGCCGCGCTGTACAAGTGGCTTACCATACGATGATTGCTCATGCCAAAGCGGTTGCCGCCTTCCGCAGGGCGGCGATACCGGATGGAAAGATCGGCATTATTTTGAATTTAACGCCGTCTTATCCGCGCAGCCAGCACCCTGCTGATGTGAAAGCGGCGCATATTGCCGATTTGTTGTTTAACAGGAGCTTCCTAGATCCTGCGGTGAAAGGAGAATACCCGCAAGATTTGATTGAACTGTTGGATGAACATGGATTTTTGCCTGTAACGGAAGCCGGTGATCGCGAGCTGATCAAAGAAAACACGATTGATTTGCTCGGCATCAACTACTATCAACCGCGCCGCGTCAAGGCAAAAGAAAATATGCCAAATCCGGACGCCCCGTTTTTGCCTGAACGGTTTTTCGATTACTATGCCATGCCGGGGCGGAAAATGAATCCGTATCGCGGTTGGGAAATTTATGAAAAAGGTATTTATGATATTTTAATTAATATAAAAGAAAAATATGGAAACATTGAGTGCTTTATTTCTGAAAACGGGATGGGTGTTGAAGGAGAAGAACGGTTCCGTGATGAAAGCGGCATGATTCACGATGACTACCGGATTGAATTCATTCAAGAGCATTTAAAATGGGTGCATCGCGCGATTGAAGAAGGAACAAATGTTAAAGGTTACCATATTTGGACGTTTATGGACAATTGGTCGTGGACCAATGCCTATAAAAATCGGTATGGGCTCGTGGCAGTCGACTTGGAGAACGGTTTGAAACGAACCATTAAAAAAAGTGGTTATTGGTTTAAATCGTTGGCAGAAAACAACGGATTTTAAACGGAAAGCAAGGCGTCCCGGGCAGCGGGGCGCTTTTTGTCGGTTGGGAGGACGGAGCGGCAACGCAAAAGCAGTGAAGGAGAAAGCCGCATTGGCTATTGTGCAAACAGATGATTGTTCGTACAATGAAAATAGGACAATGACGAGGGATGAAAACGATGCCAAAATATGAGCAAATTTCTAACGAAATACGCAGACGAATTAAAGAGGGAGTGTATTCCCTAGACGAGCCGATTCCTGATGAAATCTCGCTCGCTGAGGAGTTTGGCTGCAGCCGGATGACCGTGAAACGGGCGCTTGATCTGCTTGTGTCCGAAGGGCTGTTGTATCGAAAGCGCGGCCATGGCACGTTTATTGTAAAATCCGCCATGCTTGATGGATTGGTGAACGTCGTCAGCAACGAAACGCTCGGCTTGACGAGTTTATTGAAAGGTCGAAAGGTGACAAGCCATATTATCACGTTTGAAGTGCTGTTTCCATCTGATGAGGTGGCTGCTCATTTGTGCATCGACGCGAACACACCGGTGTACCACTTAATCCGGCTGCGCAATGTGGATGGCGAACCGTACGTCATTGAACGGACGTATATGCCCGTCCATTTGATCCCGGGGCTCAACGAAACGGTGCTTCATGGCTCGATTTATCGTTACATCACTCACGAACTCGGCTTAACGATTGCAGGGTCGCACCGAAAGATCCGCGCGGATAAGCCGAATGAGCTTGATCGCCAGTACTTGCAGTGCGCACCCGACGATCCGGTGTTGGAATTGGAACAGGTTGGTTTTTTGAACAATGGAGAGCCCTTTGAATACTCCTTTTCCCGTCATCGGTACGACAAATTCGTATTCGTCCACCGTCAGCCACCCGCCGCTAAACGGCGCCTGCTTTCGCGATCCGGGAAGGCAGGCGCGTTTTGTTTGCCGTTCAGGGTTGTTCTTTCCGTCTTTCTTCTAGAGAGTTGGTGGTTTATTGAACGCTCTCCCACCTA
>NZ_LDPD01000018.1:133074-133771 GCF_001026865.1 Geobacillus sp. ZGt-1 | reverse complement strand
CCCCGTGCGTCCCACGGTTCGACTGCCCTACAACGACAGCAAACGAAGCCCTTCCTGCAAAAACCCGATCGTTTGGTTGATCAGCTCCGCTTGTGTTCGGGTGGGATACAGCCTGGGGCAGGGGGTGAAATGGAACTGGACCTCAGTACGCGCGTCTCCCGACTGGTTATGCAGCGATTTTTTCTCCTTTTTTCTCCATTTATAATGGCGCTCGATCGATTCCATAATGTAAATGGATAGAACGAGCAGGGAAGGATGCCGCCAATGAGAAGCAAAGCGACGCAGTGGCTGTTGTCTGTATGGGGACTGATGGATCCGCTCTATTATGCATGTTCCCGCCTCGAATATGTTGGTGGGAAAGAGAACGGCTGTCGTTCCATTTTCCGCGTCCGTTTGCTTCGATACAAGGGTGAAACCATTCACCTTTCGGACGGAACGACGATCGCGGCCAATGACTGGCTGTTGAAAATTCACCTTCATAATGTTCGTCTGCTTCGCGAACTGATGCAGTATCGAAGCGATATTCAAAAAGGACGTTATATTTTCGAACAAGTGAAAGCCGGTTTGCCGTATGTTGCCCATCATCTTTACCATCACAAACAGTCCTCCCGCATAAAAGGGATCATCGGCGTGACGATGTTAAACAAAGGTTGTGAGAGACTCGGATTTGATGCCATTGACATTGGCAATTCATTTT
>NZ_LDPD01000018.1:125829-133022 GCF_001026865.1 Geobacillus sp. ZGt-1 | reverse complement strand
CCGTCTCATGCCGCTTGTCCGCCCGCCGAAATATTTGGTGATGTCAAAGGAAAAATTGTTTTCGTTGTACGGCTGCCATCTCATCCACTAACTCCCTCTTTCTTCTCTCCTCCGTTTCACTATAATGGGTATCGAGGGAGGAGAGAAGACGATGACTTTCTTTTTTGTTTTTCTTGCAATCTTGTTATTGCTTGCTTTGGCCATTCGCAAAGCCCACCGCAACACGTATGAAGCGGTTTTGCATAAAGTCCAAGTCGGCCGTTCAGAGGATGGAGACGGAGCCCTTCGGATTTTGCAGCTATCGGATTTGCATCTTGAAAAACTGTCGATCACCCCAGACGATTTATACGAAAAGCTGAAAGAGGAAGCGATCGATTTGATCGCGTTGACGGGCGACTTTTTGGACCGTGAGGAAAGCATCGCCAAGCTCAGTCCGTATTTGGCCGCGCTGAATGCATTGAAACCGACGTACGGCATGTATGCGGTGTTTGGCAACCACGATTACGTGCTTCAAGGCGAACCGTTTGCGCGCTTGAAAGCGACGCTTGAGGCGCACGGCTGCGTCGTCTTGCAAAACGAGACGAAAACGATCACCGTCAACGGTCAAACCGTCAATATCATCGGCATCGATGACTTTTACACGGGGCGCAGCGACATCAAAAAGGCATACGCCGGCGTGAAAGACGGCATCAACCTCGTGTTGACGCACGATCCGGACATCGTGCCGCATATGAAAGACTATCATTTTGACTACTTGTTGTCCGGCCATTTCCACGGCGGGCAAATTCATTGGCCAAAGCCGTACCATTTGGCGAAAATGAGCAAAACGCTCACCGAGCGGAACATGATCAAAGGTTATCATGAATGGGAGGGGAAACCGTTTTATATCAACGAAGGGCTTGGGCAAACCGGGGTGAACATTCGAATCGGCTCGAAGCCGGAAGTGACGCTCCACTTGTTGGCGCTGCCGTCCCGAAGAGAAGCAGTGAAAGCTGTCTAATTGGCAGCTTTTTATTTTTTTATTAGGCAGGAAAGCGGTTTCGCTTGCGCGTGCCACCATGCGGCGCGCTTTTTGTGTGGACTCGTCTCCCTGTTGTTGGGGGAAAATCAATGACCGTTTGCATAGACAAGGGAAACAATCGCCATACTTTTTAAAGAAAGGAGTGAATGGCCAATGGAACCGTCGTGGAAAGCTCTCTTGCCATTTTTAGTTGTCATCCCGATTTCAATTTGGACGAAGCAAGTGATCCCTGGACTGTTTGTCGGGCTGTTGGTCGGCAGCTATTTCATGACGCCGTCGTTGCTTGGCGGGCTGCGGACGATGCTTCATTACGTCGTCGATAACTTGATGCAGACGAACAACATTCGCATCATCATTTTCTTGTATGTGTTCGCCGGTCTTGTCAGCATGATCAAATATACCGGGGGAATCAAAGGGTTCGTCCATCTCGTCAGCAAAAAAGTGAAATCGGCCAAAACCGCCATGCTGCTGACGTGGATTTCGACGATGGTGACGTTTAGCGACCCCGATTTTCGCATCGTCACCGTCGCGCCGATCATGAAGGCGCTGCGCAAACGGCTTGGGCTGTCGTCCCAGCAAATCGGCTTTGCCATTGAGGTGACATCCAACCCGGTTGTCGCGCTCATCCCAATTGCCACCGCGTTTGTCGGCTATATGGTGTCGGTCATCGATAAGGCGCTTGATACGGCTGGCATCGGAGCGGAGCCGTACATCGTGTACGTCCGAAGCATTCCGTTTAACTTTTTCTCGTATGCCATTATTGCGGTTGGGCTCTACTACAGTTTTTTTGTCTATTCGCGCAAAAAACAAGCGGCAGTAAGCGAAAAGCGGAAAGAGGCGCCGATTCGAAGCTGGAACGAGCGGTTGGCGCTCGAAATGGCGGAAGAACAGCGGCCGGCTGACAATGAGCCCAATGAAGCGCAAGGGGAAGAAGGAGACGCGATGCAGACATGCCCGCGCGCTTACCAAAAAGAAACGCCGGTCAAGCCGTGGAATTTGATCGTTCCGCTTTCGATCGTGCTTGTCTTGACGTTGTTTTTAAGTTGGTGGGACGGCCGCCGGGGGGCAAGAACGTTTTGGCAGGCGTTTTTGCAAAGCGATGCGCTCGGTGCGATGTTGGAGGCGCTGTTGTTTACCGTGATCATTACAGTGGCCTTTTTCCTTTGGCAAAAGTTTAAGCTGAACGATTTATTGACTCATTTTGTTAAAGGCGGCAATGAGCTGATTTCCGTCATTTTAATGCTGGCGCTCATTTGGGCGCTGTCGGCTGTGGCGGAGGATTTAGGGTTTTCGCAATACATTACGGGCCATGTCAAAGAATGGATTCCGCCGTTTTTCGTCGCTCCGATTTTGTTTTTGCTTGGCGCCGTCATTTCCTATTTCATCGGCTCGTCGTGGGGGACGTGGGGGATGTTGATGCCGCTTGGCGTAACGCTCGCGAGCCAGTCAGGAGCGAATATTTTGCCGGTCATCGGCGCTGTGTTTGCAAGCGGCACATTCGGGGCGTTCGCGTCGCCGCTCAGCGACAATACAGTGACGCTTTGCACCATTTTGGATTTGCCGGTGATGGAATACGCGCGCACGAAGTTGATCCCATCGTTGATCGCCGCCGGCATCGCCGCCGTTTTGTTCGGCGCGACATCGTTTCTTTTGCATTAACGCTGTTGTCGCCCTCTTTCGCCTTCCATGATACACTAAAAGAAAAAAGAAAGGGGAGCGCCGATGGGAGAGGCGGAACGGCGGCTTGAGGAGCTTGGCCAATGGCAAACGGAAGATGTTGCCGCCCAGCTGGAGCAGTTGAACGAGCGGCTCGCGGTGGAGGACGCGTATTATCGTGCGGATGAAGACCAACGGGCGCGCGAACGGTATTACCGCCATCTGCCGCTTGAAGGGGACGGATTGGTGTTGTTTGTCCGCTATCACGAACTGGTGGCGCATACCCATAAGCGACGGCTGCCGTATTTTTTCAGCAAGGACGAATATTTGTACACATGGGTCGACTTGCAGCCGGACGGAACGGTGCGAAGCTTGTACTCCGGCGAGCGAAAAGACCCGAAGATGTTGATCGTCCAAGATGTCCAAACGATGAAACGGCGCTACGATGAATTTCGCCAGTTGTTGAAAAAAATGAAGCATGGGCTCGGCGATGTGCACGAGCGGGTGAAAACGATCGAGCAGCAATGGAAATTCAATGCCGAACATGTCGTGCCGCAGTCTTGGTTTGGCGCCCGCGAACCGATGAAAGGCGATTTGCATCATTTATTCGTTTGCCAGCCGGAGTGCAATACGATGCGGTCGAATTTTCCGTACGCGGATTTCCCGTTTTACAATCCGGAAGATCCCGACGAGCAAATCCAAAACCGTTGCGGAGTCGTTCATAATGGCTATTTCGAGCCGGAATACGGCAAAGGGACGGCGGCAAGGGCGATGTTGTACTTTCTGCTTCGCTACCCAAAGGCGATCGCAAAGTCGTTTCGGCGCAAAATCGATATTCCGCTCCTTGTCCGTTGGCACGAACAATTTCCACCGACGGTGTATGAACATCATCGCAACAGCGCGATTTTTTTCATCCAAGGCAACCGCAACCCGTTCATTGATTTTCCTGAACTGGCAGGGCGGATGGTGTTTCCGTTTGAAGGGGCACTGTGAAATGAGGTGAAAGGCGGGTGCCTGCCTTTTGTCCCGGGTGTCAAGGAATAAGAAAGATGAGCGGAAAAGCTGTCTCCGAAAAACGATCATTCATTTCGGAAGACAGCTTTTTTGTTGCTAGGCAAAGCGTGAGAGGGGTTAAGCGGAAATCGTTTGTTCATCCGCCTGGCGATCTGCTTGTTTGCGGAAGTATGTTGCGACCATCGGACCGGAAATATTGTGCCAGACGCTGAAAATGGCGCTCGGAACAGCGGCGAGCGGCGAAAAATGGGCGGTCGCTAGGGCCGCACCAAGCCCGGAGTTTTGCATGCCAACTTCGATGGAAATCGCCTTTTGTTTTGGCGGTGACAGGCGAAACAGTTTGGCAAACCAATACCCAAGCAGCAAGCCCAATCCGTTATGAACAACGACAATAAGAAAAATAAGCAGTCCGCTTTTGGCAATGGCCGCTTGGTTTTGTCCGACGACGGCGGCGACAATGGCCACGATGGCGATGACCGAAACGAGCGGCAGCGCCGGGATGCACGCTTTGACTTGCTTTTGGAACAGAGCCTGGGCGATGAGTCCTAAAAGGATCGGAATCAGGACGACTTTGACGATCGACCAAAACAAAGCTGCGGCCGATACGGACAGCCATTTTCCCGCTAAAAGCAAGATGAGCGAAGGCGTCAAAATCGGCGCTAAAATCGTCGAAACAGACGTGACGGCGACCGACAGAGCCGTATCTCCTTTCGCCAAATACGTCATGACGTTGGACGCCGTTCCGCCCGGACAGCAGCCGACTAAAATAATGCCGAGCGCCACTTCGCGCGAAACCGGCAGAAAGTAAGCGAGCAAAAACGCGATAAGCGGCATGATCAGAAATTGGGCAACGACGCCGATCAACACATCAAGCGGACGTTTGAATACTTCTTTGAAATCATCTGCTGAAAGCGTCAATCCCATGCCAAACATCACGATGCCTAAAAGCGGCACAATATACGGGGCGATCCACGTAAACGCGCCGGGAGCGAAAAAAGCAAGCGCTCCGAACAAAAGCACCCAAATCGCAAACGTATTGCCGACAAAGTTGCTGATTCTTCCTAGTGTATTCACTGTACTCACTCCTTGAACAAAGATGGGAAAGATATACAAGAAATTATATATATTTTTTTGAAGAGTTCAACTAATATGAAGAATAATTTTGAAAAAATGTTGACAATATAGAATGATTGTGAAAAAAGTCACTTCCTTTTTCTTCGGTTATGCTATGATAGGAATTGAGAAAAAGAATCATTCTTGACACACATGAGAATAGACAGGGAAATAGGGGGAAAAGACGATGGTGCTGACCGATTTGCATAAAGGAGAAGCAGCGGTCGTCGTCCGTTTGGCCGTCGAGCAGGAGGCACTGAAACAGCGCCTCCTTCATCTAGGGGTCAAAGAAGGAAAAATGGTGCGGTTGAAAGCTGCGATGCCGTTTGGCGGACCGGTGATGATCGAAGTTGATGGGCAGGCCATCGGCTTACGGCGCAAAGAAGCGTCGGCGATTGAGGTGAAATGATGGCGTACGTAGCGCTGTTTGGCAACCCCAATACTGGCAAAACGTCATTGTTTAACTGTTTAACCGGCTCTTATGAATATGTTGGCAACTGGAGCGGGGTAACGGTCGAGAAGAAAGTAGGAGTGCTTCGCCAACACGGTGTGCCGGTCGTCGATTTGCCCGGCATTTACTCGCTCCAGCCGCTGTCCCGTGATGAAGGAGTGGCGACTGATTTCTTATTGACCGAGCCATGCTCGGCAATCGTCAATATCAGAAGCTCGGATCTTCGGTCGCCGAACAGATTTATGAGACGCGTGACCGCTGGATCGGTGAGGCGATCGCTGTTGCGGCGATCGCGCTTGAGAACAAACCGTTGACATGGACGGAAAAAATCGATGTGGTTGTGACAAACCGTTATGTCGGGCTGCCGATTTTTTTGGCGCTGATGTATCTCGTGTTTATGCTCACGTTTAACTGGCTTGGGACGCCGCTTGCCGATCAGCTTGACGCTTTCTTCTCAGGGCCGCTCACTGATTGGCTGTCCCGTCTTCTCGACTGGGCGGGGGCGTCGCCGTTTATCAAGGCACTCGTTTTGGACGGGATTGTCGCTGGGGTCGGCGGGGTTCTGGTGTTTGTTCCGCAAATTTTCATTTTGTTTTTTTTCATCTCGCTTCTCGAAGACTCCGGGTACATGGCGCGCGTGGCGATGGTGATGGACCGGATGATGGAAGCGATCGGGTTAAACGGCAAGGCGTTTATCCCGATGATCATCGGCTTTGGCTGCAACGTTCCCGGGGTGATGGCGGCGCGCACGATCGAGCAGCCGAAAGAACGGCTGTTGACGATCTTGGCGCTGCCGTTTATGTCGTGTTCCGCTCGCTTGCCGGTGTACGCCTTGTTTGCCGGCACGTTTTTCGTCCGCGAGCAGGCGCTTGTCGTGTTTTCACTTTACGTGCTTGGCATTGTAGTGGCTTTGGGGCTCGCCAAGTTGTTCTCATCGACGCTCTTGAAAAACGAAAGTTCGCTGTTTGTCATTGAACTGCCGCCATACCGCGTGCCGCAGGCGCTCACGTTATGGCGGAGCACATGGGAGAAAGGGAAAGGGTTCGTTCGCAAAGCCGNCACGTTTATTTTTGGCGGTTCGGTCGCCATTTGGCTGTTGACGTATATCGGGCCGCATGGGGTCGGCGTTGCCATGGATGACAGTTTTCTCGCCGCCATCGGCGGCCTCATCGCTCCGTTGCTCGCCCCGCTTGGCTTTGGCGCCTGGCAGGCGGGCGCGGCTTTGATCACCGGCTTTTTGGCGAAAGAAGTTGTCGTGTCCACGATGAATATTATTTACCACGTTCATGAGACGAACGGGCTGAAGCAGGTGATCGCCTCCCATTTCACGCCGCTGTCGGCGTTCAGCTTTATGGTGTTCGTCCTGCTTTATACGCCGTGTCTAGCGACGGTGGCGGCGATTCGCAAAGAAACCGGGTCGCGGAAATGGACGCTGTTGTCAATCGGATGCGCGCTGACGGTTGCGTATGTCATTTCGTTTGCCGTCTATCAGTTTGGGCATATGCTTGGTTATTCATGAAAGGAGAGAGAATCGATGATCGCGAATCTTGTGATCGGCGGAGCGATTTTTGCCTACGCCGGCTGGACGCTGGTTCGCCACGTGAAAAAAAGCGCCAAAGGGGCGTGCGCGTCATGCCATGCGGCTGACCATTGCCGAGGCAGCTGCGGGACGGAGAGGTAACCCGTTCAAGACGAACGGATTCCTGACGATGATCGGAATCCGTTTTTCTCATTTTCCGACGAAAGACTTTCGCTTCCATGTTGTAGGATAGCCAAAAAATAAGCGGGGATACAATGGGCAAACTTTCGTTTCAACGGGATCTGGAGGACAAAAGATCAGGCCGCCCTTTGTTTTGGCTGTTGGGTGTTGTTGCCTCAATGATGGCCGAAACACCGGGGGTAGAAAGCTTTTTTCGTTCAACCGTTGAAACTCAAGGG
>NZ_LDPD01000018.1:112759-125785 GCF_001026865.1 Geobacillus sp. ZGt-1 | reverse complement strand
ATAAACTTTTGACAATACCTAAAAATTGAGGATAGCGAAAAGGCGGCTTTGGATCAAGGTTCGCACAGTTGTGTAAAAACAAAGCAGCAAAAAACGATGTTGTTGTCCTGTCATCCAAGTTTACTGGGTTGGCGATGGAATTTCACGCAATAATTGAACTTGACCCGGCTTTGGCCCGCTCTTTTCCTCACTCTTTTCCTCATTCTTTTCGTTTTTGGATGGGACGGATGTAACTCTCTAATTCGTGGGCAAGATGCTGGATGCAATCATTTCCCCGGAACTTGGCATCCTCGACAAGGTACACCGTGAAATCTTCCGCTTCTTTATTGGTCATAGTGAACTCATATCCATTCAAATCAAGGAACGTGACGAATACGGTTAAAGCCGTCCGCTTATTGCCGTTGTGGAAAATATGACCTGTCGCGATGGAATGGTAATAGCAGCAAGCCTTTTCAATAATCGAAGGGAACTGTTCCTCCCCGAACAATTTCGTTTTCGGTCTTTCCAACATCCACGCGAATTTATCGGGGAATTGGATCCCCGCTTGTTCTGCGTCGTCGTACATTTCCATGACCGTGTAATGGATAAATATGATTTCTTCCGCTGTCAAATAATAAACCATGTTTTCCTCCGGTTGCTCCTTTATCTATATTTCAAGTTGCGCAGCGCTTCGTCATATTTGGAGATCGCGCGGTTCATCGCCATCACGACTTCAGGACGGACTTCTTTTGGAATTCGGTTTGCGCGTTTCATCACGATTTCCCCTCGTTCCTTGTCGTAATATATTTCGATTTCATCGCCTTTATTTAGGTTTAGCATCGTGGCTAAATCTTTCGGGATGCTAACGGACAAACTATTCCCGACTTGGCTAATCCGACGTGTATACGTTTTGTCATCCTTGCTTCCCAACATTTCCGCGTCCATTTCTTTTTCATCTCCTTTCCATATAATGGGCAAAAAGGACGTTTTTATCCATAAAATTATTACTGTATAAACAATTATAACAATAATCTTCCGAAAAGCAATACGGAATAATAAAAAAGGGCTTTTTGTCTTTCAACGAGAAAAACGCATGCCGCATTTCTAGAATCGATGTCGTTAGGAGGGAAAGAGGAGTGCCGCATAAAGTGAGCTTGTACGGATATGCCGTCTGTGTGTTATGCCATGCCGGACATAGTGAGGTCGGAAGCGTCAAGCAGTGGAACATGAAACAGCCGCGTCACGGAACGGATCAACGACGGCTATCTTTATTATTGCTTGGGGGGGATTTAGTTGGTTTATCAAATATCTTTGTCTTGCAGAAGGAATGAGGGATATTCATTGTTGCGACGGACCATCCGTTTATTATCTTGCGCGTGAAGCCAATCCACATAAGCTTGGAAGCGGAACGGTGAGATGAACGAGGATGGCTTGCTGGCTGTGGGCAGGCGCGCCCAAGAATCTCCTGCCGCTAAGTGTTTGCGCAGTCGGGGGATCATTCCATTGAGGGTAGGTTCTTTTTCACTATTCAATGGATATACATGACGCTGTTTTTGTCGTTTCTTGTTTCAAAGAATGACGAAAACGAAAAGAAGGAAACGATATTCATCAAAATTTGTTTGTAGTTAGGACGAACGGACTATTTACATGGAATGAAAAAAACGGTAAAAATAGAAGTGAGGACAGTAGTTTAGAAAAAAGAGAAAATTCTGTTTATCAAGGGGACAGCATTATGGTTTACGATGGAATCATTTTGTCGTTGTTGATCGGCTGGTTTCGCGGCGGAAGCCTGAAAGGGTTGGCCAACATGAAATTGCGCGGCGGTTGGTTGTTTCCGCTCTTGTTGGCGGTGCAGTTTATCGTCTTTTTCCTTCAAGAACGCATCGAGTGGATCGCCAAAATGAGCAACGTTATTTTTCTTCTCGTCTATATCACAGGACTCGCATTTCTGTGGCTCAACCGCCATCAGCCGGGGTTTCCGGTCATCTTCGCCGGCGTCTTGCTTAACTTTATCGTCATGGCCGTAAACGGCGGACGGATGCCGGTATCGATCGAAGCCGCCCAATTTCTCGGCCGCGAATACATCGAAGCGTTAAAAGCCGGTCTGTACGGCAAGCACCAGGCGATCACATCGGATACGCTTCTGCCGTTTCTTGGCGACATCATCCCGCTGTCTCCGCCGTACCCGCGCCAACAAGTCATCAGCATCGGCGACGTTGTGATGAACGTAGGGGCGTTCTTGTTCATCCAGCATCTGATGCTCAGTGCACCGCGCCATGGGGCAGACGATGCTGAGAAAGAAACAACGGCCGCTCCTGCGAATCAATAAACTAATTTTTAAGGGGGAAAAGGACATGAAATTCAAAGCAAAACAAGTATTGATCAATTTGTTCATCCTCGGTTCGGTGATTGTGGCATTGACTTCTGGATTTAGACTGATTGAATAGTTGTGGCTTTTCTGCAAGATTTGATTCAAGATGTTTTCAACACTTGATTAAGAAAATGATTTCATGTATTGCGTCTCTTTTTAGTCTTATTAATCGAATTTTATTCACATGAGAGTGGTTATATATGGCGTTGAATTTTAAAGAAACAGAAAAAATTTATATTATCATAATTTCATTTTTAGGTTTGTCCAGCTTTTGGATTAATCTTGATTTCTTTGCTCAATCCCTTTGGGATTGGGTTTTAATTTATATGTTAGTTGGTTCCATTATTTTGTTGAATTTTTTTCCGAAATGGACTCATCTATTTATCTTGCTATTTTATTTTTATATGGCATTAGTTTTACTCTGAAAGTTTTGTTTATTTATAGTGTTGTGGAACTGTTTTACAGACGAAAAATGTCTTTTTGGAGACATTTATTTAATTTTTCAATGTATTGTTTGATGATATCAGGTGCCTATTATTCCTTTTTGTTTTTCCACGGAGAAATTGGAAAGATAAATTACTACAATCTCCTGCCTTATTTAGTTAGTTTACTGGTTTATTTCGGGATTAATGTTATTTTGATATTGCTTTTCTTTCTCTGCGTGGGTCAAATCTTTAAAGGGGCCCTAGAACTAGGAATTTTAAAAGAGGCATGTGTCAGCTATTCTATTACTCTATTACTTTCATTAGTTTTAGCTATTTTGTTATGGGAAGCAAAATACTTTGGGCTATTCTTACTGATTATTTTAGTGACATTGTTATCTTTTATCTTTAAAAAATTTTTGCAATTATACCAACTAGTCTCCAACCGCGCCAACAAAGACCACCTCACCGGTCTTTACAACCATGGCTTTTTCAAAGAAACGCTCAAGGAGCAGTTTTCCGACTGCAAACTGCTTAAACAGCCGTTGACATTGGCGTTCCTCGATCTGGACGACTTTAAAAAATACAATGACCGAAACGGCCATTTGCAAGGCGATCGTTTGTTGACTTTTTTCGGGAAACTACTGCAAAAAGCAGTCGAAGGGATGAACTTCACGGTCGCCCGCTATGGCGGAGAAGAGTTTGCCATTTTAATGCCCAACACGACGAAAGAAGACGCGTACGCGTTTTTAAACCGGTTGCGCAAAGAAGTGAACGATACATATTTTGAAGGCGTCGAGCATATTCCGTATCGTTGCCTGTCGTTTTCGTGCGGCATCGCCGAGATGGAAAAAGATATGTACGAAAGCGAGGAATTGATCCATCGCGCCGATCAAGCGCTGTATTACGCCAAGGCGCAAGGGAAAAACAACGTGCAGCTGTATGATAAGCACAATATGTGTTTGGATGAGATTAAGTTTAAGCAAGATTTGGAAGCGCTCGAGCAGCAAGTGAAATTTTTTCTTTCCAAAGATGTCTATACATACCGCCATAGCAAACGGGTGTTTAAATATGCGTTGGAGTTTGGCAGTCGTCTTGATGAGTTGACCGACCATGAACGGCAGACGCTCATTTTAGGGGCGCTCATCCATGACATTGGCAAAATTGAAGTGCCGCGCGATATTTTAAATAAGCGGGGAAAGTTGGAGAAGCATGAATGGGAGATCATTAAAAAGCACGTAACGTGGGGACGCGAGATTGTGGCGGCGGAGAAGCGGTTTGATGATTTGCTTCCGCTTGTCGAGCTGCACCACGAACGATATGATGGGAAAGGGTATCCGTACGGGCTGAAAGGGGAAGAAATCCCGAAACTGGCCCGCATTTTGTGTATTATCGATTCGTTTGACGCCATGACAACCGAGCGGCCGTACCAGCCGACGAAAACGTTTGAAGAGGCGCTTGAGGAAATCGAGCGCTGCGCAGGAACGCAGTTTGATCCGGTGTATGCGGCGAAGTTTATCGCGTTTGTGCGGAAGCATTATTTGCCGCTTGCCGAGATGGAGCAACTGAATTAAGTGAAAGAAGGCACTTGCCGATGGCAAGTGTTTTTATTTTTGGCTTTCCGTGAAAATCCTGCGCCGGCAAGCGGTGATTTTCAATCCCCGGGTGGAGGGCAAACCATTGCCCATGGACCTTTCTGTGAAAAATCAAGCGTCGGTGGGCTGTGACGTTCATGTGCTGGGAGTAGAGAGGAACATTTACTTATGGATGAGATTTTGATCGATTTTGATTGATTGAATTATTTATTTGATTTATATTGATAGAAAATGAATGTTTTTGATTGATTTTTTCACTATCTTGGGATATGATAGAGTTGTAAGCGATATCCCCGATGATCGGAGGTGGGAGTGTGCTGACAGAAGAACGTCACCGCCTCATTTTGGACCTGTTGGCGCAAAAAGGAGTCATCAAGCTGCAAGAGCTCGTGGAGGCGACTGGGGCGTCGGAGTCGACGATTCGCCGCGATTTGACGCAGCTTGAAACCGAAAAGAAACTGCGCCGTGTGCACGGCGGGGCGGCCTTGTTGCAGCAGAAGCGCGAAGAGTTAAGCGTATCGGAAAAGTCGTTGAAATATATCGAAGAAAAGCGGCGGATTGCCGCGTATGCGGCCAGTTTGGTCCAAAAAGGAAACTGCATTTATTTAGATGCGGGAACGACAACGTGGGAAATGATTCCACATTTAGCTGACAAAGAGGTCATCGTTGTCACGAACGGCGTGATGCATGTCGAGCGGTTGCTTGAGCACAATGTGGCGACGTATTTGATCGGCGGCATGATCAAGCCGAAAACGAAGGCGTTGATCGGGCGCGGCGCCATCGAGTCGCTGCGGCAGTATCGCTTTGACCAATGCTTCATCGGCGCCAACGGCGTTCATTACGACTATGGTTATACGACGCCGGATCCGGAAGAAGCGCTGGTGAAATATACGGCGATGCAGCTGGCGCAACGCGCGTATGTGCTTGCTGACCATTCGAAGTTGAATGAAAGCGCGTTTGCGAAAATTGCTGATTTGCATGAAGCGGTGTTGGTCACCGATGAATTGGATGAAGAGTGGAAAGATTTGTATCGAACAAAAACAACAGTAGAGGTTGTGGCTCCGTGATTTACACATGCACGTTGAATCCATCTGTTGATTATATCGTTCACCTCGATGAGCTGCATGTTGGTGAACTGAATCGTTCGGTGAAAACGTTCACATTTCCGGGCGGGAAAGGGATCAATGTATCGCGCGTGTTGAAGCGTTTGGATGTTGACAGCACGGCGCTTGGATTTGTCGGGGGATTTACCGGCGGGTTCATTGAAAGCGAGCTTCGGAAAGAAGGCATTGCCTGCGATTTTGTTCATGTCCCAGGGCAAACGCGCATTAACGTCAAACTGAAAGCTGGGCGGGAGACGGAAATTAACGGTGAAGGCCCGATGATTGCCGATGACGATGCAACGCAATTGATAGCGAAAATCGGAGCGCTTTCGGCCGGTGATGTGCTTGTGCTCGCCGGAAGCGCGCCGATGTCGCTGTCGGCGGACATGTACGAGCGATTGGCGGCTCGAGCGGTGAAACGGCGTGTTCGTCTTGTTGTCGATACGAGCGGTCCGGCGCTCGAGGCGCTGCTCGCCTGCCGGCCGTTTCTTGCCAAGCCGAACCACCATGAGCTGGCCGAACTGTTTGGCGCCGCTGTGCTGACGAAAGAAGACATCATCCTCTATGGCCGCCGGTTGGTTGAAAGAGGAGTAGAGCATCTCATCGTCTCGATGGGCGGCGCGGGGGCGTTTTACTTCGGCCGGGAAGCAACGCTGTTTGCCGAAGCGCCAAAAGGAACGGTGAAAAATTCGGTCGGGGCGGGTGATTCGATGGTCGCTGGGTTTTTAGCCGCCCATACGAGCGGAAAACCGATCGAGGAAGCGTTCGCTTACAGTGTCGCCGCCGGAAGCGCGACCGCGTTTTCGGAAGATTTATGCACGAAAGAGGAAGTCGAAGCGCTCGTCGACCGCGTCCGCGTCGTGCGTTTATAGGAGGAAATCAAGGGGGGCGTACAGATGAACGTCACGGATTTGTTAACAAAGGAAACGATGATTCTTGAACTTCGGGCAAAGACAAAAGAGGAAGTGATTGATGAATTGGCCGCGAAACTCGCCGAGGCGGGGGCGGTCAGCGATGTGGAGGNGTTCAAACGAGCGATTTGGGCGCGCGAACAACAAAGCACGACCGGCGTTGGAGATGGCGTTGCCATTCCGCACGCCAAAACGGCGGCGGTCAAGCGCCCGGCGGTGGCGTTTGGCCGTTCGACCGCCGGGATTGATTACGAGTCGCTGGACGGCCAGCCAAGCCATTTGTTTTTCATGATTGCGGCCCCGGAAGGCGGGGAACAGACGCATTTGCAGGCGTTGGCGAAACTATCGTCGCTGTTGATGGATGCCTCGTTCCGCACCCGGTTGGAGCGTGCTTCGGATGAAGAGGAGATCCTCCGTTTGTTCAAAGAGNAAGAGAACAAAAGGGAAGAACCGTCTCTGCAAGGCGCCCCATCTGGCGGCCGACGGAAAGTGCTGGCGGTGACCGCTTGTCCGACAGGAATCGCTCATACGTATATGGCCGCTGATGCACTGAAAGCGAAAGCGGCGGAAATGGGGGTGGCGATCAAAGTCGAGACAAACGGCTCCGATGGAGTGAAAAACGCTCTGACGGCGCAGGAGATTGAAGAGGCAACGGCGATCATTGTCGCAGCCGATAAACAAGTCGAAATGGACCGCTTCAACGGCAAACACGTCATTCAAGTGCCAGTCGCCCAGGCGATTCGTCAGCCGGAGAAGCTGATCGAGCAGGCGTTGCGCCAAGATGCACCGATTTATCGGGCGAGCAGCACGGCGCGAGGCAGCGCGGGAGCGGCGAAGCCGCGCACCGGTTTTTACAAGCATTTGATGAACGGTGTATCGAATATGCTTCCGTTTGTCGTCGGCGGCGGGATTTTGATTGCGCTTTCCTTCACCTTCGGCATTAAAGCGTTTGATCCGAAAGATCCGTCGTATCATCCGTTTGCCAAACTGTTAATGGACATTGGCGGCGGCAATGCGTTTGCGTTAATGGTTCCTGTGCTGGCCGCGTTCATCGCCATGAGCATTGCCGACCGGCCGGGGTTTGCGCCGGGGATGGTCGGCGGTTTTCTGGCGGCGAACGGCGGGGCGGGTTTCTTGGGCGGATTGATCGCTGGCTTTCTGGCCGGGTATTTGGTCGTCGGGCTGCGCAAACTGTTCAGCCGCTTGCCGCAGTCGCTTGAGGGGATTAAACCGGTGCTGCTCTATCCGGTATTCGGCATTTTCCTCACCGGCGTCATTATGATGTATGTGGTCATCGATCCTGTCAAGGCGTTGAATGAAGGGCTGAAACATTGGCTTTCCGGCATGGGAACCGCCAACTTAGTGCTGCTTGGCGCGGTGTTGGGCGGCATGATGGCGGTCGATATGGGCGGACCAATCAACAAAGCGGCGTATACGTTTGGCCTGGCGATGATTGAAGCTGGCAACTTTGCGCCGCATGCAGCGATTATGGCTGGCGGGATGGTGCCGCCGCTCGGATTGGCGCTGGCGACAACGTTCTTTAAAAAGAAATTCACGAAAGCCGAGCGGGAAGCCGGAAAAACGTGCTATATCATGGGCGCTTCGTTCATTACCGAAGGGGCGATTCCGTTTGCCGCGGCTGACCCGGTGCGGGTCATTCCATCGATTATCGTCGGATCGGCTGTTGCGGGAGCGTTGACGATGTGGTTCCATATCGGGCTGCCGGCGCCGCACGGAGGGATTTTCGTCATCCCGATCGTCAAAGGCAGTGCATGGCTTTATATCTTGGCTATTTTGATTGGTTCCATCGTAACCGCATTGATGGTCGGGTTGTGGAAAAAAGAAGTGGAAGAATAATAGAAGAAGAGGCGTTTCGCCAAAGGCGGAGCGCCTTTTTTGTTATGGAGTTTGCTATTTTTCTTACCAAATTTTCATGACAATGGTCATTTATCATGATAAAATGAACGGTTGTAAATGAGAGGAGAACCCATGATGAACACGTTTTTGCAGCTGAATACGATTTTTATCAGCATATTGATTGAATCATTGCCGTTCGTTGTGCTCGGGGTGTTTGTTTCCGGAGTCATTCAAATGTTTGTCAGTGAAGAGGCCGCACAACGGTGGATACCGAAAAACCGCCTTTTGGCCATTGTTTATGCCACATTGCTTGGGGTGTTTTTCCCTTCATGCGAATGCAGCATCGTGCCGATCACTCGGCGGCTCGTCGCCAAGGGGGTGCCGCTTTACGCGGCCGTGCCGTTTATGTTAACGGCGCCCGTCATCAATCCGGTTGTGCTGTTTTCGACGTATATCGCTTTCGGAAGCAGTTGGACGATGGTATTGTGTCGGGCGCTGTTCGCTTGCGCTGTCGCCGTCGCTGTCGGTGTCGTGATGGCGATTCGGCATGAAGGCAGCGAGTTGCGCCATGAACGGCGCGAGATGCCGATGATGCCCCGTACTTGGAAAGAGAAAATCGTTGGCACCCTGCGCCATACGATCGATGAATTTTTTGCGACCGGGAAGTATTTGATCATTGGGGCGTTCATTGCTTCGGCGATGCAAACGTATGTGAAAACGTCGGCGCTTGTGGCGATCGGCAATGGGAAAGTGGCGGCCTCTTTGGTCATGATGGCGCTCGCCTTCGTGCTGTCGCTCTGTTCCGAGGCGGACGCATTTATCGCCTCGTCGTTTCAAAGCACATTTCCGTTTCACGCGCTGGCAGCGTTTCTCGTTTACGGGCCGATGCTCGATGTGAAAAATACGCTCATGTTGTTTCAGTCATTCCGAGCCCGGTTTGTGTGGAAACTGATTTCCTATATCACGTTGTTTGTGTTTGCCGGATCGCTATTGATCTAGCAAGGAGGTGGCGGCATGATTCGCATGTATATTTTGCTTGGGTTTGCGTTTTTGTTTTTTCATTTATATATTACTGGAGAGTTGAGCAAATACATTAATATGCGGTATTCGTATATTTCGTTTAGTGCGATGTTTGTGTTTGCTTTTTTAACGATTGTGCAATTTGTGCTGGCAAGCCGCAACGAGGAACCGCGCGATCATGGGGAAGAGTGCTGCGGCCATCACCATCATGAGCCGTCCGCACGCTGGAAGCGGGCGGTGAATTACCTTATTTTTGTTTTTCCGCTGGCTTCCGCCTTCTTGTTTCCCGTTGCGACGCTGGATTCTGAAGTCGTAAAGGCGAAAGGGATTCATGTTCCTGGGATGGCGGCTGACGGCAGCGATCCGTTTGCCCAGCGGCAGTTTTTGCGTCCGGATACGAGCATGTATTATGGGCGGGACGATTATCAAAATGCCATGGAAAAAGAGCTGAAAAAATACGGTCGTCTTGCTCGCTTGGAGTTGAATGATCAAAACTATTTAAATGCCATGGAAACGATTTATCAGTTTCCCGGTGCATTCGCCGCCCGCGACATTGAATTCACCGGGTTTGTTTACCGTGAGGAAACGACGCGCGCCAATGAGGCGTTTCTCCTTCGCTTTGGAATCATTCATTGTGTTGCGGATTCAGGGGTGTACGGGTTGCTCCTTCAGTTTCCAAAGACGGTGCCGCTTCAAAATGATGAATGGATTCATGTGAAAGGTACGCTATCCACCATGTATTACCAGCCGTTTCATATGACGCTTCCGTATGTAAAAGTGACGTCATGGGAGAGGGTGGCCAAACCGAAGGAGCCGTACGTATACCGCCAATTCAATGAATAAGAGCGAGCCGCGGACTGGCTCGCTCTTTTGGATAAAGTTGCGCTCATTCCTTTTGCCGCGCTTGTTTCACCATGGTGATTGCGCTTGTTTGGCTGAACGAATTGTCGAATTGGGAAAGGGCCGTCAACGCTTGGGCGGCATCGATCACCTCGCCGAGCTTCAAGCAAAGCAAGCGCTCCTCTTCCAACCCGCGCCGCCGCCACTCGGTCCATAGACGGTCGAGCGCTTCTTTCGGCGTATCATCGGCGAGGCGGAACGCCCCGTAATGCATCGGCACAAACAGGCGGGCCCGGCAGTCCAAAAACGCCTGCACTGCTTCTTCCGGTGTGGTGTGCTGCGGCCCCATAAACCATTCCGGTTCGTACGCGCCGATCGGCAAGAGCGCATAGTCGATGGAAAAGCGTTCGCCGATGTCGCAAAAGCCGCGGAAGTAGCCGCTGTCGCCAGCAAAATAAACCGTCGGTGCGTCGTCCGCTTCAATGACCCACCCGCCCCAGTGCGACGTATTCGTATCCCAAAGCGTTCGCCGCGTCCAATGTTGGGCGGGAACAAATGTGAGCGATACGCCGTGAAAGGAGGCCGTTTCCCACCATGACAGTTCGGTGACACGGCGATAGCCGCGGCGGCGGAACAAGCGGCCGAGCCCCTCGGGCACGAATATGTGCGGGTCACCGTGCAAACGGCGGAGGCTGCCGAAATGCAAATGGTCATAGTGGCCGTGGGAAATGAGCACAACGTCCACGGGCGGCATCTTGTCAAGCGGAACACCAGGAGCCGTCAAGCGTTTGGCCGCGCCCATCCAATTCGCCCAGACGGGATCGGTGACGATGGTGATGCCATGAAGTTGAACGACAAAGGTCGAATGGCCGACCCAGCAGAGCTGCGGCCGTCCGTTCGGCTTCTGAAGCCGCTCGTATTGAGGCGGTGAAACATGCGGCACGACGTAGGACAAATCTTTTTGTTTTTGTTTCCGCTCCCGCTGCCAGCGGCGGAAATCGGCCCATGTTTTGTGCGTCGAGACGCCGTCTAAGTTTTCATAGCGCTTGGCCAATGATTTCTCACTCCATTTTTTGTATTATATTATTTAGAGTAGCAAACCTTTTTTGCGAAGTACAAAATGTTTGCCCAGGTGGTGGAATGTATGCTTCGTTCGTTTACAATCCGCACGGCAAAGCGGGATGACATGATCGACATTACTTCATTCGTCGAGGAGACGGTGCGCCAGGCTAACGTGACGGAAGGGATCGCTGTCGTTTATTGTCCGCATACAACGGCTGGCATCACCATTAACGAAAACGCGGATCCAGATGTCAAGCGCGACATGATGCGCCGTTTTGATGAAACGTATCCGTGGGAGCATCCGCTTGACCGCCATATGGAAGGAAACACGGCCGCTCATATGAAAGCGAGCACGGTTGGCGCGTCGCAGCACGTCATTATTCACGAAGGCCGGCTGCTGCTTGGACGCTGGCAAGGTGTGTATTTTTGTGAATACGATGGGCCGCGCCAGCGGACGTTGTATGTGAAGGTGATCGAAGGTTAGCAACCATAATTTTATTATGTAAACAAAAGGAAAAGAATAAGGCGGAGAGACGATAGATAGGTTAGCAAGAAGTTTGGGCGAATTATGGATAACCCCCGGACAAAGTGTTTTGTCCGGGGGTTACCGTTACGCCGGCGTCGTTAAAATGAGCGGCCCGTTTTTTGTAATGGCGATCGTATGTTCATATTGCGCTGAATACGAGCCGTCGATCGTTCGCGCCGTCCAGCCGTTCGGATCCATTTTGCTTTGCCATGCCCCCATGTTGACCATCGGTTCGATCGTGATGACCATCCCTTCCTTTAAACGCATCCCTTTTCCTTTTTCACCGAAGTGGGGGACATACGGCTCTTCGTGAATCGTCGGGCCGATGCCGTGTCCGGTGAAATCGCGGACGACGGAAAAGCCGTGCGCTTCGACGTACGTTTGAATGGCGTGGCCGATGTCGCCGATCCGATTGCCGAGAACGGCTTGCTCGATTCCTTTATAGAGCGACTGCTCGGTGACGTTAAGCAGCTTTTCCACGTCTTTGCCGACGTCGCCGATGGCGTACGTCCAGGCGGAATCGGCGAGCGCTCCGCGCAAATTGACGACAAAATCGATCGTGACGATATCGCCTTCTTTCAGCGGCTCATTGCGCGGAAACCCGTGGCAAATTTCATCGTTAATGGAAGCGCATGTCGCATACGGATAGCCGCGGTATCCTTTTTGTTCCGGTTTGGCGCCGTATTTGGCCAAAAACGTTTCAACGAACCGGTCGATTTCCATCGTTGTGACGCCCGGTCCGATGCGTTTGGCGATCTCTTGATGACAGGCGGCGAGCAGCTTCCCCGCCTCGCGCATCAATTGAATTTCCCGTTCCGTTTTGACGTGAATCATGCAACTGTCTCCTTTTCCCTCGATGTGTTTCGCTTCGATAGTATTGTAGCAGAAACCGCTGTGATGTTAAACTAGGGCGATCCGTTCGCAACTGGGGATCTATTCCTGAATTTTACCCAAAAATAGTTTACTCATCTGTGCGAAGGGCGGCTAAAGGAAAAGATGCCCAGACCAAAAGAAAAGGCCCTTTGATGGCTGGGCATACAGGATATCGATATGTTGACCTTTGTTCACAAGAGCCCTTGCGGCCGGTCTTCGCTATATCATAAGGCGGCAAACAGCTGTTTTTCTTTATCAGAAATCGTTGAGGAAGAAGGAGACGGTGCGAGCGGCAAATAAATCGACACCGTCGTTCCTTTATGTATTTCGCTTTCGATGCGAATCGTTCCGTTCATCGATTCAATGATGCGGTAGACGACCATCATTCCGAGCCCCGTGCCTTTGACGCCTTTCGTCGTAAAATACGGTTCGCCAAGCCGTTCGAGCTGTTCTTTCGTCATGCCAAC
>NZ_LDPD01000018.1:111433-112730 GCF_001026865.1 Geobacillus sp. ZGt-1 | reverse complement strand
CTTTCGTCATGCCAACGCCGGTATCAGCGATGCGGATGAGCACACGTCCGTTGTCAATGGAGACGTATACTTGCAACGTCCCGCCGTTAGGCATCGCTTCGATGGCGTTTTTCATTACATTGAGCAAACATTGACGGAATTTTTCGCGCTCACCGATGACGGAAAATGGGGCAAGCGTCGCTTGAATATCGACGCAGCTCATATTGGCGAGCGGGCGGAGGATGTCAATGACTCGCTCGATTTCGAGCTTCACGTTCAGCTTTTCCGGCGTCTCGGGCGCCGGCTTGGCAAACGTCAAGTAATCGGTGATGATCGCTTCAGCTCGGTCAAGCTCCTCAATGGCGATGCGCGCATACTGGCGGCGTTTGTCGGCAGCGAGCGGCTGCTCTTCGATCAGTTGGATAAACCCACGCGCCGCGGTGAGTGGATTGCGAATTTCATGAGAGATGGAAGCAGCTAAATGGGTGACGGCTTCCATTTTCTCGGCGCGAATCACTCGTTTGCGCAGCGCGATGTTATGGTGCACCATTTCCTGAAACGAACAAACGATGAGCATGCTGATGGGCTGTACAAACAAAAAGATAAGCGCAACGGAAGGCGGAGGAGAAACCGCAGCAGCCATCCACTCCGCTATGGCGACGGTCAATAGGCCAGAGCCGAAGCTGAGCGATGCAGCGAACAGCGTGCGCTGTTTGGTTGGCAGCTCGACAAACCGTTTTGTCAATAAACTGCTTGTTGCAGCGATGGCGATGGAAACGACGACGGTGACGAAGACGCCAGCTCCGCCGAACAGCGAGCGGTAGGCGATCGCCGTAAACGCTAAAACCGTCGCCGCCCCCGCTCCGCCGTACAAACCGCCAAGCCACAGAGGAATTTGCCGCAAGTCGAAGATGAAATCGCTCTCTGTTCCGACCGGGAGGGTGATGCATAACATGATCACGACGGCGTAACAAATGGTCGGCAAATAAAGGCGGAATCGTTTTGGTCTCTTCTCCTGCTCCGTACAGAGGGGAACGAGGAACACCGGCAGAAGGATGAAAAACAAGTTGAGCAAAAAGTCTTTGAAAATATTCAGCATCGCGGCACCTTCTTTCCCATCGTCAAGCTGCATAACCAGAATTTCTACAAAAACTGCGAATATATTACATTGTAACTGGAAAACTGTCTGGATGTTAAGGTGAAATCGATAGCCTTTTTTTGCTATAAATCTCGTTTTTTCGACAAATATAGGTAAAAAGAACTATTTTGTTCTTGATAAAAAATACCCTTTATTTTTTTATATTATTCTATAATATTT
>NZ_LDPD01000018.1:110746-111215 GCF_001026865.1 Geobacillus sp. ZGt-1 | reverse complement strand
CGGAGCGGAAAGCTTCGCGCTGATGCGACTCCTGCTGAGGTGGAACAAGCAGTGCGCGACTATTTGCGGCAAAAGGCGATTCATATGCCGCGGGGAAAAGGAGAATTATACGATAAAGAGGCAAAGCGCGCCGAGGCGATGCAGGACGGACAGCAGACAAATGGCGTGCTGAACGGGAAAGGGAAAAAGCTCGGACAATCGAAAACGGCTTCCGTGCCATCCGTCAAGCCGGAGCCATGGAACGGCGGCAAGCGGGTCGACCGTGTACTCGTTTTGCTCATCGAGTATCCGGACTTTCCGCATAACAACATTCAGCCAACTGAAACGGATATGTATTATAAAGATTATACACGCGAACATTATGAAGATATGATTTTCGGCGGCGATGACGGCTATTACGATGGACCGAATGGCGAGAAGCTTATCTCAGTAAAAAAATATTATGAAGAGCAATCAGGCGGCAGCTATT
>NZ_LDPD01000018.1:109412-110591 GCF_001026865.1 Geobacillus sp. ZGt-1 | reverse complement strand
CGTGAGTTTGACCAAGAGGATCGCTACGATTTAGACGGCGACGGCAATTATCGCGAACCGGACGGTTTGATTGACCATTTAATGATCATTCACTCCAGCGTCGGAGAAGAATCGGGCGGCGGTTCGCTCGGCGGCGATGCCATTTGGTCGCACCGCTGGAATTTAGGATCGGTGTACCGCATTCCGAATACGACGACGGATGTGCCGTATTGGCGCGGCCAACTGGCGGCTTACGATTATACGATTGAGCCGGCTGACGGGGCGGCAGGAGTGTTTGCTCACGAATACGGCCACGATTTAGGGCTGCCGGATGAATACGATACGATTTACTCCGGTCTGGGCGAGCCAGTTGCCTATTGGTCGATTATGTCAAGCGGAAGTTGGGCGGGACGCATTCCGGGCACCGAGCCGACCGGCTTCAGCGCCTGGNCGAAACAGTTTTTGCAGTCGACCATGCCCGGCAGCAACTGGCTGAGCGGAACGACCGTTGAGTGGAACGAAGTAACGCCAAACGGTGTTGAAGTCGTGCTCGATGAAGCGAACACGAAAGGGACGAACAACGATGCCGTGCGCATCAACTTGCCGGACAAAGAAACGGTCATCACGACCCCGCCAAGCGGTGCGTATGCCTATTTCTCCGGCAGTGGAAACAACTTAGATCATACGATGTCAACGACGATCGATTTGACGAGAGCGTCCAAGGCGACGCTGGCATTTGATACATGGTATGCGATTGAGAAAGACTGGGATTATGGGGCGGTAGAAGTAAAACCGCATGGCAGCAACGAATGGACAACAATTCAAGGAAACATTACGACGCCCGACAATCCGTACGGGCAAAACCCGGGCAACGGCATTACCGGTACGTCAAACGGCTGGGTGAAGGCGGAATTTGACTTGTCGGCCTATGCAGGACAAACGATTGACCTTCGCTTCCATTACATCACCGATGTGGCGGTGTCGGAAGCTGGCTGGTATGTTGACAACATTCAAGTGACGGCAGATGGAACAATCGCGCTCACAGACGATGCAGAGGGCGACAGCGCTTTCGCGTTGGACGGTTTTGCGAAAAGCGACGGCATCGCGCGCTCGAAGCATTATTATTTGCTTGAATGGCGCAACCACCGCGGCGTCGATGAAGGGCTCGCCCATATTTTGCGCGGCGACCGGCTTCTTTCG
>NZ_LDPD01000018.1:94898-109380 GCF_001026865.1 Geobacillus sp. ZGt-1 | reverse complement strand
TGAAGGCTATGACAACAACTGGACGGGCGTCCATCCGGGCGAAGGGTTTCTTGGCGTTGTGGATGCCGACCAGCATACGTTAAAATGGTCGGGCAATACGACAGCGTCGACTCGCTATCAAGTGCACGATGCGGCGTTCAGCCTGCAAAAAGGAGCCCCATTCCGCGTGGCAATCAATGGCTCACAGCTGATCGACAACGATACATCGCCGACGCCGGTGTTTGACGACAGCCGGTCGTATGACAATAAAGGGGCCGTCGACGCCGGCCGGAACGTGCCCAACTATGGCCTAAAAATCCGCGTCATCGGTGAAAGCGTTGACCGCACGGCAGCGCGTGTGTTGATCCACCGCTGACCACCTCCAAAGGCGCACGGAACATTTCCGTGCGCTGAACATTTATCGACACGGTTTGTCATCCCTTCGTCGAATTTGTTGATTTTTCTTTCCCCCTTTTTTCCGCTTTTTCCGTTTATAATCATAAGTAGGATCGGATGAGAAGGGGGAACAATCAGAATGGAATGGTATGAACAGCTGTCGGCGTGGATTGCCGAGAAGCAGCCGGTGCGTGTAAAAACCTATCAAGGGGAAGCGGTCGTGCTGCCGGTCAAGCTGTATCAGGACACGCGCAAACTGTTTGTTTACAACCGGCAAATGCGTCTAGTCAACTACCCCCACTTCGCGACGACTTCTTTCATCGGCTTTAAGCCGGCTTGTTTGGCGACATCAGATACGGCTTTCGCAAGTGATTTGAAAATATCCCAGTCCGAGCGCGCTTCCCAGAGCGGAGGCACGGCTGGATTGAACGGATGGATGAACGGATGCATATCCGTGCTGCTTAAGTCATGTTTTTCATACCATGTCGCTGCCGGCAGGACGACATCGGAGTAGAGCGCTGTGCCGGCCATGCGGAAGTCCAAGTTGACAAGCAGATCGAGCTTGCCTTCCGGCGCTTCATCGCGCCAGCGGATTTCTTCCGGGCGCAGGCTGTCGCGGTCATCGTTTAACAAGCCGTTCGTCGTGCCAAGCAAATGTTTTAAGAAGTATTCGTGCCCTTTGCCGGAGCTTGAGATTAAGTTGGCGCGCCAGACGATCAAGTTGCGCGGAAAATTCGCCTCGTTGTCCGGATCTTCGATCGCAAACTGCAATTCTTTCTTTTTCAGCTGTTTCGCGACGTAGGCGCCGATCTCTTCCGGCGTGCGGGCTCCATGGCTTACTGCTTCGTTATACAGCTCGATGCCGTTTTTGTTAAACGTCGGGTACGACGGCAGCCAGCCAAGCCGCGCGGCCAAGACGTTGTAATCGCCAGGGTGTGAATAGCGCGCTTTTTTGGCCAGCGGTGAGATGAGCTCATCGACCGGCCGCTCTTCATAGCGCCATTGGTCGGTCGCAAAGTAAAAGAATGACGTGCCGTTTTGCAATTTCGCTGGTCCGACCCAGTCGCGGGCGGTGGCGATTGTCTGCCATCCTTCCACCGGCCGCAGCTTTTCCTGCCCGACGTAATGGGCCCAACCGCCGCCATTCACCCCTTGGGCGCCGACGAACAAGACAAGGTTCAAGACGGCGCGGTAAATCGTATCGGAGTTGAACCAATGGTTGATCCCGGCGCCGACGATGATCATCGACCGGCCGTTTGTGTCGATCGCGTTGTCGGCAAACTCACGGGCGATTTTCACGACGAGTTCGCGGTCGACGCCGGTGATCGCTTCTTGCCATGCTGGCGTGAATGGCACCTCGTCATCGTACGAGCGGGCGACTGTGCCGCCGATGCCGCGGTCAATGCCGTAGTTGGCCAAAATCAAATCATAGACGGTCGTGACGTAAACGTCTCCTGTTACGGTTTGCACTTTTTTCACTGGAACCGCGCGTTCGATCGTTTTTCCGCCCTCAGCGGTGAAATATGGAAGCTGGATCGAGATGACTTCATCTTCGCTCCCTAAAAACGACAGGCGTGGCTCAAGCGGCTGTTCTGTTTCCTCATCAACAAGACGCAAGTTCCATTTTCCTTTGTCTTCCCAGCGAGCGCCGATCGTTCCATTCGGCACGACAAACGAGTCGGTGTTTTCATCATAGATGACCGGCTTCCATTCGGCATTGTTCGTTTGTTTGCCAAGGTCTTTCGCCAACAAGAAGCGGCCGGCCGTCCATGCGCCGCCGTTTTGTTTTAAGGTGACGACAAACGGAAAATCGGTGTACGTTTTGGCATATCGTTCAAAATATGGAACGGTCCGTTTGACGTAATATTCGTTTAAAATAACATGCCCCATCGCCATCGCCAAGGCGCCGTCCGTCCCTTGCTTCACCGACAGCCAGTCGTCGGCGAATTTTGTCGACTCGGCGTAATCTGGGCTGACGGAGACGACTTTCGTGCCGCGGTAGCGCACTTCGGCTAAAAAGTGAGCGTCCGGAGTCCGGGTGAGCGGGACGTTCGAGCCCCAGGTGATGATGTAGCCGGCGTTGTACCAGTCGCTTGACTCCGGCACGTCCGTTTGGTCGCCCCAAATTTGCGGCGACGCCGGCGGCAAGTCGGCGTACCAATCATAGAAGCTTAACATCGGCCCGCCCATCAGCTGCATGAAGCGCGATCCGGCGGCATGGCTGACCATCGACATGGCTGGAATCGGGGAGAAGCCGACGTTGCGGTCCGGGCCGTATTTGACGACCGTATACAATAAGGAAGCGGCGACAAGCGTCAATGCTTCATCCCAGCTGACGCGCACGAATCTGCCCTTCCCGCGCGCCTGTTTGTAGCGCTTCGCTTTTTCGCGGTCTTCAACGATGCTTTTCCACGCCTCAAGCGGGTTGTTTGGATGATGGGAGAGCGCCTCGCGCCACATGTCAAGCAAGATGCCGCGGACATACGGGTATTTGACGCGCAGCGGGCTGTACATATACCATGAGAAGCTCGCGCCGCGCGGGCAGCCGCGCGGTTCAAAGTCCGGCATATCCGGCCCGGTCGACGGATAGTTGAGCTGCTGTCCTTCCCAGGTGACGATGCCGTTTTTGACGTAAATGTTCCAGCTGCACGACCCCGTGCAGTTGACGCCATGGGTCGAGCGGACGACTTTGTCGTGCTGCCAGCGGCGACGGTACGCATCTTCCCAGGCGCGGTCGCCGTAGGTTGTTTCGCTATGGCCGTCGGCTTGGCGCTCGATCGGCCGAATATATTTGAAACGGTTGGCAAGCGGAGATCGTTTTCGTTTCATTTGCTTCACTCCTTATTAGCGTTGTGTACTTTTAACTATAGCCATGATGTCAATAACGCGATGTTAACTTTGTCACACTTGGCATCATTGTCACAAATCCGTCAAAGAAACGAACAAATATTCTTTTCTGTGGTATAATGGGGAAAACGATAAAAGTTTGAGGGGATTTCGTTGCGATACTCCAGCCATGTCATTGCCACATTATGCCTCGGCGCGGCGGCGGCCGCGCATACAAAGCTGCCGTTTACCGCCGCCTATACGGCGGGGCTTGTCATCGGCAGCCTTCTTCCTGACATTGACGAGCCGTCGTCATACGTCGGCCGCCGTTCGTTCGGCGTCGCGGGGAAAGTAAAAGAAGCGTTCGGCCATCGCGGCATGACGCATTCGCTCATCGTCTGGGGGGTGCTTGCCGCCCTCGTCTGGCGCGACTCGGCGTCGCCGTTTACCGCTGGGCTCGTGCTCGGCTACTTGTTTCATATTGTGGAAGACTTTTTTTCTGTTCAAGGGGTGCCGCTGTTTTGGCCGTTTTCGTCCAAGCGGTGGAAAGTGCCGCTCTATCGGACGGGAAAAGGGATGGAGAAAGCATTGGTTGGCATCGCTTGGATCGCATTCGTCTATTTTGGCGTCAACGGCTTGTTTCACGAATGGTGGCGGTCATGGTTGTCGATGTGGTAACGGCGTCCGATCAAAAAAGGAAAAAAGAGGTGCGGCGGCGAATATAGTGAGAGGAACGGATTTGACTAGATAAGGGGGAGAGGAAGATGAGCGAACAATATCCGGTGCTCTCGGGCGCCGAGCCGTTTTACGCCCTCGCCAAAGACGATGAACATTCCGTTGGACCGGCTCATTTCCGTCGAGCCGACGCGCATCATCGGTTCCTTTGACCGTCGGGGAGAAGAGGCCATGGTACATACTCGTTGAACGGAGGGCACGCGTCTTTGGGCGCGTGTTTTTTTGATGGTGGTCGGCTGTTTCTGCCTGCGGTCTGTTCTGTTGCGCTGGGCTCTATACCCAATGAAGGCGGCATTCGCGTTGCGATGTGCCAGGGAGCGGAATGGTTTTTGTTGCATAGGCAAAGACTATCTTTTAGAATGGAAAGGACGAACGACTGACCATAAGGGGGAAGGGACATGCATGGCAAACGGATTGCCTTGTGCGCGTCACGCAAACTGGACGAAATGACAACGCTTATTGAAAAGCAAGGAGGAACGGCCATCATTCGTCCGGCGCAAGGGACCGTCTTTTCAAAGGGAAGCGAACTGGGAGAGGAAATGCGAACCGTCATCGCCATGCGGCCGGACTGGATCGTATTTACGACGGGAATCGGCTTTGAGGCGCTGTTGGAAGCGGCCGACCGGGAGGGAATGGCTGCTCAATGGCATCGAACGATCAAGGAAGCGAACGTGGCTGCCCGCGGCTATAAAACGGTGACGGCGTTGAAACAAATCGGCGTCACCCCGGTGGCCGCAAGCGAGGACGGGACGACGAAAGGGTTGATTGCTGCTCTTTATGGGCACGACTTTGCGGAAAAAAACGTTGTTGTACAGCTGTACGGCGATACCGCGCCAGCCTTGAAGCAGTTTTTTCTTGAACAAGGCGCTTTGTATACGGAATTGTTGCCATACCGGCATATCGCTCCGGATGAGGAGACACTGGCGACATTGTATAAAGAAATCGTCGGGCGCGAAGTCGATGCCGTCTGTTTTACATCGGCGATGCAAGTCCGCTTTTTCTTTTCGTTCGCCCGCGAGAAAAAAGAGATTGCACCGCTGCTTGACGCGTTTCGCACCGATGTCGTGGCCTGCGCCGTTGGCAAAGTGACAAAAGAAGCATTGGAAGAAGAGGGAGTCGATCGCGTCATCGCCCCGGAACATGAGCGGATGGGAGCGATGATTGTGACGCTTGCCCGTTATTTTCAACAATAAGCCCTGTTGAGGGTTGTTTTATATGAAAGGGCGGGGCGAGCATGAAACGAAGCTCATTCCAGCAGATGGCGAGCACGGTTCGGCGGGGATTTGCTACGGCGCGTCGCTCATGGGGGCGAGCGTGCTGTTTTTTTTGCGCTTGCCTGTCGGCGGTGTGATATGACTCACAACGATGGAGATGCTGCACACAGTATAATGGAAACAACGGACGGATCATAAAAAGGAGGAATTGATGATGCATTCATTTTGCCATATGGGCGGCCCTGAAGGGGTGAAATTATGCGCCGGTCTGGCGCAATTAAAACAAGAACACGGCCCGCTGCGCGCCCAAATGGAGCAGCTGCTTGCCGCAGCGGAGGCGATCGGCCGCGGGGAAAATGACCGCAACTGGCGTGAG
This sequence comes from Geobacillus sp. ZGt-1, assembly GCF_001026865.1. NCBI lineage: Bacteria > Bacillati > Bacillota > Bacilli > Caryophanales > Anoxybacillaceae > Geobacillus > Geobacillus sp. ZGt-1. The sequence goes on along the minus strand of NZ_LDPD01000018.1, from coordinate 103,854 downwards.
CCGCTCGCTGATTTGAGAGAAAAAGTTGAATCGTTCGTCGCCGCCCTAGATCCGCATTCGGAGCGGGAAGAAGGCGTATTGTTCCCAATGATGGCTCGGTACATCGGGCGGACGACCGGCCCTATCGCCGTTATGGAATACGAACACGAACAGGCGAAAACGCGCCTTTCCATGTTTTTAGAAAAGACCGCCCAGCTGCCGGAGAACATCGACAGCAGGCAGGCGTTGACGCTTGCCGGCGCGGTGATTGAGGCGTATCATATTTTGGATGAGCACTTCATGAAAGAGGAGAACGTGCTCTTCCCGATGGCCGAGCAGTTGTTGTCCGATGCGGAGAAAGAGGAGCTGTTTGCGCGCATTAACTAAGTAACAAATGGAAAACAGGATGCCCCAAACGACGGGCATCCTGTTTTTTATTATTGGTTCATTTGTTGGCAGGTTGTTATGCGATCGTTAGGGTATGCGGAAGCGCACGTTGTTTCGTTCCCGCCGCCGTTAAAGTTGACAGGCAGGCTGTTAGGCAATCGGTTTGCCCCCTCCGCCTGTTCAGTTTAGGGTTCCTGATGTGACGCCCGCCGCTCGCTTACTTGGCGCGGTTGACCGGCTCTGCTTGTTTTGGCATTCGCTTTCGATAGACGACGTAGCTGCGCTGCAAGTAGCGGAGCGGGAAGCTGAATACGTGAACGAGACGGGTGAACGGCCAGACGGCGAACAAACCGAATGCAGCGAGAATATGAATCTGAAACCAAAGCGGCACCGCTTCCATATAAGCTGGGTTCGGACGGAACGTAAGAAGGCCGCGAAACCACGGGCCGATTGTCGTCCGGTAATCAAACCCGTGCGAATCGATGTTCAGAAACGTCGACGACAACCCGCTGGCGATCACGACAAGCAAAAATCCGAGCGCGACCCAGTCGCCGGTGCTGCTTGTCACCCGTACGCGCTTGACCGTCAAGCGGCGGCGAAAAAGGATCACGAAACCAACGAAGGCCGCCAAGCCGGCCGGAATGCCGCCTGCCAAGGCGAGGGCGTGGTACATCTCTTCTGTCACGCCAAGCGCCTCGTAAAACGGCTCGGGAATGAGAATGCCCATCACGTGGCCGACAAACACGAACAAAATGCCCCAGTGAAAGAGAAGGCTTCCAAGGCGCAACTGCCGTTTTTCAAGCAGTTCGCTTGATTTGGATGTCCAGCCAAACTGGTCGCGCTGGTAGCGCCAAATATGGCCGGCGACAAATAGGACAAGCGCCAAATACGGAACAATCACCCAGAGAAATTGGCTGGCCATGCCGTTGCACCTCCTTTCGGGAGCGGCGTCACGCCGAGTTGAGTGAATGTGTGATTGAGCGCGTCAAACAGCTGTGCATACGGGCTGCCTGCCGCTGCCAGCCGGTCGCCGATTTCGCGGATATGGCCGGCATAATCGGCGAGCAAGGCGGTCGTATGCTCTTGATCTGCATAGGCCATCCATTCAAGCATGAGCGGCAAGTAGTCGGGCAGCTCGTGATCGGAGACGGCGAATCCGGCCGCCTCGTAGCGCGCTTTTAAGGCGACGAGTTCGATTCCGCGCTCCCGCTGCTCGCCGTTTGTCATATACGTCAAGTACAAATTCGTTTTTTTGCCGAAATCAAATGTTTCGACATATTGCTCCATCCGCTCTCGAGCCGGGGTGACCGCGAGCTGTTCGGCCACTGCCAAAAGCGGCGCACGGACGGTTTCATCGTCAAGCGAGCGGATGGCGTCTAGGCAGTCAGGAAGCGATTCGGCCCACTGTTCGTCCGGGTAAGACAACAAATACGATACACATAGAAAGACCGTTTGTTGTTGTTCGCTGTTCATCGTAAATCCTCCATTTCATTGTTGAAGGGGCGGGGCTCGCCTTCTTTCTCCTTTTACAGCGTGCCGCAAGCGCCCGGGCCGCCGGCAAATGCAAGCCCGCAGCTGCCTTGTTCCGCGTACAAGTCAGCGACTTCTTCGCGGTGCGATGCTGGAATGACGAAGCGGTCTTCGTATTTGGCAATCGCGAGCAAACGGTACATCTCTTCAATGTCTTCACGGCTTAAGCCGAGCGATTCAATGAGGCGGATGTCCGGCTGTTTGTTCGTTTGTTTCGCCCGCATATACGAACGCATGGCCGCCATTTTTTTCAACGTCGTACGGATGTGCGCCGTATCGCCCGCCGTCAGCAAATTCGCCAAATATTCGATCGGAATGCGCATTTCATCAATGGCCGGGAAGATGTCATCGGCGCTCGCTTGGCTTCCTTTTCCTTCGATCGTATTCATGATCGGGCTCAGCGGCGGAATGTACCATACCATTGGCAGCGTCCGGTATTCCGGATGCAGCGGCAAAGCGATTTTCCAGTTGACGATCATTTTGTAAATCGGCGAGCGCTGCGCCGCGGCGATCCATTCGTCCGGGATGCCGGCTTCTTTCGCGGCGGCGGCGACGGCTGGATCGTTTGGATCAAGGAAAATATCAAGCTGGGCGTGGTACAGCTGTTTCTCATCTGTGACGCTCGCCGCTTCTTTCACTTTGTCAGCGTCATACAGCATCACACCGATGTAACGGATGCGGCCGACGCACGTTTCCGAACAAATCGTCGGCATGCCGGCTTCGATGCGCGGGAAGCAGAGCGTGCATTTTTCCGCTTTGTTCGTTTGCCAGTTGAAATACACTTTTTTGTACGGGCAGCTTGTGACGCAATACCGCCAAGCGCGGCAGGCGTTTTGGTCGACGAGGACGATGCCGTCCTCGTCGCGTTTGTACATGGCGCCTGACGGGCAGCTCGATACGCATGACGGATTGAGGCAATGCTCGCAAATGCGCGGCAAGTACATCATAAAGACATTCTCAAATTCCGCTTGGATCGCCTGCTGGCGCCGAGCCGTTTTACGCCGAAAACGGGCCGGTCGGGGTGCTGCTCGTGCACGGATTCACCGGCACGCCCCACAGCATGCGCCCGCTCGCTGAAGCGTATGCGAAAGCCGGCTATACCGTTTGCCTGCCGCGCTTAAAAGGGCACGGAACGCATTACGAAGACATGGAACGGACGACATTCCACGATTGGGTCGCCTCGGTCGAAGAAGGATATGGATGGCTGAAACAACGATGCCAAACCATTTTTGTCACCGGGCTGTCGATGGGCGGGACGCTCACGCTTTATTTGGCGGAACATCACCCAGACATCTGCGGCATCGTGCCGATTAACGCCGCTGTCGACATCCCGGCCATCGCCGCCGGGATGACGGGCGGGGGCGAGCTGCCGAGGTATCTGGATTCGATCGGTTCGGACTTGAAAAATCCGGATGTGAAAGAGCTGGCATACGAGAAAACGCCGACCGCTTCGCTTCTTCAGCTGGCTAGGCTGATGGCACAGACAAAAGCGAAACTCGATCGCATCGTCTGTCCGGCGTTGATTTTTGTCTCCGACGAAGATCACGTCGTGCCGCCGGGAAACGCCGACATCATCTTTCAAGGCATTTCATCGACGGAGAAAGAGATCGTCCGCCTCCGAAACAGCTACCATGTGGCGACGCTCGATTACGATCAACCGATGATTATTGAACGGTCTCTCGAATTTTTCGCCAAGCACGCCGGATAAAACGAATCGGTATATGGCTGATCCTGTTCAAAGGAGAGGCCATTTTTTGTTTGTCGGTATTTTTGTGAAAAAATATGTGGCTGTTTTGCCGGGCTTGTTCTACACTTATAAATAGCTGGAAAAAGAATAAGGGAGTTTTCTTTGTATGAATCATATCAAACCGATCGCATTGCTCGTTGAAGAAAAACGAATCGTGGATGCCCTTGCCCAGGTGCGGCCGCATTTAGAAAACATGGGATTGTTTCAATGGCGGCCGCTCATGGCGTCATGGGACAGCATCGAGCCGTTTCGGGCGCTCATCCGGCTGTTTGATTATGCGCTCATGTACCGGCATAGCGGGCTTGTCGCGCGGTACGCCCACCGGAAGTTCAACACGTTGCAGACGCTCGCTTGGGTGTGTGATGAGTGGCTCGAGAACCGCCGGCCGCTCGATGTGGAAGAGGCGCTCACCCCGCGTCTTACAGAAGCGCTCGAAGGCCGGGTGGAGGAGCCGAGGGAATCGATCGCCCGGGCGGCGTTTGCGTTGGTGCGCGCTTTATTGGATATGCAGCGGATCGATGAGGCGCACGAATGGATGGATGTGGTTGCCCGCTATGAGACGGTGCCGATGCATGACAAGTGGGGCTATTTTTATATCGAGACCGGCGACCGGAAGCGCGCCGAACAGGTGATTCGCGCCGGTCTCGATGACCCGGAGCGCGGCGACATGTGCTATTTGCTGCTTTCGGATTTGTACGCTCTTGACGGCCGCCACCACGAGGCGCTTGCCGTTTTGGAGGAAGGAGGGCGGCGCTTTCCGCAAGTGCTGGCGTTTTACGCTGAGCGCGTGCGCCGCTTGCGCGATGTGCGCGCCTACCGTGAGGCGCTCGCGGCGATGGATGAACTTGACCGCCTGAATCCGCTTCATATGCATCGCCGTTATTTCGCCCATTTGCGCGCCGAACTGTATTACCAGCTTGACGAATGGGAGAAGCTTGAATCGCTTGTGAAAGCGGAGCCGCAGCTTGAAAAAACGCCGTACGCCCGAGCGCTTGGGCGGCAAAGGAAACGGTCGGTGGTGCTGCCGCTTGTGCCGGTCGTGCAAAAGCATAACTATTGCGTGCCGGCAAGTTTGGAAATGATGCTTCGATTGCTTGGCTCCCCCCGTACGCAGGATGAAGTGGCCCAACATATTTTTGATGTGCGCGGATCGAAATTGTCGACGACGGTTCATTATTTGGAAGAGCTTGGCTTTGTTTGCCGCTTTTTCGTCGGCTCGCCGCTTCGTTGGAAGCGGCTGATTGATGAGGACGTTCCGGTGCTGTTAAGCGTCGATTATGAACAGTCATCGCACGTGCAGGTGTTGTTTGGCTATGACGAGCGGCTTGGGGCGTTGTACGTGCAAGACCCGAATCTATTTGATCCGTTTGTTGTTTCCGAGGACGAGCTTGCCAAATGGTATGCAGGGACGCATTATTTGTCGATTGTGGCGCTTCCCCGGGAAAAAGCGGCGCTCGCCGCCGAGCTCCCCGAAGAGGAAGACCGCTATTTCCGCGAATTGCATGCGTTGGCCGAAAAGATGGATGAGGACGAGCAGGCGCATTTCGACGCGTTTGTCGCCTTTTTGCGCAAGCATGAGCACATCCCGTACACATGGCTGTATGTCATGAAGCATTTTAGCAGCGATGAGGCGAAGCCGCTTGTGTTTGATTACACCAGGCGCGTCTTGAGCGAGTATCCCGAACATAACGACTTGCTGCTGATGGCGGCGAAAGCGTATGTCTACACGCAAGAAATGGAGAAGGCTGAAGACGTGCTCAAACGGGTGAAAGGAAAGGCGCAAAGCCCGCTCTACCATTATTTGCGCGGCCGAATCGCCTTTTTTGCCAGCCGCTACGAAGAGGCGGCTCGCTATTTTCGCACCTCGCTCCAGTTGGACCCAGATCAGCCGGAAGTGTGGAGCTATTTCGGACTCGCCTCGGCGTACGCCGGTCATATCGAAAAAGGGCTCATCTCTTCGCGCGTAGCGGTCAGCTTATATCCGGGCGATTTGTTTATCGAAACGAACCATGGTGTGCTGTTGTTCCACGCGAAGCGGTTTGCCGAAGCGCGCGCCTGGTTTGATCGTCTTGTGCGCCGCGAACGGCGGGATGCCCAGCTTTGGTATGAGCGGGCCCGCTGCGATCGGGAGCTCGGCCGCCGGCGCAAGGCGGAACGCGGCTTTTGCGTCGCCAAAGCGCTCGACCCGCAGGAACCGTACCCGTATTTGATGTTGGCTGACTTGTATGATGACGACGGTGATCGGGAAAAAGCGAAAGCGGTGTTGGAAGAGGGATTGGCCGCCGCCTGGCGGTTGGCGCCGCTTTACGTCCGCCTTGGCGATCTCTATATGGAGGAAGGAGAGGCGGAACAAGCGGTTTCGTGCTACGAAGAGGCGATCCGCCATGACAGCGATGACGTGTTTGCCCATCTAGGCTTGGCGGCCGCCCTCGCGGAGCGCGGGGATGTGGAAGCGGCGCGCCGGTATGTAATCAAGCAGCGCACCCGTTTTGCCAACAACAGCGAATATTGGCTCAATGCAGGCAAATGGCTCATCGCCCACGGTTTCGCCGATGAGGAGGAAGGACGCGAGACGGCGCTGTCGTGGTTGGAGGAAGGGCTGCGCCTCGCCGAGTTTGATGCCGAAGAAGCGTACGAGTTTTACATCGACCAGCTGACAACGCCAACTCTTCGAGAGCGCGGCCGGGCGTTTTTGAAACAGCTTGTCTCGGCTCGCCCGAAACTCGCTTCGGCCCATTCCGCTCTCGGCGTCCTTTATGAGCGGCAAGGCCGGCCGTCCAAGGCCATGGCGTTTTACCGAGAAGCCGCCGCCATGGGCCATTGGCTTTCACTCTTCCGGCTGGCGGAGCTGTGCGCCTCGCTCGGACGCTACCAAGAGGCGAAACAACATTATGAGGCGTGTCTCAAAGCCGATCCGTCGTTTGTCCTCTGCCATTTTCGCTTAGCTGCGCTCTATGAGGCAGAAGGAAACGAAGAGCGGCAGCACGCGCATTTGCTTCAGGCGATTCGCCTTGCTCCGCTGCGAGTGGATAGCGAACAGCTTGCAGCGATCATAGAGCCTCCGGCGCTGCTTGAGGCGTTGGCCGATGCCCGTCCGCGTGGAGGAGATGTGTGGTACTATGACAGCCTCGGGTATGTATATGGAGCGCTCGGACGCCGCGATCAAGAAAAGGCGGCGGTCGAGAGGGCGCTTGCTCTTGACCCGGATCACAGTGAAGTGCTTCGTCATTACGCGAATGTGCTTAGCCGGGAAGGACGCACGAAAGAGGCAATCAAGCTGCTCGAGCGGTTGATGGTGCGCCATCCCGACGATGAATCGTTGTATTCGGCATATGTCGCCTTATTCCCGAAAACGATGCGCGGCTTAGGGAAGCTGCGCCACCGGCTGGAGCGGCTGAAGATCGGCCGTGAGGCGAAAAGCGTTGTTTATCGGAATGCGGCCGCCGCTCTCCTTCCGTATTTGGAAGAGGAACAGAACGAAAGCGACGAGCCGGTGCGGTGGTGGACAAAAGCGAAAGAATGGATGGGCAGGTTTTCCTTGTTTTCGATCGTCATTGATTTGTATGAGGAGGCGATTCGCCTCAATCGCAGCCATGCGGAAGCCTATGGGCAGCTCGCCCGCCTCTATGCGGCGATCGAGCTGGAGGACGATGCCATCAAAACGTGGCGCCGGGCGCTCGCCCGCGTTTGGGATCCTTCATTGGCGCGTGAATTCGTCGAACACTTGTTGAAGGCCGACGATGAGAAGAAGCGCCAAGAAGCCAAGCGGTGGCTTGAACGGCTAGTGGCTGATGACCCGGACGATGTCGAACTGCGCGTGTTGCAGGCGGTCGTTTGGCTTCAAGAAGGGCAGCACGAGAAAGCCGAGCGGCAGCTGGAGGCGATCGTGGCGGAAGAACCGCTCGCCCGTGAGGCGCTCATGTTGCTTGGCGAACAGTATATGGAAACGGGCCGCTATCAGGAAGCGGCGGCGCTTTGGGAGCGCTACGCCGATTGGTATCCTGAGGATGAAGAGCTGAATATGCAGCTCGCGGCTGCTTATGAAGCGGCAGGGCACATTGAGCGGGCTTTGGCTGCCATTGAACGGTGCGTCCATATGGCCAAAGATGCTCGACTTCGCTACGAACGAGCCCGCTGTCTCGCGCTGCTTGGACGCTTCGATGAGGCGAAGCAAGAGCTTGAGGCGGCATTTTCGGCTGATGAAAGCGGAGAGCTCGCCATGTTGGCGGCTGACGAGCCGGCATTTCACCGCTTGGAGCGGATGTGATCAATTGTTGCTTTTCTTTTGATGGAAAGTTTGCTATTGTATGAGAAGAGAAGATGGACGGGGCAAAAGGGGGTGGACGGGACGCATGGAAGCGCCTATTGATTTGCTTGTGTATATGTCGCTTGTCGGCGCGTTATGGATCATCATGAAAGGGTATATGGGCGCACATCGGACAGCGAAATCATTGTTTTACGAGCCGGCGTTGGCCTCGGTTCGCGAGCGGGAGGCGGGAGGAGGCGCCGAACGAGCGGCGCTTCCATGGCGCCCGCTGTTTTTGCCGCAGCGGCGGAAAATTCCCGTTCGGGAACGGACAAGCCGAACGGATGAGGATGGAAGGCCCTTTCCTTTATGATGAAACGGCATGATTTTGCAACATGATAGTAAGGAGGGCTTTTCATGAAAAAATGGGTATTGGTGCTGCTTGGTGCAGTCTTGCTTCTTTCCGGCTGCAACCGCAACGAACCGATCAATGAACATAGCCAAGGCATTTGGAACCATTATTTTGTCTACCCGATGTCGAAGCTCCTTTTGACGCTTGGGCACTGGTTTGGCGACAACTACGGCATCGCCATTATCGTGCTGACGCTCATCGTCCGTTTTTGCTTGCTGCCGCTCATTTTGAAGCAGTTCCGCGCATCACTCGCCATGCAAAAGCTGCGTCCGGAATTGTTGAAGCTGCAAGAAAAATATAAAAGCAAAGACCCGGAAACGCAGCGCAAGCTCCAGCAAGAAATGATGCAGCTGTACCAAAAGCACGGCGTCAATCCGGCGAGCGGCTGCCTGCCGGTGTTAATTCAAATGCCGATTTTTATGGCGCTTTATTACGCGATTTCGCGGACGCAAGAAATTAAAACCCACTCGTTCCTATGGGTCGAGCTTGGCCACCGCGATCCGTATTTCATTTTGCCCGTTTTGGCGGCGTTGACGACGTTCATCTCGCTCCGCCTCTCGCCGTCGATGGCCGAAGAACAAATGCCGCAAATGGCGATGATGTCGTACATCATGCCGGTCATGATCTTTATCGGCGCCAGCTCCGTCCCATCGGC
>NZ_LDPD01000018.1:92876-94602 GCF_001026865.1 Geobacillus sp. ZGt-1 | reverse complement strand
CGGCGGTTGCTTCTCGATCATCCAGTCGCTCATTTTGCGCAGTCAGCTGAAAGCGGCGAAAGCGGCGGAAAATAGCTGACGGATCAGTGAAAATCCCGCGCCTGCTTCAAGCAGGCGCGGGATTTTCGCTTTGCGCTTATGGTTGCGCCGCTTTGTTGATTTGATTCAGCTGATAATTGTTGAACGGCACCCAACGGAGAGGCTCAGTGTAGCTGATCATGCGAATCCGGTTTGACGCAAATTTATTCAGGAAGACGACGGATAAACCGACGGCAAGAAGCACGAGCAAAAAAACGATATTGAAAAAAAGGGGGATCATATCGGCATATCCTACTTTCTGTTTTTGTAAATATTCGTAAAAACCATTCGTCAGAAAGGAATCACTTTTCCGCTGAGCGATGGAAGGCGAGTTTTGCATCATCGGCTCGCTTTCTTATGCAATCTTCTGCTTGCCCAGATTTTGCATGCTGGAGTAGAGTAAAAGTATAGCAGCGGCAATGTACAGCAAGACCCGTTTGTTAGACAAACACGCAGGAGGGATTTTCATGAAGAGAGCACTCATTAACATCGACTACACCGTCGATTTTATCGCCGATCATGGCGCGCTCACATGCGGGAAGCCGGGGCAGGCGATTGAAGAAGAACTTGTACGGGTGACGAAACAGTTTATCGATCGTGGAGATTTTGTTGTCTTCGCCATTGACAAACATGTGGCGGGAGATCACTACCATCCGGAAACGAAGCTGTTTCCGCCGCATAACATTGAAGGGACGGAGGGACGAAAGCTGTACGGGGAGCTCGAAGAGGTGTATCAAGCAAATAAGCATAAAGACAACGTCTACTGGATGGACAAAACGCGCTACAGCGCGTTCGCCGGGACCGATTTGGAGCTGAAATTGCGCGAGAGAGGCATCACGGAAGTGCATTTGGTCGGCTGCTGCACCGATATTTGCGTCCTCCATACGGCGGTCGATGCATACAATAAAGGCTTTCGCATCGTCGTCCACCGGCGGGCGGTCGCGAGCTTCGACGCGGCGGGACACGAATGGGCGCTCCGCCATTTTCGCCATACGCTAGGCGCAGAAATAGTGGAATAATGGAGAAAACATGATAGAATAGACGATGAACGTTCTTTTTCTCCATTCGGCGGCGCAGTCATTCGTATGTTGGAGGTTGCACATTCATGAAAAAATATGCCGATGACAGTTTGATGCTTCATACGGACTTATATCAAATCAACATGGTCGAGACGTATTGGGAAGATCGTATGCATGAGCGCCGCGCTGTGTTTGAAGTGTTTTTCCGCAAGTTGCCGTTTGGCAACGGCTATGCGGTGTTCGCTGGGTTGGAGCGTGTCATTCAGTTTTTGCAACAGTTCCGATTTTCTGACAGCGACATCGACTATTTGCGCCAAGAACTTGGTTACCGCGACGACTTTTTAGACTATTTGCGGACGCTTCGCTTCACCGGCACGGTCCGTTCGATGCGCGAAGGGGAAGTGGTGTTTGCCAATGAACCGATTATGCGCATCGAGGCGCCGCTCGCCGAGGCGCAGCTCATCGAAACGGCTATTTTAAACATTATCAATTTCCAGACGCTCATCGCCACGAAAGCGTCGCGCATTAAGCATATTCTCGGGAACGAACCGGCTTTGGAGTTCGGCAGCCGGCGGGCGCAGGAGATGGATGCGGCGCTTTGGGGGGCGCGCGCAGCGTATATCGGCGGG
>NZ_LDPD01000018.1:82661-92830 GCF_001026865.1 Geobacillus sp. ZGt-1 | reverse complement strand
CATCGAACGTGCGCGCCGGGAAGCTGTTTGGCATTCCGGTCGCCGGAACGCACGCCCATTCGATGATTCAAGCGTATCAGGATGAATACACCGCCTTTTTGAAGTATGCACGCCGTCATAAAGACTGCGTATTTCTCGTCGATACGTACGATACGTTGAAGTCCGGGGTGCCAAACGCCATTCGCGTCGCGAAGGAGCTGGGCGACCAAATCAACTTTATCGGCATCCGCATCGACAGCGGCGATCTCGCCTATTTGTCGAAGGAAGCGCGGAAAATGCTCGATGAAGCCGGATTTCCGAACGCGAAAATTTTCGCCTCGAACGATTTGGATGAAGATACGATTTTAAACTTGAAGTCGCAAGGGGCGAAAATCGATGTGTGGGGGATCGGCACAAAGCTCATTACGGCGTACGATCAGCCAGCGCTCGGCGCCGTGTACAAAATGGTGGCGATTGAAAACGAACGCGGTGAGATGGTCGATACAATCAAAATCAGCGGCAATCCAGAGAAAGTGACGACGCCGGGGCTGAAGCGGGTGTACCGCATCGTCAACAAAATCAACCATAAAGCGGAAGGCGACTACATCGCCTTAGAGAGCGAAAACCCGCAGCAAGAAGAGCGGCTGAAAATGTTCCATCCGGTGTACACGTTCATCAGCAAATTCGTCACCAATTTCGAAGCGCGTGATTTGCATGTGACGATCTTCGACAACGGCCGGCTCGTGTATACGTCGCCCCCGCTTCCGGACATTCAAGCGTATGCGAAAGAAAGCTTGCGCTTGTTTTGGGAGGAGTACAAACGGACGCTCAATCCCGAGCAATATCCCGTCGATTTGAGCCAAGCGTGCTGGGACAATAAGATGGAAAACATCCGCAAGGTGAAAGAAAAAATTGCAGGTGCATCTTTAAGTGAATAAACCGCCTTGGCTGCGGGGCAAGCGCATGGTGTCGCTTTGCGCGCGATCGACCGCCTTAACCGGTTCGGCGCGTTGCAGCGCAAAGCGATATTCTTTTTTCCGCCGCAATAACAAAGGTGTCCCGAACGGCGCGGGACACCTCTTTCATGTAGACCGCTGACGGTTTTGGCTTGGCAGCTGTCGATCGAGTTCGTCAACGAGTTCGGCGAAATGACCTAAGACCCGCTCGATCGGTTCGGGGCTTGTCATATCCACTCCGGCTCGCTTGAGCAGACGGATCGGATCATCGGATGCGCCGGAGCGCAAAAATTGTTTGTACCGCTTCACCGCCTTGCCGCTTGTATCGGTTTGGATGTCGCTCACAATGGTGTACGACGCCGCGAGCGAAGTGGCATATTTGTATACATAAAAGGCGTCATAAAAATGCGGGATGCGCAGCCAGCCGCGCGCGGCGCCGGGATCGGCGGCGTACGCCGGGCCGTAATACGTTTTGAGCAGGCCAAGCCAAAGATGGTTCAGTTCGTCCGCTGTCAGACTGCCGCCTTGGCGCACTTTGTCATGAATCATCCGTTCAAATTCGGAATACATCACTTGCGTGTACAACGTGCCGCGGATTTGCTCGATTTGTTCGATGAGCAGGCGGAGTTTTTCTTCTTTTGTTTTCGCCTGTTTGTACAAATAATCGAGCATGAGCCATTCGTTCGCGGTCGAGGCGACTTCGGCGGTGAAAATCGAATGACCGGAATAATGGTACGGCTGCGCGCGGTTCGTGTATACGGAATGCATGGCGTGCCCAAGCTCGTGGGCCATCGTCAATACGCTGTCGAGCGAACCGTTGTAATTGAGCAAGATGAACGGATGGGTGTCATACGCTCCCGTGTTGTAGCCGCCGGTATATTTTTTCGGGCGCGGGAAGACATCAAGCCATCGTTCTTGAAACGCTCGGTGCACCTGTTTGATATAGTCGGCGCCGAGCGGCTTGAGTCCTTCCACTATGAGCGTCTTCGCCGTTTCGACCGGAATCGGTTTCATTGTTTCGCCGACGAGCGGCACGTACAAGTCATAGCTATGGACGCGGTCAAGCCCGAGCGCGCGCCGCCGCAGTTCGACATAGCGGTGAAGCGCCGGCAAGTGGCGGCGAGTGGCGGCGATCAAGTGATCGAACACTTCCTTTGGTACGTCATCGGCGGCCAGCGCGGCGGCAAGGCCGGATGGATAGCGGCGCACGTTCGCATACAATTCATCCGCTTTGACCGAGGCATACAGCGTCGCGGCTGCGGTTTGTTCCATGGCTTCATAACTTTTGGCTTTCGCTTCAAACGCCGCCTTTCGATAGCGGCGGTCCGGGTGCTCGAGCATGGCGGCGTATTGGTCGTCGGTCAATGTCACTGTCTTTCCGTTCGGCATCTTGACAGATGGCGGCTCGTAATCGCCGCGGGCGGCGTGGTCATAAATGTTCTCCGCTTCGCCGAGCGCCGGCGATAGTTTCGCGAGCAGCTGTTCTTCGCGTTTCGTGAGCGTATGCGGCTTTTGCTCACGCAACTCATGGAAGTAATAGCGGTACGCTTTCAGCGGTTTGCTTTTTTGGAGCTTCCTGAGCGTCCGCTCGGGTAGGGCGAGCAGTTCCGGCTCGATAAACGCTGTTTTCGCCGCATATTGGGCGGCGAGCGCTTCCACTTTTGCCCCGAGCCGGGCCGCCGTTTCATCTTCAATGTTGATATCGCGTTTTAAATGGGCGTAAAGCGACAGTTTTTCGAGCTTGCGGGCCGTTTGTTCGTTTAGGGCGAACAGTTTGGCGATCGTCTTCGCATCGTCAAGCTTCCCTTCAAACGCCGCCAGTTTCGGCAAGGCGTTTTTCACCGTCTTGTAGTCGCGCATCCATTCGTGTTCGGATGGGTAAATGTCGGCCACATTCCATTCGTATGCAGTTTCGGCGGCTGATGTCGGCCATGGGGAGGCCAAAAGAAGCACGGCGGCGAGCCCAAGAAGCCAGCGCTTCATATCATCACGTCCTTTCCGTTTTTTCCTCTTGTTGGTAGTATGCGCAAGCGGAACGATTTTAGCCAAAACCAAAAAAAGAAAGGGAGACGATCAATGGAACGAATCCGTTTAGCGGACGATTTGACTTTTTCCCGCCTCATTCACGGCTGTTGTCGGCTTGCGGACTGGGGCTATTCGCGCGAGCAGCTGCTCGGGCTCATTGAATTTTGTCTTGAGCGCGGCATTACGACGTTTGACCATGCTGATATTTACGGCGACTACACGTGAAATATCGTTCACGACCGCCACTTTCGCTAAATCAGTCGAACGCTCGGAAATGCGGATCAATCTGGTTGAGTCTGTCCCTTCAACAGAAAAAATAATGGCCGTTGGTGTGACATAACCATGGGAGCGCGGCATGCCAAACGAAGCAGCGATGCGCGTCATTGTATCTTCCACCCGATACGTCTCTCCGCCGCTTTCAAGCATCAATTTTCCCGCTAATAAACAAACCTCAACAATATCATCCACCCGCTCCGTCATAACCGGTTTGCTCCTTTCGTTTTCGCTCGGCATGGCATTGGCCATCCCGTTTTCCCCTGCCGGGCGCTCATCGCAAAAACAAACTCCCACCAAACAAATTGGCAGGAGCCGCCTCGGATATCGTCTTTGTCAAACTTGTTTCCATTATAGCAAACAAGCGGTTGACTGCCAAACCGTGAAGGAACTCTCACCATTTCCCTTTCTTTCCTATTTTTCTGTTTCTTTCGCCTGATTTTTCGCTCTCACAGTCGAAAAATAGCGCACCGGCGGAAGACGAGACAGCGGTTCAACAAAATGAACAAACGAACACCAGCACAAAAATAGAAACGAACTCGTCCCCCACGCAAGCGATCAAGATAGAAACAAAAGGGAATATGTACCATAAAACTGCTGCCAGCGCCAAAGCAAACGGTCAAAAACACCAAGCGGCGGTTGCTGTGAACAAACAAACAGAGTCTCGTGTCTCGGTTTCCCATTCACAACAACTGAAGCAGGCAGCTGCACCGCAAGTGAAAGCCGACCATCCGGCAGGCCAAGGGAAACAGAACAAGCAAGAAAACAATAGAAAATGAGTTCCGAATGACATACTCCCGCCACCTGCGTATTATGAGTTCTTCATTTAACATAAATCAGCCAGAAGTCCCCCACCTCTACAGGTGGGGGATGAATGGCGTTCGGTTTTTCTGTTTTTCTCTTTCTTCTTTGGATGGCAATAGAATACAATAAACATAGGAGGTGAAACCATGTATCGAACGCTGAAAACCCGTTTTCGGGCAAAGAAAGAAGTTATCCAAAAACTATTTGAATGCAATCGTATCTCCGCAGAAGTTTGGAACGAATGCCTTCGTTTGGCAAAAGAACATCATTTGGAAACAGGAAAATGGATAACCAAAACGGAACTGCAAAAAGCAACAAAAGGTCGTTTTTCTATCCACAGCCAAAGCATCCAGGCGGTTGTGCATAAATATATCTTTGCCCGTGATGGGGCAAAAGAAGCACGGAAAAAAGGAGAAAAAATCAAATATCCATACAAAAAGAAAAAACATTTCAACACGAAATGGGCAAAAGATGGGTTTGTTTTGCATGAAGACGGAACGTTGGAACTGTCGCTAGGAATTTGGAATCGAAAACGACAATCTCCTTTGGTGGTGAAAATCGACAAAGAGAAACTTCCAAACGGAAAAGTCAAAGAAATCGAGTTGGTCTATGACCGTGGTTTGTGGCTTTGTTTATCGTATGAAGATGGGAAAAAACCAAAAGAAAATCCATGTAAAAACCGTGTTGCTATTGACCCAGGGGAAATTCACACCATCGCAGCCATTTGTGAAAATGGGGAAAGCCTCATTATCACGGGAAGAAAAATAAGAAGCATTCATCGGTTGAGAAACAAGAAATTAAAAGAACTGCAAAAACTCATGAGCAGATGCAAAACAGGCTCCAAACAATGGAAAAAGTACAATCGGGCGAAACAATATGTACTTTCGAAATCAGAGGCACAACTAAAGGATGCACTGCACAAAACCACGAGACAATTTGTTCGTTGGTGTTTGGAAAACCAAGTGAAAGAAGTCGTCATTGGAGATATCGAAGGAATCCAACGGAATACGAAAAAGAAACGAAACAAAAAGACCAATCAGAAATTATCCAATTGGTCGTTTGGAAAATTATTTGATTATCTCAAATACAAATTGAATGCCGAAGGAATTCAAATCGAGAAAAAAGATGAAAGTTATACCTCGCAAACATGCCCTGTTTGCGGGAAGAAAAATAAATCTTCTTCTAGAAATTATACATGTCAATGCGGGTACAAACGACACCGTGATATCCATGGGGCAATGAATTTATTTGCCAAAGTATATTATGGTGAAATCCGCCCATTGGAATTTACGGTCAAACCGTTTACGTATCGACGGATTGCTTAGGTATGAAGTCGTAGATGGCGAGTTCCCGCCCTTGAGTATCATGGATACTCATGTTGCCTGTGGCTCCCAACGGGACGGGTGCCAGGTGTTGCCTGCAGATAGGCTGCCAACCAGCCTATCATGCATCCACCTCCGAAGGGGAAACAGGAAACCCCCACTTCGATAAGTGGGGGAGGTTCATGATGAGAAAGGGGCTGACCCAAAAGGAATCGCGCTTTGGCGAAGCGCTGGCGTTAAAGCCAAGCTTGCGCGGTCAGATCGAGATTGTGACGAAATGCGGCATCAAGCGGCCGCCAAAATACGGGATGAAATTATATGATACAAGCAAAACCCATATCATCGC
Source organism: Geobacillus sp. ZGt-1 (assembly GCF_001026865.1). NCBI lineage: Bacteria > Bacillati > Bacillota > Bacilli > Caryophanales > Anoxybacillaceae > Geobacillus > Geobacillus sp. ZGt-1. Next base: position 87,125 of record NZ_LDPD01000018.1, on the reverse strand, counting down.
CTCGGTCGAGCAGTCGCTCGCCAATTTCCGCACGGATTATATCGATGTCTTGCTCATTCACCGTCCGGATCCGTTCATGAATCCAGAAGAGGTGGCCGAGGCGTTTTGCCAGCTGAAACAGGACGGAAAAGTGCGCTATTTCGGCGTCTCGAACTTTAAACGTTCGCAGTGGGAAATGCTTCAGTCGTATTTGCCGTTTCCGCTCGTGACCAACCAAATCGAAGTATCGGCGTATCGGTTGGAAAATCTTGAAGACGGCACAGTTGACCTTTGCCTTGAGAAGCGCGTTCCGCCAATGGTATGGTCGCCGCTCGCCGGTGGAGCGATTTTTTCCGCTGACGATGACCGGGCGGTGCGGCTGCGCGGGACGTTTGAACAAGTGCGGGGTGAGGTGGGCGCTGAGACGATCGACGAAGTGCTGTACGCGTGGCTCCTCGTTCATCCAGCGCGGATGATGCCGATTGTCGGCTCGGGGAAACAAGAACGCATCGAGCGGGCGGTGCGGGCGCTGTCTTTGTCGCTTTCCCGCGAGCAATGGTTCGCCATTTTGCAAAGCTCCATGGGGCATGATGTGCCGTAAGGGGAAAGGGCGATGAAAGTCATTATCGCGGAAAAGCCGGACCAAGGGGCGACGCTCGCCTCGATTTTTCGGACGAAAAAACGGCAAGGCTATATCGAAATTTTGCCGAATGACTTGTTTCCCGACGGGGCGTATATGACATGGGCGATCGGGCATTTGTTCCAGCTCGCCCCGCCGGAGCGGTATCGGCCGGAGTGGAAGCGATGGACGCTCAACACGTTGCCGATCATCCCGGAACGGTTCGAGTATGAGATCGAAAAAGCGAAGGCGAAACAGTTTCAAGTGGTCAAGGAACTGTTGCGAAAGCCGGAAGTGACGNAAATCATCCATGCCGGCGACGCGGGGCGCGAAGGGGAGCTCATTGTGCGCAACCTCATCCGCCTAAGCGGCGTGAACAAGCCGATGAAGCGGCTTTGGCTGTCGTCCTTGACCCCGAAGGCGATCGAGGAAGGGTTCCGCCGCCTGCTCGATGAGCAGACGACGCGCCCGCTCTATGAGGAAGCGTACGCTCGCGCCTGCGCGGATTGGCTCGTCGGCATGAACGCCTCGCGCGTGTACAGCCTGTTGCTGAAAGAGCGCGGGATGAATGATGTGTTTTCCGTCGGGCGCGTGCAGACGCCGACATTGGCGCTGATCGTCCGGCGTGAACGGGAAATTGAGCAGTTCCGCCCTGAACCGTTTTGGGAAGTTGTCGCCTCGTTTGTCATTGGCGACAAGCGTTATGAAGGAAAATGGACGGATAAAAACGGCCAAACGCGTCTTGGGGACGAGGAGATGGCGAAAAAGATCGCTGCCTTTTGCCAAGGAAAACGGGCGGAAGTCGCCGACGTCCGCACGGAGCGGAAAACGTATCAGCCGCCCCTGTTGTTCAACTTATCGACGCTGCAGGCGACAGCGAACAAGCTGTACCGCTTCTCGCCGAAAAAGACGCTTGATGTGCTGCAATCGCTCTACCAAAAAGGGATCGTTTCGTACCCGCGTTCCGATTCGATGCATGTGACGAAAGGGGAAGCGGAAACGTTCCCTGCCATTTTGCAAAAGTTGTCATCGTTTCCAGCGTACGCGCCGTATTTTCCGCTGCCGCAGCCGTCGATTTTACAGAATAAGCGTTATGTAAACGAGAAAAAAGTCACCGACCACTACGCGATCATCCCGACTGAACAAGTTGTTGCCCCGGAGAAGCTGTCGGACGACGAGCGGAAGGTGTATGATTTGGTCGTCCGCCGCTTGATTGCCGCCCACCACCAGGCGGCGGTCATCGATTATACGACCGTCACGACGCTCGTTGACGGTCGGGCTCGCTTCGTTTCGAAAGGAAGGCAGGTCGTCGAGGAAGGATGGCGCGCGGTCATCCGCCCGCATGAGGAGGAGAAAGATGCTGCGCTGCCTCCCCTTGAGCGAGGGGAGGCGGGGAAAGCGGCCGCTGTAAAGGTGAAAGAAGGGAAGACCGAGCCGCCGAAACGGTATACAGAAGGCGAACTCATCACCTTGATGAAAACGGCGGGAAAATTTTTNNNCGATGAGGAACTGGAAAAAGTGCTCGCCAAAACGGAAGGGCTTGGCACGGAAGCAACAAGGGCGGCGATCATTACCATGCTGAAAGAGCGGAAGTATATTGAAGTGAAAAAGAACCTCGTGTACGCGACCGACAAGGCGAAAGTGTTGATCGAGGCGCTTGGCGGCACGATCCTCGCCTCGCCGGAAATGACGGCGAAATGGGAGCAGCGCTTAAGCGAAATCGGCGAAGGGAGCGCCTCGCCCGCCGCCTTTATGGAACAGGTGAAAAAGTTGGCGCAAAAAGTGGTCGCTGACGCCATCGCCGCCGCGCCGAATTGGAATTTCAGAGGGGTTGACACCGCCTCGATCCAGCGGACAAGGAAGAAAAAAACGATGGGTGAGAAGCTTGGGCCGTGCCCGCTTTGCGGCGGGACCGTCATCGACAAAGGAACGTTGTACGGTTGCGACCAGTACGCGAAAACAAAATGCTCGTTTACGATCTCCAAACGCATTCTCGGCAAATCGATTTCGGCGGCGAATGTGAAAAAGCTGCTGGCGCAAGGGAAAACAAATGTCATAAAAGGGTTTAAAAAAGGCGGGAAAACGTTTGACGCCATACTCGTTTGGGATGAAAACGAGAAGAAATTGTCGTTTCAGTTTCCGAAGCGGTGACGAAGGCAACAGGCGTTGGGGGATGGGAGGTTTGGCGAAAAGGCGGACCGATGGCGGCCCGCCTTTTTTTGCCCTTTACTCCGTTCGCGGCTCTTGAATCCGCTCCATCAACCGCTCCGGCTCGCTCGGCGCGGCAAAGCCGAACTGCCTGTACAGCCCGTGCGCGTCTTTGGTCGCGAGCATCACCTTGCGGACAGCGGCGACATCAGGATGGGCGAGCACGCATGATAACAGCCATTTCCCGAGACCTTGCCCACGGTATGCTTCATCGATGAACACGTCGCACAGATAGGCGAACGTCGCCCGGTCGGTGATGACGCGCGCCATGCCAATTTGCCTGTCGCCGTGAAAAAGGGAAAAGCAGAGCGAATGGTCAAGCGATTTGAGGATCGTTTCGCGGCTGCGCTCATTCGCCCAATACGAGCGGGCAAGGAAGTCAAACACGCGCTCAAGCTGGACGCGGCGGCGGTCCGTCGTCACGGTAAATGGGCCGTTTTCGTAATCGATGATCGTCCACATGATCTGGCCTCCTTTTTCTCAAATGATACACCGAATCGGGTCAAATGGGAACGATTTTCGTTTTTATTAACCATAATAACATTATGTAAACAATAAGCTCCCCCTGGCTCCCTGAAGGCCGGTCAATGGCGGGGCAGACGACGGCAGGCGGCAATGCGGCCAGGGCGGTCTGGATAATCGGTGAACAGGCCGTCAACGCCCATGGCGCATAGGCGAGCGAGATCGTGTGGTTCATTGACGGTATAGACGTGAACAATGAGCCCGCGGCCATGGGCGGCGCGCACCCACTCTTCGGTGACGGCCGAAAGCGGCAAGCCGATGCCATCGGCATAGACGGCGATTTGTTGCAGCAGCTCGTCGCGGCCGCTGTGCGCTTCCTTCTCGCCGACCAATTGAATGAGCCGAATGCCGTGCGGGATGAGCGGCCGGAGCGCTTGCAAGCTTTCCGGGTGGAACGATTGAAACATGACGCGGCGCTGTTGCAGGAAACCGTGTTTTTTCAATAGATGGACGACCGCCTCTTCGATGCCGGGCTGTTTCGTTTCGATGTACAACGGGGCTTCCACACGCTCCGCTTTCAGCATCTGAATCACCTCATCAAGCGTCGGGATGCGCTCGCCGGCAAAGCGTGGATGAAACCACGACCCGGCATCCAGCCGCCTCAGTTCAGCGAACGAAAAATCTTTACCCGCCACGGAGCACGGCGCGGGTAGACCGTTTCGGCATTTGTCGTCCGGGCGAGCGTCGCATCATGCAGAGCAACGAGCTTCCCGTCTTTGGCTGCGCGCACATCGACTTCGATATAGTCCGCCTGCATGCGGGCGGCAAGGCGGTAGGATGAGAGCGTATGCTCCGGCGCGTATCCGGACGCGCCGCGGTGGGCGATGACGGCGGTTTTCGGCTGGCTGGATGGCTGCCAGGCAGCCGCGGCCGCTAAGACGATCGGCAACGATAACAAAAACAATGTGCAAAGATAGAAGCGAAAAACCGTGATCCGGCGCATATACATCTCTCCCCTTCCAGTTATCATATCGGGAAAACAAGTGCGAGGGAAAAACGAGGTGATATAGTGGGGAAAGGATGCTTGTACCGATAGTTTCGCACATCAAGCAAAGGGATATTCAGTTTGATGCATAAAGTGCGTTATCATGCCGCATACTGTAAACGACAACAAAACGTTGGGCTATAGCCAAGCG
>NZ_LDPD01000018.1:81123-82625 GCF_001026865.1 Geobacillus sp. ZGt-1 | reverse complement strand
TCGAATCCAGCTAGCCCAGCTGAACGTCTGGTCAAACCGGAGGGGCTTTGAGCCGGTGAAAACGGTCTCCGCTATATATCGGCGCGGGGCCGTTTTTTATGGTTTCAATGCGATCGGTGGAATACATCGAAGCGATTAACCGCCACACAATGGTTTGGTTCACATCGCCGCGTTCGTGTCAGTCGTTCGAATGAAAGATCGTCGACAAAAAACTGCTGAGGCAGAAGGATTTTGGCGAATGACGGCGAATGCAAAACATGAAAGGGGAGAGCGACAATGAAAACAGCCGATTTATGCGATCAATTTTTAGACGAGTTGCAAGTATGCGAGTTGCCGTTCCAATCGTACGGCGGAAAGCGGGCGTTTTCCGGGCCGATTGCGACGGTCGATGTGTTTGAAGACAACGTCCTTGTCCGAGAAGCGCTGGAGACGGTGCCGCCGGGGACGGTGCTCGTGGTCGATGGAAAAGGCTCGCGCCGCGTCGCGCTATTAGGCGACCGGCTGGCGCAAATCGCTTGCGAGAGGGGGCTTGCTGGCGTCATCATCCACGGCTGCATCCGCGATTCAGCGGAAATTGGCGCCATGCCGATTGGCGTGATGGCGATCGGCACATGCCCGGTGAAAAGCAAAAAAGAGGGAAAAGGCTCACGCGACGTTGCGCTCGAGTTTGGCGGCGTCCGCTGGGAGCCAGGGGCGTACGTGTACGCTGATGCGGACGGCGTTGTCGTCGCCAACAAAGATTTGTTGGCGAAAAATGGTTGACGGCTGCGGTTGAGTCTCGTTCAATACAACGAACAGGTTGAGGCGATGGAGATGGAATGGCAGGAAGTGCGTTCATTGTATCCAAATCAATTTGTGAAATTACAAGTATTAAAGTCCCATTTAGAGGGAGATCAAGAAATCATTGAAGAGGTGGCTGTTATCGGAACGGTTTCGGACAAGGATGCAACTCGTGAGTTGCTGCAATCGAAAGGGAATCAGCTTGTTTATCATACTAGCCACAAGGAGATTGTTTTAAAAGTTCGGGGAGCGATTGGCCTGAGAGGGAAATTTCATTATGCAGATTGAATATCGTGAAGGCTTGCTGTTTGCATCGATCGAAATCGTTTATCAAGGAAGGTCTAAGTTGATTCATAATATGGTGATTGATACTGGTGCGGCGAAAACAGTGATTTCTCAAAATGCAGTAGAAGATATTCATTTGCGGGTAGAGCCGGGCGATCGTATTGTGGCTTATTACGGAATCGGTGGGAAAGAGTACGCGTTTACAAAAAAATTAGACTGTATTCAGCTAGATTCTTTCCAGCTAAGAGAGTATGAAATTGATTTTAGCGGGATGGACTATGAGGGGATTAACGGTTTGTTAGGATTGGATATATTGCTGGGCGCTGGATTTGTCTTAGACCTGGACAAGTTGGAGATGTATCGTTCTGGTTGAAATGGAACGCCCGCTCGAAATGCCAAAAAGAAGGAAAAGGCGCCCGCGACGTTGCGCTCGAGTT
>NZ_LDPD01000018.1:79227-81069 GCF_001026865.1 Geobacillus sp. ZGt-1 | reverse complement strand
CGTCGCCAACAAAGATTTGTCGGCAAAAAACGGTTGACGGCAACGCATTGGTTGTACTACGATGAAAACGGATGCTTGTTCCATGACAGCGCATATATGGCGGTAAGACAAACAAGGTGCCTAGCCCGCTTAGGGCTTGGGTGAAAAGGGAAGCTCGGTGAAAATCCGGCACGGTGCCCGCCACTGTGATGGGGAGCTTTGCGGCAACAAGTCACTGAAGGATGCTTCGGGAAGACGCCGCCAAGCGATGATCCTAAGTCAGGAGACCTGCCTTGTTTGGATCGGACGGATGCCTACGGGACTATAGGCAGACGTGCGGGAGAATGACGGCTTTAGGGGCCCTGTTTGGGCCGTTTACGGCTTTCGTATACATTTTTCTGCACCTCTGCTGTAGAGGTGCTTTTTCTTTTGTCGAAAAACCGTCCGTCTGCCGCATTTCATTCTACCATTCTAGCAAAAGGGGGGATTTGGTGGCGACGTGGGATTTGCGGGGAATGAAGCATCATGTGCTCATTTGCAACGGAGGGACGTGCCTCCGCCATGGCGGAGATGACGTGACAACCGCGGTGCGCGAGGAAATCGCCCGCCTTGGGCTTGACGACGCTGTCCATACAACAAGGACGCGCTGCAACGGACGCTGTCAAGATGCGTGTGTGATGATCGTCTACCCGGATGGCGTCTGGTACCGGTTGATGACACCGGAGAAGGCAAAAGAGGTCGTCCATCGCCATTTGCAAAACGGCGAGCCGCTTCGCGCGTGGGCGACGTATGAATACCGTGAAGACGGGTTGACCCGTCTTGGTGGGACGGAGTCGGTTATTGGCGTTCGAAAGAGGAGGACGTAATGATGGAATGGGCCAGTTATGTAATGTTAGCGATATTTCTCGGCATGCGTCATGGGATGGACAGCGACCATGTCGCGGCCATTGCGGATATGGTCGGAAGCGAGTCGCGGCGAAGACAGCAGTTGGCGCTCGGAATCATGTACGCTATTGGACACGGAGCAATCGTGTTTGTCATGGGGGTGGCGGCGCTCATGGTCGGCGCCCGGCTTTCCGAGTCGTCAGCCGCCGCCATTGAGCTCTTAGTTGGCGTTACGCTTGTGCTTCTTGGCGGGATGATGCTTTTTTCTCTTTTTCGGCGGGGTGAGGTGAAAAGCCGGTTTCAGCTCCTTTATGAGTTCGGCCATACGGTTACTCGATGGCTGCGGGGAAGGCGGGAAATGGACAGTTGCCGTTCTTTTTCGCATGTTGGTTGGGCTGGCGCCTTGATCATCGGCATCATTCATGGCATTGGCGTCGAAAGCCCGACCCAGCTAGCCATTATCACCCACGCGGTCGGAAAAGTGCGTGTGAGCGCCGCTGTCCTTCAGCTTGTGCTGTTTGTCGCCGGCTTGCTCATTGCGACGATTGCTACAGCGGCTGGATTATCGTGGGGATTTTGGAAAGCAAAGCAGCGGGAACGACTGTTTTATGTCCTTGGTGCGGTCACAGGGATTTACAGCATATGGTTAGGGATGTCGATGATAATCGAGATATGGAGAGGGGGGCTGTAAAGTGGGCGGCAAATTGCTCATTGTCGGCTTTGGCCCGGGAAGCGTCGACCATATGACGAAACGGGCTCGGGAAGCGATTGAAGAAAGCGACGTCATCATTGGCTACAAAACGTACATCGAACTTGTGCGCGATCTCATTGCTGGAAAAGAGATCATTAGCACGGGCATGACCGAAGAAGTGAGCCGCGCCCAAGCGGCGGTGAAGTGGGCCGAGCGCGGCAAAACGGTCGCCGTCATTTCAAGCGGCGACGCCGGGTTGTACGGCATGGCGGGGCTCGTGTATGAAG
>NZ_LDPD01000018.1:76531-77304 GCF_001026865.1 Geobacillus sp. ZGt-1 | reverse complement strand
GTTGATCGAAAAAGGGTGGACGAAAGCGAGTCCGATTGAAGTCGAAGTCATCCCCGGCATTTCCGCCATTCATTCGTGCGCTGCATTGCTTGGGGCGCCGATTATGCACGATGCGTGTACGATCAGCTTGAGCGACCATTTGACGCCGTGGGAGCTGATTGAAAAGCGGATTGACGCCGCGGCGGCGGCCGATTTTGTCATTGCGTTGTACAATCCGAAAAGCGGGCGGCGCACTCGGCAGATTGTGGAGGCGCAACGCATCCTGCTCCGCCATCGTGCGCCGACAACGCCCGTTGGACTCGTGAAAAGTGCGTACCGCGAACGGCAGCATATCGTTCTCACCGACTTGGCGCATATGCTGGACCATGAGATCGGCATGTTGACGACGGTGATTATCGGCAACTCAACGACATTCGTCCATGACGGCGTGATGATCACGCCGCGCGGCTACCAGCGCAAGTATCAACTAGCAGCCGCCGTCCAGCCGCTCAAACCGCATGAACGGCTGCGCAAAGAGGCAGAGCCATGGGCGCTCGACCAGACGAAGCCGCTGAGAGAGCCGGATGAAGGGAACGGAGGAGCGCTTCAGCCGTTTGCTACAGCTGCCTCCGCTTTCGACGACGAGAAAGACCGTGGTTTTGCCGCCGTTGCGGTTTTGCCGCCAGCTGTGGACGCGGCGGCGAAGGAAGCTGGATTGGCACCGGCAGCTTCCGCTTTTCCGCTGCCGGAGGAGCCATTCGCCCAAACGGAAAACCGGCCGTCATCCGCTCTGT
>NZ_LDPD01000018.1:66207-76506 GCF_001026865.1 Geobacillus sp. ZGt-1 | reverse complement strand
AGCGGAGGACGCGCTTGCAGCATTGGAAAGAAGAACGACAAAGAAGGCGTCCGCCGTGCTGTTCGAAGCGGCAGTGAGCCCAGGGGTGGCCAATAAACAGTTCACCCCGGAACAGCTCATCGCGCTCGCCGAAGCGGTCGGACCGGACGGGAAAATGACGTACACGCCGGATCATTATATCAAAATCGAGCGGGTGACAGAGGATCCAAAAGGGCTTGTCGATCGGCTCGCTGCTGTCGGACTGATGGTGATGCCGGTTGGTGATGTGCTGACGGTGAAGGCATGCGACTTTTGCGATGGAGAGAAAAAAGACGCGATTCCATATGCCGAGGAATTGGCGCGGCGATTTGGGGGCATGGCGCTGCCGAAAGAGTTGAAGCTTGGCATCAACGGCTGCGGCATGGCATGCTACGGCGCGGTGCGCGAAGACATCGGGCTTGTGTACCGGAAAGGGAAATTTGACTTGTTTTTAGGCGGGAAAACGGTCGGCCGCAACGCCCATCCTGGCCAGCTCGTTGCGGAAGGCATCCCGCCGGAAGAGATGGTGGCCATTGTGGCGGACATCATTGAACAGTACAAAGAACATGCTCATCCGAACGAACGATTTCATAAGTTTTTTGCCCGCGTGAAACAAATCGGCCGCTTTTCGTACGAGGAGGCCAAGACGGCGGCGAAGATCGAAACGCCGGCATGCGGTGAGTAACCTCGGATGGAGCGATATAAGAGAGGAGAACGAACATGAGAGCCATTTTATTTGTCGGCCATGGCAGCCGCGACCCGGAAGGGAACGAGCAAGTGCGGCAGTTTGTCGACCGCCTGCGGCCGCGTTTGCGCGATTCGTTTCATATTGAAACAAGTTTTTTAGAATTTGGCCGTCCGTCGATCGGCGAAGGAATCGAACGCTGCGCCGAAGCCGGGGCAATGGAAGTGGCGGTCATTCCGCTCATTTTATTGCCGGCCGGGCATTCGAAGCTGCATATCCCGGCGGAAATCGATGAGGCCAAAGCGCGCTATCCGCATATGGTGTTCCGCTACGGCCGCCCCATCGGCGTCCATGAGCAGACATTTGCTATTTTGCGCGAACGATTGCAAGAAATCGGCGAGCGGCCGGAGCAGCCGGATGACGGAACAGCGGTCATTTTGCTTGGCCGCGGCGGGAGCGATCCGGATGCGAACAGCGACTTGTATAAAATCGCCCGCCTCTTTTGGGAACAGACCGGCTATGCGCTCATCGAGCCGGCGTTTATGGGCGTGACGACGCCGTCGCTTGATGATGCTGTCCGCCGCTGTCTCATGCTCGGAGCTAGGCGGATCGTTGTTCTTCCGTATTTTTTATTCACCGGCATCCTGATTAAGCGGCTTGAGCAGCAAATGGCGCAATACCAAGCTGAGCACTCGCATATCTCGTTTGCGCTTGCCGGCTATTTTGGATTTCATCCGAAGCTTGAGGAGATCGTGCTTGACCGCCTCAACGAGGTGCTCGGCCAAACGGTGGCGATGAATTGCGACATCTGTCAATATCGGCTGCACGCCGCCCATCATCACCATCATCATCACCATCATTGAAGGAGGAAGCGTCCGATGATTTTATTGTTAGCTGGAACAAGCGATGCCCGCGAATTGGCGGTGATGATCCAACAAGCCGGCTATAACGTAACCGCGACGGTCGTCACCGATCACGCGGCCGAACAGCTCCGATCGGCCGGCATTCGCGCCTATGTCGGCCGCTTGGATGCGTCCCAGCTTGCCGATCTGGCCAAAGCCGAGGGGGCCAAAGCGATTGTGGACGCGAGCCATCCATTTGCTGAAGAGGCGTCAAAAAACGCCATGCAAGCGGCAGCAGACGCCGGGTTGCCCTACATTCGCTACGAGCGGCAGGCGTCTTCGTTTTCATCCGAGAAGGTGACATTTGTCGACAGCTATGAAGAAGCGGCTGACTTGGCGGCGGAAAAAGGCGGCGTCGTGATGCTGACGACCGGCAGCAAAACGCTCGACATTTTCGCCGCGAGGCTCATCGGTCGCCCGGACGTCAAGGTGATTGCGCGGATGCTGCCGCGGAAAGACAATCTCGACAAATGCGAGCGGCTCGGGTTTTCCCAAGAGCAGATCGTCATGATGCAAGGGCCGTTTACGAAAGAGCTCGATCGGGCGCTATACCGCCATTTTGGCGTCACGGTCGTCGTCACGAAAGAAAGCGGCAAAGTCGGGTTTGTCGATGAGAAAATCGCTGCCGCCGAGGAGCTCGGCATTGATGTCATCGTCATCCGCCGCCCACGGTTGTCATACGGCATCGTGCATCACGATTTTGCCGGCGTGCTCGAGGCGTTGAAGCAGCATGCGCCGCTTCCGGCCGTGTAAAGAATGGGATTCTAGCGGCCGCTCATGCAAGCGATCATGAAGAAAGGAGAGAATTGTCATGGACTTCCATACAACATTTCGTCCGGCGACGGTGCAGCCGGAACAAATTGAAGCGCGCAGCTTTCAAATCATTGATGAAGAGATCGGCGAGCATTCATTTACAGAAGAACAATACCGAATCGTTCAGCGCGTCATCCATGCATCGGCTGATTTTGAGCTGGGCAAAAGCCTCATTTTCCACCCGGATGCGATCCGCTCAGGCATTGATGCCATTCGCAGCGGCAAGCTCGTCGTCGCCGATGTGCAAATGGTGCAAGCCGGCGTCAATCAAGCGCGGCTTGCGAAGTTCGGCAGCGCGGTGCGCGTCTATATTTCTGATGAAGACGTGATCGCTGAAGCGAAACGGTTGAATACGACGAGGGCGATTGTGGCGATGCGCAAAGCGGTGAAAGAAGCGGAAGGCGGCATTTTTGCCATCGGCAACGCTCCGACAGCGTTATTGGAGCTCATTCGCCTCATCAAAGAAGGAGAGGCGCGGCCGGGATTGGTGATCGGCTTGCCGGTCGGATTCGTCTCGGCGGCGGAATCGAAAGAAGAATTGGCGAAGCTCGATGTGCCGTTCATCACCAACCGCGGCCGCAAAGGAGGAAGCACCGTGACCGTCGCTGCCTTGAATGCTTTATCGCTGCTCGCCGAGCGAGCGTGACGAACGATGGAAACGAAAAAAACGCTGCGTGAAGGGTATACGACCGGATCGTGCGCGACAGCGGCAACGAAAGCCGCGCTCACGGCGCTCATCACTGGCCAAGTGCAGGCGGAGGCGACGATTCGGATTCCGATCGGGCGGGTGGTGACCTTTTCGCTCGCCTCTTGTTCGTTCGATGGCGAAACGGCGACGGCCTCGGTCGTGAAGGATGGCGGCGATGACCCAGATGCGACGCACGGCGCGCTCATCGTTTCCACTGTCTCGTGGGCCTCGTCGCCGGGCGTTCATATCGACGGCGGTGAAGGGGTCGGACGCGTCACCAAACCCGGCTTGCCGGTGCCGGTCGGGGAAGCGGCGATCAATCCAGTGCCGCGGCAAATGATCCGCGAAGCCGTCAATGAAGTGCTGGCGCAATACGGTCTACATCGCGGGGTGAAGGTCGTCATTTCTGTGCCCGGCGGCGAGGAAATCGCCAAAAAAACGTTGAACCCGAGACTAGGCATCATTGGCGGCATTTCGATTTTGGGGACGCGCGGCATCGTCGTTCCGTTCTCCACCGCCGCCTACCGGGCGAGCATCGTGCAGGCGCTTCAAGTGGCGAAAGCGAACGGCTGCCGCCATGTTGTCATCACGACCGGGGGGCGGAGCGAGAAATACGCCATGCAAGAATATCCACATTTGCCGGAAGAAGCGTTTATCGAAATGGGCGATTTTGTCGGCTTTACGCTGAAACAATGCAAACGGCTTGGCATCAAGATGGTGTCGATGGTCGGGATGATGGGGAAATTTTCGAAAGTCGCTCAAGGAGTGATGATGGTGCACTCGAAAAGCGCCCCGGTCGACTTTGGCTTTTTGGCTGCCATCGCCGAGCAGGCAGGTGCTGGCCCAGAACTGGTGGCTGCGGTGCGCGGCGCGAATACGGCGGCGCAAGTCGGCGACATGATGCAAGAGGCCGGTTGCATGAAGTTTTTCGAGCTTTTGTGCGAAGCGTGCTGCCAGGCGGCGCTTCACGAAGTGGGAGGCGGTCTGACGGTGGCGACGTCCATTTACACAATGAACGGACAACAATTAGGAAAGGCGGTGCAGACCGATGGGGACGATGAAGTTGATCGGTGTGGGTGCTGATGGGCAAGCAAGTCTTCCTGAGCTGTATCGACGCTGGATTGATGAAAGCGAGCTGCTTGTCGGCGGCGAACGGCAGCTGGCGATGTTTCCTGAATACAAAGGAGAAACGATCATCATCCGCCGCGGACTGGCGGAGCTGGTGGAGCGGCTCCGCCATGAGACGCGCAACACGGTCGTGCTTGCTTCCGGCGATCCGCTCTTTTACGGCATCGGCAGCTATTTGGCCGGCAAATTGCCGATCGACGTGTATCCGGCCGTCAGCTCAGTGCAATGGGCGTTTGCGAAAATGGGCGAGTCTTGGCAAGACGCGGCGTTTGTCAGCGTCCATGGCCGGCCGCTCACCGGTTTGGCTCAGCGGGTCGACGGGCGGCGCAAAGTCGCCATCTTAACCGATGAGACGAACTCGCCGGCCGCCATCGCCCGCTATTTGCTCGAGTACGGCATGACGGAATATGAGGCGTTTGTCGGCGAGGAGCTCGGCGGGCCGAATGAGCGATGCCGGTTTTTCAAGCTAGAAGAAATGGCAGAAACCGAGTTTCTTCCATTAAATATAGTCATTTTGCGGCAAACCGCTCCTGGTCCGATTTGGCCGCTCGGCATTGACGATGATGAATTTTTCCAACGCAAGCCGGACAAAGGGCTGATTACAAAGAAAGAAATTCGCGTCTTAAGTGTAAGCGCCTTGCGCTTGCGCCCGGACAGCGTCGTCTGGGACATTGGGACGTGCACCGGTTCGGTCGCGATTGAAGCGGCGAAAATCGCCCGCGACGGGGCGGTGTTTGCGATTGAAAAAAATGAATACGACCTCGAGATTTGCCGGCAAAACTTGCGCAAATTCCGCGTTGACATCACGCTTGTGCACGGCAGGGCGCCCGATCGGCTCGATGAGTTTGCCGACCCGGATGCCATCTTTATCGGCGGCACGTCAGGCGCGATGTCGCCGTTGTTGGACGTCTGTGCGAAACGGCTGAAGAAAAATGGACGCATCGTGATCAACGCGGCAACGGTTGAGACGCTTGCTGAAGCGGGCTGCGAGCTGCGCAGCCGTGGATTTCATGTTGACATCACGCTCGCGCAAGTGTCGCGAAGCAAGCCCATTTTAGAGTTGACGCGCTTTGAGGCGCTCAATCCGGTGTATATCATGACAGCCAAGCGGGAGGGAGACGAGTGACCGGCACGTTGTACGGCATCGGTGTTGGCCCGGGCGATCCAGAGCTCATGACGGTGAAAGCATACCGCCTCCTAAAAGAAGTGGATGTCATCGCCTATCCAAAAAAAGGGCGGCAAAGCAAAAGCTATGCGGAACAAATTATTGATGCGTATTTTGCGCCAGAGGAAAAACGGCGGCTCGGCCTGCATTTTCCGATGACAAAAGACCGAGCCTTGCTTGAGCCGAAGTGGAACGAGGCGGCGGACGCCATTTGGGCGGAGCTGTCGGCCGGGCGCGATGTCGCGTTTGTGACCGAAGGCGATCCGCTGTTGTACAGCACGTTCATCCATTTGATGCACGTAATGGAGCGCCGCTATCCGGAAGCGCCGATTGAAGTCGTCCCCGGCGTCAGTTCGGCCAACGCTGCTGCCGCTAGGCTTCGTCTGCCGCTGGCGGATGGTGATGAAACCGTGGCGATCGTGCCCGCCCGCGACGATGTTGAGGCGATGAAAGCAGTGCTTCTTGAGCACGATTGCGTTGTCTTTTTTAAAGTGGCGAAAGTGATCGATTTGCTGGTTCGTCTGTTGCGGGAACTCGACTTGCTTCATCGCGCCGCTGTTGTGACGAAAGTGACGTCCGGCGAGGAAGTCGTGTGGAAGATCGAGGAGCTCGACGGAGCGGAACTCGAATATTTGACATTGATGGTGGTGAGAAAGTGAAGCTGTATATCGTAGGGGCGGGGCCGGGAGCGCCGGATTTGATCACGGTTCGCGGCGCCGAGCTTCTCGCTGCTGCCGACGCCATTTTTTACACCGACTCGCTAGTGAGCGCGGAATTGATCGAGCGCTACCGGAAGCCGGATGCTGACGTTTTCCATACTGCCGGCATGCATTTAGAAGAAATGGTCGCGGCAATGGCGGAGCAAGTGAAACAAGGACGGCTTGTCGTGCGCGTCCATACCGGTGATCCATCGATTTACGGGGCGACGCTTGAGCAAATCGCCTTGTTGAAAGAAGAAGGAATTGAAGTGGAAATCGTCCCCGGCGTCAGTTCGGCGTTTGCCGCCGCGGCCGCCGTGCAGGCGGAGCTCACCGTTCCGGAATTGACGCAGACGGTCATTTTCACCCGCGCCGAGGGGCGGACGCCGATGCCGCCGCGTGAGAAATTGCAGGAGCTGGCGCAGCATCATTGCACGCTCGTTCTTTTTTTAAGCGCGACGCTTGCCAAAAAAGTAAGCGCGGCGCTCCTTGAAGCGGGTTGGAGCGGTGATACGCCTGTCGCGATCGTCTATAAGGCGACATGGCCGGATGAAGTCGTGATTCGTTCCACCGTTGCCACAATGGCTGACGATATGCGGCGCCATGGTGTGACGAAACACGCGATCATGTTGGCCGGTTGGGCGCTCGATCCCCATATTCATGAGCGCGGCTACCGTTCGAAGCTGTACGACCGCACGTTTACGCACGGATATCGAAAGGGGGAGAAGTAAGGTGGGAGTTGCTGNCGCGAACAACAAAAGACACGGCGCCTATGCTGTCGTGGCCATTACGAAACACGGGGTCGAGATCGCCCGACGCCTTGGAGGCGCTCTTGCGGGAGCGGACGTTTATTATACGGATAAATTCGCCCGCGGCGATGAAGCCAAGCACGGGATCCGCTTGTTTTCCGGCAACGTCAGGGCCTTGTTGCCGGAGTTGTTCGCCCGCTATGACGGACTCATTTGCATCATTTCGCTCGGCGCTGTCGTACGGATGATCGCTCCGCTGTTAAAAGACAAAAAGACCGATCCTGCGGTCGTGGTGATCGATGATAAGGCTGAACATGTGATCAGTGTTCTTTCCGGCCATTTGGGCGGAGCGAACGAACTGACGCGGCGCGTTGCTGCCATTTTAAGCGCCCGCCCGGTCATTACGACCGCTTCTGACGTGCAGCAGACAATCGCCGTCGATCTGTTCGGTCGCCAGTTCGGCTGGGAATGGGAATCAGCTGACAAGCTGACGCCGGTGAGCGCCGCGGTCGTGAATGAAGAGCCTGTCGCGATCGTGCAAGAGTCGGGGGAAACCGGCTGGTGGCCGGAAGGGCGGCCATTGCCCAAAAACATTGCCGTGTACGGCTCGATCGCGGAAGCGCTCGCTGCCCGCCCGACGGCGGCGCTTGTGGTCACTCACCGGCTGCTTGCGCCGGAAGAAGAAGCGATTTTGCAAAACGGCGTCTTGTATCGCCCGAAAGTGATCGCCCTTGGCATCGGCTGCAACCGCGGCACATCGGCTGACGAAATCGAAGCGGTCATCCATGAGACGCTCAATGAGCTGCGCTTTTCGCTCAAAAGCGTCAAAGCGGTGTGCACCATTGATTTGAAAAAGGATGAACAAGGACTTTTGGAGGTAGTCAACAAATATAGATGGGAATTGGTTGCATATACGCCAGAAGAGCTGAACACGGTGCCGATCGAAGCGCCGTCGGAAACGGTGTACCGCTACACCGGCGCGTATGGGGTGAGCGAGCCGGCGGCGAAATTGTACAGCGGGGCCGATCGGCTGGCGCTGGTGAAAAAGAAGTCCGGCAATGTGACGATTTCCGTAGCGCTCATCGATCATCAAAAGAAAGCGACCATGCAGGGAAAGGGGAAAGAGGCATGCGACGGCTTGTCATCGCCGCACCGGGAAGCGGCGCCGGCAAAACGACCGTGACGCTTGGATTGATGGCGGCCATGAGGCAGCAAGGATATACGGTGCAAGGGTTTAAATGCGGCCCGGACTACATCGACCCGACTTACCATACGGCTGTGACCGGCCGGCCGGCGTGCAACTTGGACAGTTGGATGATGGGAAGCGAAGCGGTCAAAACGGTGCTCGCCAACGGTTGTCAAGGGGCTGATATCGCCATCATCGAGGGGGTGATGGGGCTGTTTGACGGGAAACAGCCGCTTTCTGACGAGGGGGCGACGGCTGAAATCGCCGTATTGACCGAAAGCCCGGTGCTGCTTGTCGTCGATTGTTCCGGCATGGCCCGCAGCGCCGCCGCCATCGTCCATGGGTTTCAAACGTTTCGCCCCGATGTGCGCCTCGCCGGCGTATTTGCCAACCGCGTCGGCAGCGAAGGGCATTTTCGGCTCGTCAAAGCGGCAGTCGAGCAAACGTGCGGGGTGCCGGTCGTCGGGTTTCTCACGCAAGACGAAGCGTTGGCGCTGCCAGAGCGCCATTTAGGGCTCGTGCCGTCGGTGGAGCGCGGCGAACTGGATTCGTTTTTTGCCGATCTGGGGAGAAAGGTGGCGCGCACGATCGATTGGGAGACGCTCCTTTCGATTGCAGAAGCGCCAGCCCTTTGTTCTCCGGCGCCGCTCATTCGCCCTTCGCGGCCGTATCGCGTGCGCGTGGCGGTTGCCAAAGATGCTGCCTTTCATTTTTACTATCCGGAGAATCTGGAGATGCTTTCTGCCTGCGGCGCGGAGCTTGTCTACTTTTCTCCGCTCGCCGGCGAGCCGCTTCCGGATGGGGTGAACGGATTGTATATCGGCGGCGGGTTTCCGGAAGAGTTTGCCGCCGAGCTCGCCAGGCAAGCCGCTGTCAAACAGTCGATCCGCGCCGCCATCGAACACGGGTTGCCGACGTTGGCCGAGTGCGGCGGGTTTATGTTTCTCACCGAACAGCTTGTTGCGACGGACGGTTCGGCCTATGAGATGGCGGGCGTCATCCCGGGGAAGGTCGTGATGAAGACGAAGCTCGCGGCGCTTGGCTACCGCGAAGTGCGCGGTCGAAATGGAAATTTTCTATTGCCGGAAGGAGAAACAGCGCGCGGCCATGAGTTTCACTACTCCGTTTATGAGCCGCGCGGTGAGACGCCGTTTGCCTACGAAACGAGCGGCCGGAAAGGAACGAAGCCTGACGGTTATTTGGCGCACCGGCTTGTCGCTGGCTATGTCCATTTTCATTTCGCGTCCGCCCCGGCGATGGTTGAGCGGTGGCTCGCCGAATGCGAGAAGGTGACCATCAATGGCTAAGGCGCTGCCGATTATGTTTCAAGGCACCCATTCTGATGCCGGCAAAAGCGTCATCGCCACCGCGTTTTGCCGCATGTTCGCCCAAGACGGCTGGAAGACGGCGCCGTTCAAGTCGCAAAACATGTCGTTAAACTCCTACGTGACGCCGGACGGAAACGAAATCGGACGGGCGCAAGGAATTCAGGCCGAAGCGGCCGGAGTGGCGGCGCGCGCTGAGATGAATCCGATTTTGATTAAGCCAAGCCGCGAGCATGAATCGCAAATCGTTGTGCTTGGCAAACCGTACGGCAATATGCAGGCGTTCGCTTACCGGAACGAGTTTTTCCACCAAGGGCTGGCCGTCATCCGTCAGTCGCTCGAAACGTTGATGAACGAGTATGACCGGATTGTCATTGAAGGAGCGGGAAGCCCGGCGGAAGTAAACTTAAACGACCGCGAGTTGGTCAACATGCGCATCGCCCGTCTCGCCAACGCCCCGGTCGTGTTGATCGGCGATATTGAGCGGGGCGGGGTGTTCGCGAGCCTCGTTGGAACGCTGTCGCTGCTTGAGCCTGAGGACCGAAAGCGGGTCATTGGGGTCATCATTAACAAGTTTCGCGGCGATGTGTCACTGCTTAAGCCGGGGCTTGATTGGTTTGAGCAGCACACCGGCGTGCCGGTGCTCGGCGTTGTCCCCTATTTGCCGGATTTGACGATCGATGCGGAAGATTCGCTGTCGCTTGAGCGGTTTGCTTCATCTGTCGGGGGAGAGGAAGCGATTGATGTCGCCGTCATCCGCTATCCGAAAATCGCCAATTTCACCGACATCGACCCGCTTTTGGCCGAACCGGACTGCCGCGTCCGGTTGGTGACGCACGGCGACGAGCTTGGAGCGCCGGATGTGATCGTGCTTCCCGGCAGCAAAAACACGATCGAAGACTTGATTTATATGAAGAAAAGAGGACTCGCTTCCCGCATTGT
>NZ_LDPD01000018.1:57397-66028 GCF_001026865.1 Geobacillus sp. ZGt-1 | reverse complement strand
AGCGAGAGTCGTCGGCTTATGCGGCGGCTACCAAATGCTTGGCGCCGTCATCCGCGATCCGTATGGAGTCGAGACGCCGCTCCCCGAAGTAAAAGGACTTGGTTTGCTGCCGATTGAAACGACGCTTGAGCGGACGAAAATCACGATCCGTACGGAAGGGATGCTTACGTGGGCGGGCGAGCGGTTTTCGGTGCAAGGATACGAGATTCATATGGGCCGCTCGGCGCCGCTTCCTGGCTATGCGCCGCTTATTGAGGCGGACGGCCGCCATGAAGGGGCGAAGCACAGTGATGAGCGGGTGCTGGGCACGTACATGCACGATTTGTTTCATAACGATGCGTTCCGCACCGCTTTTTTGAATGCTATTCGCCGCGAAAAGGGAGCTCCGTTGCACGGCGCTGTATCGTTTCACACCCGTAAGGAAGCGATGTTTGACCGGCTTGCCGCCCATGTCCGCGAGCATGTCGACGTCGGACGGATCGAACAGATGATGCGTCAATTTCAGCGGCTGTGATCGATATGGAAAATGGTGGTGCGGAGGAACGGCCGATATGGCCCGCTTTTGCCGAGCGATTGGCTCGGTTTGGGGGTGCGAATTCCTCTGTAAAGCGGGGGTGGCCGGCCTTCCACTGCGCTAAAGCGTGACGGGGGAAAGCTGCTTTTTCGCCCCTCAATCATAGACGAGAAAGGAGGAAGCGCCTATTCCCGCTTGATGGGGATATGGTGCGACCGTGATGAATGCTTCCATCCCACCGATCCGCCGTGAAATGGTGGAACAAGCACGTGATTACATCAATCAGCTGACGAAACCGCCCGGCAGCCTCGGCCGTCTGGAAGAAGTGGCGGCCGCGCTTTCCGGTATGACTGGAGAGCTGCTCCCACGCGTCACTCCGCCCGGAGTGCTCGTGTTTGCGGCCGACCATGGCGTCGCGGAAGAAGGGGTGTCCGCCTATCCGGCCGAAGTGACGGCGCAAATGGTGTACAACTTTGCCAACGGCGGAGCGGCAATCAACGCCTTCAGCCGGCAAATCGGCGCGTTGCTTCAAGTCATTGATGTCGGTGTTGCCGTGCCAATTGCTGATGAGCGTGTCATTCAGAAGAAGGTGCGCCCGGGAACGAACAATTTCGCCAAAACGGAAGCGATGACGCCGTCCGAGGCCGAACAGGCGCTTTATGTCGGTTACGAGCAGGCGGCATCCATCATTGAACAAGGCGCCCGCACGCTTATTGTCGGCGAAATGGGCATCGGCAATACAACCGTTGCGAGCGCTTTATTGGCCACGCTCTCCGAGGAGCCGCTTGAGCGCATCGTTGGCAAAGGAAGCGGCATTCAAGAGGAGATGCTTGCCCATAAACGGGACGTCATCCGCCGGGCGCTCTTGCTTCATCGGCCGGATCCGGCGAAGCCGCTTGAATGGCTTTCGAAAATCGGCGGGTTGGAGATCGCTGCTATGGCCGGGGCGATGCTGGCAGCCGCCGAACGGCGCATCCCGATTTTGCTTGACGGTTTTATTTGCACGGTGGCTGCCCTTGTGGCCCGCCAGTTTGCCGTGAACGTCACAGACTATATGATTGCCGGCCATCGTTCGCAAGAGCCGGGGCACAGTATAGCCCTTCGTTTGCTAGAGAAGGATCCGCTTTTGGATCTCGGCATGCGCCTTGGCGAAGGAAGCGGCGCGGCGGTAGCGTTTCCGCTCTTGATTTCAGCAATGGCGATGGTGAACGAAATGGCGACGTTCGCCTCGGCGGGCATTTCCACGGCCAATGCGAAAGGGGAGAAGGGGCGATGACCGTCGGCAAAGTGTATTTAGTCGGCGCTGGGCCGGGTGATGAAAAGCTTATCACGGTTTACGGCCGCGAATGCCTAGAACGGGCGGATGTCATTATTTACGACCGGCTCATCAACCGTAAGCTGCTGCGCTACGCGAAGCCGGACGCTGAGCTTCTTTACTGCGGCAAAGAGCCGGGAAAACATGACACGGTTCAAGAACAAATTCATGAGCTGCTCGTTTGGCATGCGCAACAAGGAAAAACGGTCGTCCGCTTAAAAGGCGGCGATCCGTGCATTTTTGGCCGCGTTGGTGAAGAGGCGGAAGTGTTGGTGAAAGCCGGAATTCCGTTTGAAATCGTTCCAGGGGTGACATCCGGCATCGCTGTGCCGGCGTACGCCGGCATTCCGGTCACCCACCGTGATTACGCCGCCTCGGTGGCGATGGTCAGCGGGCATCGGAGTGAGCGGATCGATTGGGAGGCGCTGACTCGAGGATGCGATACGATCATTGTCTACATGGGAGCGGCCAACTTGTCGGATATTTGCGGCCGTTTGATGGCGGCCGGAAAGCCGTCGGATACGCCGGCGGCCATCATTGAATGGGGGACGACCGAGCGGCAGCGCACGGTGGCGGCGACGCTTTCGACGCTGTCAGACGAGGCGGAACAGGCGGGCATTTCCCATCCGGCCATCATCATCATCGGCGATGTCGTTCGTCTGCGTGAGACGCTCCAATGGTTTCCGGAGCGGCAAGGGGGCGTGGTCGATGCCGACGCCTCGTCGTAGCGGGCGTGTCATCGTTTATACGGGCGACGGAAAAGGAAAAACGACGGCCGCATTGGGGCTTGCCCTGCGTGCCGTCGGCCGGGGAATGAACGTCGCGGTTTTGCAGTTTTTGAAATCGCCGGAACGAACATACGGCGAGCAGTTGGCCCTAGAGCGCCTTGGCGTCGACGTCCGTCAGCTCGGCGCCGGCTTCACATGGACGAAAACGCCGGACATCCACCGGGAAGCATTGAAGCGTGCCTGGGCGGTGGCCAAAGAATATGTGTATTCCGGACGGTATGATATGATTGTGCTCGATGAACTGAACAATGTGTTGGCCATTGACCGCTTTCCCGTTGAAGATATCGTATCAGTCAGCGAGGTGCTCGAGCTGATCCGCACGCGCCCGCCGTCGCTCCATCTTGTCATCACGGGGCGCGCGGCGCGCCCTGAGCTGATGGCGGCTGCCGATATCGTTACGGAAATGAAGCTCATCAAGCATGACTATGAACAAGGAAGGACCGCGATGAAAGGGATTGAATTTTAGAAGCAAAAAAGCGGCCGTTTTTTAGCCGCTTTTTTGCAGGTTAGGCATTTTCATCGGTTTTGTCATTTTGGATTTTGTTTTGCCGACGTCCTTTGCTGTTATCGCCGGAAACCGGGCCGCGAAGCAAGGCCATCGGATCTTGCGTTGGCGCGTTTTGATTGCGGCTGCCGTTGTTTGGGCGTTTCGTCATGAGCTCCACCTCCTTTGGCTGCCGTTGTCATACGTTTAGCATGGACGATGCCTTCATTCCTATGCATGGTTGTCTACAGCCCAGCATAAAAAAAGCGGGAAGCGTTCGTGTTCCCGCTTTCCCGCTGCAAGCCGGCCGGATGCTGGCAAACACGGCGGCCGGATGAAGGCAATCAGTGATTTCGGTTAGTAGGCATATCCGCCCAAGCAGGCACATCCAACAATAATCAACAAAATAAACAGAACGACAATCAACGCAAAGCTGTTTCCATGCCAAGCGCCCATCATGTTCACCTCCTGGTGGAATCTATCGTATTGTATGTCAAAAAAAACTAAAAGAACAGGGCGATTGTCGAAACACGAAAACAATCGGCCAAAATGAGAAAAACGCCTTGCATATGTTTCAGCAAGGCGTTTTTTCGGGATGGTTCAAGTGAAATGATTGCATATATTGATTTCATTCCCATTCATAAGGCGTTTCTTGATACACGTAATAGTTCAGCCAGTTGACAAACAGTAAATTGGCATGCGAGCGCCATGTGTTCAGCGGCGGCTGGCTTGGGTCATCATTGGGAAAGTATGATTCTGGGATGTGAATCGGCAGCCCTTTCGCCAAGTCGCGTTCATATTCTTCTTTGAGCGTTGTCGCATCATATTCTGGATGACCCGTTAAGAAAATGCGGCGCCCGTCGTTCGATGCAACGAGGCAAACGCCGGCTTTGTCGGACATGGACAAAATTGTGAGATCTGGCACTTTTTCGATGTCTTCGCGCTTGACGTCGGTATGGCGGGAGTGCGGCATGCGGAACACATCGTCAAAACCGCGCAATAGTTTCACGTTTTTCGCTTCCACCGTATGGTTGAACACACCGAAGCATTTTTCCGGCAATGGGTATTTCGGAATGCCGTAGTGATAGTATAAGCCAGCTTGTGCTCCCCAACAAATGTGCAACGTTGACGTGACGTTCGTTTTCGTCCATTCCATGATATCGGTCAGCTCATCCCAATACGTAACTTCTTCGAACGGCAATTGCTCGACCGGGGCTCCGGTGATGATCATTCCGTCGAACTTGCGATGGCGGATGTGCGGGAAAATCGTGTAAAATTGTTCTAAATGATGTTTGCTTGTCGTTTTCGGCTCATGGGTCGCCGGGCGCAAAAAGGTGACGTTCACTTGCAGCGGCGAGTTGCCAAGCAGCCGCAGCAACTGTGTCTCTGCTTTTTCTTTTTCGGGCATCAAGTTTAAAATGATGATGTTGAGCGGCCGGATGTCTTGGGAGTAAGCCCGTTCTTCGTCCATCACGAAAATGTTTTCCTGTTCGAGTATTTCTTTCGCCGGCAAGTCTTTTGGAATGTTGATTGGCAATGGTGTCCCCTCCGTTTCTGTCTCGTTACTAAATACCTTAATTATAAAAACTTTGTCAACATTCTTCAATTGATTTTTTTGACCTTAAACAGCTGGTGAACAAAAAGGGGGAATTCCGATTGGATCCGACAGCCTTTGACAATTTAAAAACGGTGTTGGAAGGGGCGGTATATGACGCGGATTTGCAAGGGCGCATTGCCGTGGTCGAGCGCCGCGACCTTGTCGATTTGGCCCGTTTGTTTCGGGAGTACGCCATTTCATTTCGGCTGAATGATGCGCCCGATCCGCTCGTCGTCTGCACCGCGCGGCTTTCGCTTGATTTTGCTGAGCTGGTCAATGAGCGGCTCTATCACGGCCGGGCCGGCTGTCGGCTCGCTCTTCTGTTTACCCTTCCGGTTCGCCGCTCGTCCGTTTGTGCGCTCATTGAAGGAACGCTGCGGACGATTTGGGGGGAGGAGCGAATCATCCGGCAAACGCTCCGCTTTCCATTTCCACATGAACGCGGCCCGTATGAAAATGAAGCCGTGGTCGAATTTGCACGCCTCATTTATGAGGAAAACGCCGCCGATTTGCCGGAGATGGTGCCGTATATGGTTTCATCACTTGAACAATTGCAGCTGTTCGCCGGGCAGTAACGATGCAAAAAGTAGAAACAAACCATGAAATCCGCTATGATGGAGATGAGGTGAAAAATCATGAGTGTATATGAATTCAGCGCCAAAACCATTCGCGGAGAGGAACAACCGCTTTCCGTCTATCGAGGCAACGTGCTGTTGATTGTCAACACGGCGAGCCGTTGCGGCTTCACCCCGCAGTATAAAGAACTGCAGGAGCTGTATGACGAATATCGCGATCGCGGGTTTGTTGTGCTCGGCTTTCCGTGCAACCAGTTCGGCGGCCAAGAGCCGGGGACGGAAGAGGAAATCGAGCAATTTTGCCAGTTGAATTATGGTGTGACGTTCCCGCTGTTTGCGAAAGTGGATGTGAATGGCGATCACGCCCATCCGCTGTTTCAATATTTGAAAGAAGAGGCGCCGGGGGCATTGGGAACAAAGGCGATCAAATGGAATTTCACGAAGTTTTTGGTCGACCGCAACGGCAAGGTTGTAGCTCGTTTCGCACCGCAAACAAAGCCAAGCGAGCTGAGAAAGGAAATTGAAAAGCTGCTGTAAGGCAAGGAGGGGTAACGCTTGCGCATTCAAGCGATTGAGCCGACGCCAAGCCCGAACACGATGAAAATATTGCTTGATGAAGAATTGCCTTCCGGCACGCGCCATAACTACAAACCGGACAACATCAGCGAAGCGCCGCCGCTTATTCAAGCATTGATGCGCATTGACGGAGTGAAAGGCATTTACCATGTCGCTGATTTTTTGGCTATTGAACGCCATCCGAAATACGACTGGCGCGACATTTTGGCGAAAGTGCGCGAAGTGTTCGGCGAGAAAGTGGATGACGGCGCCGAGGCAAAGCCGAAAGGAAACGAACATTTCGGCGAAGTGAAAGTGTTCGTGCAAATGCTGTACGGTCTGCCGATGCAAGTGAAGCTTGTCGATGGGGAGCGCGAACACCGCGTCGGGCTGCCGAAACCGTTTATGGACGCGGTCATTGAGGCGCAAAAATACGCAGGAAATGTTGTGCTTGAGCGCAAATGGGTCGAAAAAGGAGTGCGCTACGGCACGTTTGAGGAAATCGGCCGCGAAATGGTCGATGAGCTGTCGGCAGCCTATCCGCCCGAGCGGCTGGAGCGGATCGTCAACATGTTCCGCCGCGGCGAGCAGGAAAAAACGGTGCAAAAGCGTCCAAGCCTCAAAGTGACGAGCGAGATGCTCGATGACCCGGATTGGCGCAAACGGTATGCCGCGCTCGAACAGATGGCCGAGCCGACCGAGGACGATATCCCGGTGTTGGCCAAGGCGCTCAAGGATGAAAAAATGGCGATTCGCCGCCTGGCGACGGCGTATCTCGGCATGATCGGCGGCAAAAAGGTGCTTCCGTATTTGTATGAAGCGTTAAAAGATCCTGCTGTCGCTGTCCGCCGCACCGCCGGCGACTGTTTGTCCGACATCGGCGATCCGGAGGCCATTCCGGCCATGATCGAAGCGCTAAAGGACGAAAGCAAGCTCGTCCGTTGGCGCGCGGCCATGTTTTTGTACGAAGTCGGCGACGAATCGGCGCTGCCAGCGTTGAAAGCGGCGGAAAACGATCCGGAGTTTGAAGTGAGCTTGCAAGTGAAAATGGCCATTGAACGGATCGAAGGCGGCGAAGAAGCGAAAGGGTCTGTGTGGAAGCAAATGACGGAGAGCCGGAAGAAAGAAAACGAAACAGAACAGTAAACCAGGCGCGCCCATCGGTGCGCCTGTTTTTATGATCGAAAAGAGTACGGCTGTTACGTCGTCACAGTAGTGTTGGAGCTTGGAGCGAATTGGACAATTTCGAGCACAACCGGGGTGTTAGCTGGAATCGAGCCGCTTCCGGTCGGGACGGTAATGGACAGTGACCCGACGCCGGTAGCTCCTGGGGTGTACGTCGATATCCCTTCCATTTGCAAAACGCCGTTAATGTACACGTTAAAGTAGCTATTGTTAGTTGCCAATGCTGGCAGCTGTGTCGCTTGGCTGCCGTCGTCTTGCAAAAAGCTGGCTGCGTCGATCGTTAAGGTTGCTCCTTCTGCTGTTTCAGCTGTTGTGATGTAAAAAAATCTTGCGACGTCTGGTGCAACCTCTGTCGTGGTAGTAGCGGCGACAAACAATTTAATTAATTGCAAAGCCATACAATCTCCCCTTCTCCATTTTGTGTTTAACATGCTGTGGCCCCGAAGCTGAGCCAATTATCATCCGTTCTTTTTAGTATCTGGAACTCTGTTGGCAATCAGCCGGTGCCATAGGTTCATTTTATTGTATGGATTAATTACAGAGGATGGCTCGGCGATTGCCGTAATGGGAGAAAAATGATGTTTTTGCCCTGCTATACCAGCCTGTTTTACCAGTGAATTTGAATTATGAAACAAACATTTTAAACGAATTTGGTCGTTTTATGATCCTGTTATAATAGACGGAATTAAGTGGAATATAGTGATTTTTTACTACCGTTCATTAACCTGCCATTTTGTTTGCTATTCACTTTGAAGATGGGAGGTGAATATACTAATGCAAAATATCTTGCGGAGTGAAATGATCACGAAACAATATGGTGTGTTTGGGTGAGCAAACGAATGAAACGGACATCTTCAACAGCAAAACATGTGATTGCTGCTTCCAAAGTATACGATTGGACCCATGCTGTACTGACCATTCCCCTCCGTGTGGCGCTCCACTTCCCTCCGCGTGTCTTGCAGGCGGAAACGTACCAGTATAACACCATATCAGACGGAGTGAAAACCGTCTATACAGACGGCGATGAACTGAGAGAGTACGGCGACCGCGGTATTTTAGATCCGAAACATGTATCATGGATCAACTTGTTTATTAATGGGGTGCTGCAACCGGAAAAACTGTATGAGGTGGAAAAGGGGAAACTGACGTTGAAAACAGCCGAGCCGCCGCCAAAAGGTGCGCCGATTATTCTTCAATTTATTACCATTAAAATGGGCTTCTAAATTTTTTTGCCCCTCCAGCTGCGGATTTGGTTCTTAGAAAAGAGTGTTTTCAACAATGGTGAAGCCTTGGAGAGAGCTCCAAGGCTTGGCTCGTCATCCCCTGAAATATTGTTCGATAAAATCTTTAACAAGAGGAGAGAGTTCGTTTGGCAATTCATGAAAAGGGAAGAATTTCACTTCCAGCGATTCTTCCCCGTCTTCTTTCAGTTCTCCACCGCGGATATCACGGGTGAGATAAACAACAGTGACTGGGTAATATTGATCTCCATTAGGCAGCCGAACAAAATATTTTTTTCCAGAAAACACATCGACTAGTTCCAGTTTGCCGATTTCCAGCCCTGTTTCTTCCCACACTTCCCGCCGGGCTGCTTCTTCTGCGGACTCCCCCAACTCCA
>NZ_LDPD01000018.1:42325-57378 GCF_001026865.1 Geobacillus sp. ZGt-1 | reverse complement strand
CCATAAGCCGTCGCGGCGTTTCTGCAATAAAATCCGCCCGCATTCATCGGTGACAGCGACCCCGGCTCCCGCCAAGATGATCGGCCGGGTTCCAATGATTTTTCGCAGTTCTTCAATGTATCCCATGTGCACGCTCCTTTCATGGCCATCGATGGCATAGTATATGTTTGGTCGCTGACAATGGCCGCGGCGGTTGATAGAAAGCGAAACGAAATCGCTCGTTTGATGGCGGCCAAACGGGTGCGTTTAGCCCCGTTTGTTCTGAATGATGCCGTTTAGAGACATGCGGCCGTGGACGGTTCTCTTCATTGATTTTTCAAACGAAAATATAGTATGCTGATAGCGCAGCGATGATGAATGTGGAGGGATGAGGGCAATGTCAATGGCTTACGAAGACTATATGCGCCAACTCGTGCAGCCGATGCGCGATGAACTTGTCCGCGCCGGTTTCCGCGAATTGCGCACAAGCGAAGAAGTCGAGCAGTTTATGAAACAAGTGGAAGGAACGACGTTTGTTTTTGTCAACTCAGTGTGCGGCTGCGCCGCTGGATTGGCGCGCCCCGCGGCGACGCAGGCGGTGTTGCGGAGCGAGAAAAAGCCGGACCATTTGGTGACGGTGTTCGCTGGCCAGGATAAGGAAGCGACAGCGAAAATGCGCGAGTACTTTGTCGGTTATCCGCCGTCTTCGCCGTCGATGGCGCTCTTAAAGGGGAAAGAAGTCGTTCACTTCATTCCGCGCGAAGACATCGAGTTTCACTCGATGGAGGACGTGATGGAAAATATTTTGGCTGCGTTTGACAAATATTGCGGCTGATGCGGTGCGAGCGAGGAGCGAACCGCTTGCGTTGATTCGCTTTCGTTCCGCATACAACGGCGCGTTGGCGGGAACGATAAGGGCGGAGGTGATCGGGCGTGCCGAAGCGGAAAAAAGATCGTTCGAAAACGGGCGTCAGCGCCCCAGATGTTCGAGGGCAAGGCACGACGGAGACGGAGACAGGCGCGTTCGAGCTTGACTCTGCCCGCAAAAAAACAAAAATCGATTAAAAAGGAGCTCCCGATGCGGGGCTCCTTTTGTCGTTTTCATGCGCAAACTCCCTTCGCATCCAACAGAATGCCAAGGGAGCTGGATGGATCGCCAAGAGCGTTTAGGCGTTGGCGATACAACTATAAATAAAGTAAAGCAATGTAATGAGGCTGGCCGCAAAAAAGATCGTGTTCATGTTTCATTTTTCCCGCCTTTCTGTCTATATTTTCGCTGAGAATCTATGATACACTATTCATGTGAACTACCCCCACTTCGCTTTGCTTGAAGTGGGAGCTTCTCAGTTCCACGACGAAAGCATTCTTTCGTCTCCCTGAGCGTGACTTCGGGTCGTCCCAACCCTAGGCATCCGACGATTCGGAGTTCTTTCGCGCCTTGGATATTTTACGCATGGAAGGCTTTGCTTGGTTTTCGCATTGGATATTCTCCATGCAACCCCCTATATCCAGTTCACAAAGAACATGATATACCTTGATTTTATCATGTGTTTTGGCTGACGCCAACCGACATCCATTTGTCGCTGATCGCTGGGCTGCAACCTTCACGCGGTTGAAGCGGGTGTCTTCTTTCGGAACTATGATAAAAGTATATACCAACAAAAGCAAAAAGAAAATGCAGTTTTTGTCTTGTCAAGGGAGAGGAAGACGAAATGAAAAAAGCGAAACGAATGAACGCGTTTTCGGCATCGATTTTCGCCGAGTTGACGGCGTATCGTCAAAAGCAGCGCCACCTTCATGACGAGTGGATCGACTTGAGCGTTGGCAGCCCGGATTTGCCCCCGGCGCCGTTTGTGCGTGAGGCGATCGCCCGCTACGCCAACGAGCCGAATGCGTACGGCTACACATTAAAGGGCATTCGCGAGTTTCATGAAGCGGTCGCCGATTATTATCGGACGGCGCATGGCGTTGTGCTCGATCCAGAGACGGAAGTGACGTACGTGATCGGGTCACAAGACGGGCTCGTTCATTTGCCGATGGTGTTCGCTGACCCGGGGGATGTCATTCTATTGCCGGATCCCGGGTACCCGGCGTATGCGGCGGGGGTGGCGATGGCGGAAGCGATGCCGTATTTTCTGCCGCTGAGGGAGGAAAACAGCTTTTTGCCGGATTTGCGTGCGATCCCGGAGGACATCGCCAAACGGGCGGCGATCATGTTTCTTAACTTTCCAGGGAATCCGGTGCCCGCCGTAGCGACAGAATCATTTTATCGCGAAGTGGTTGAGTTTGCGAAGCGGTACGATATCCTCGTTGTTTCCGATTTTGCTTACGGCGAGCTGTATTATGACGGAAACAAACCGGTGAGTTTTCTTTCTGTTCCAGGCGCAAAGGACGTTGGCGTGGAGATCAATTCGTTGTCAAAAAGCTACAACATGGCCGGCTGCCGGGTCGGCTACTTATGCGGAAATGCCGAGGTGATTCGTGCGTTTGCCGAGTTTAAGTCCAATTTGGATTACGGCATTTTTTGGCCGCTGCAAAAAGCGGCCGCGGAAGTGCTCCGCCATGGCGCCGGCTTTTGCGCCCAGAGCCGCATGATGTATCAAGCGCGCCGCGATGTGCTCGTGGATGGACTCGCTGACATCGGTTGGACGGTTGACCGTCCGCAAGCCGGCATGTTCGTGTGGGCGAAAATTCCGGACGGATGGACGTCGCTTTCGTTTGCGAAGGCGCTCATCGACCAAGCCGGCGTCGTTGTGACGCCTGGGCACGCGTTTGGGCCGAGCGGCGAAGGGTATGTGCGCATCGCCCTTGTCCAGCCGGAAGAAGTGTTGCGCCGGGCGGTCGCAAAATTAAAAGCGACCGGCTTGTTCGCGTCTTTGGCCGCTGATCGGCGGTAGCGGGAGGTGAAGGCGATGAAGCTGCCGTCTTGGCTTCGAAAAACGCTTGTTGCCGCCATTACCGTCTGCACGTTTGGACTCGTCACACCGCCCGCTTCGCTGCTCGCGGCCAAAGATCCGCCGTCAGATGATGCATCGTCTTCCGACTGGCAGCACAGTCCAACAAGTCGTGCCGAGGAAGCGGTTTCGTTGACGCGAGCTCAATTCATTGAGCGGACGATGGAAAAGGCCGTTGCCCAGTCCCATGAAAAATTCGGCCGCAAAATCGCTCCGGTCATTGAAGATGAGTTTCGCGCCGTCATTTTGCCGCGCATGGAAGAAGTGATCGCCGAGCTTGCCGATCGTTATCCGGAAGAGGAGCTCCGCTATTTGGCTGTTTCGGAAAATCCGTCTGGCGGGCAAGGAGAACGCATTTTCCATATTTACCGCGCCGATACGGGAGAAGATGTCATTCGCTTCCACGTCCGCCGCGAACATCCGCCGCAAGACGGATATTGGTTTCAGTTTCACTATCATACATGCGATGATGGGTTTCAAGCCCATCATGAACTCGGGAAAATCTACTGGTCAAAAAATACGCCGCCGAACTGGCGTACATAATCGCCTACGGTTCTTTCCTGATTTTGCGCGTTTTTTCCCGCTTCGTTCTATGATATGATTTTCATAGATTGAAAGAAGCGGGGGAACCACGATGAAACGGCTGTTCACTAGTTTGTTGGCGGCGCTGTTCGCCGTTCCGCTTCTATCGTTCTCACCGTATCCGGCTGCCCATGGCGTGCTGCTTGAAGAAAGCAGCCTTGGTCTTAGGGGTGTTCCGTCTCATGATGTGCTTGGCCGCATCATCATCGTGCCGGAGACGGAGTTTTCCGCCTCTGAAGCGAATGAAATGATCCGGACGCTCGCCCGCATTGATCGCACGATTTTAGAGCAGGCGGCGGACCACCATATTTACATCCAACTGTTGACCGGCCCGATCACCGATGAGCCGACGGCCCGCCATTTGCGCGGAAAAACGCCGCGCGGTTATATGCCGGGTTCGAAAACATGGGATGACGTGCCGGGCATCGGTGGGTCGCATTTAGTGCTTGTCCGCCTCGGCCATAGCGAAAAAGGAAAAGGGCATGGCTCGGTCAATTTGGAGCTGCATGAGTTTGCTCATTCGCTCGATTACATCGTATTTGACCGCATTCATGAAACGGACGAATTTCAAGCGATTTGGCGGGAGGAGGCGCCGCGGCTCTTTCCTGGCGAATATTATTTTTTGACTTATCCGGAAGAGTATTTTGCCGAGTCGTTTGCCTATTATTATGCAAGCGACAAGACGCGGCAAACGTTGCGGGCGGCAGCGCCGAGAACATATGCGTTGATCCGCGGATTGGCGGAACGGGCCTCGTAAAAGGCTCGTTTTTTTATGGACAAGTGGTTCACCATGCGTCGCTTTATGGTATGATAGAGCGTGAGGTGAGAACATTGCGGCAATATTTGCAGCTTTTGGAGGATATTTTGGAAAACGGCGTCGAAAAAGAAGACCGCACGGGCGTCGGCACGCTGTCGGTGTTCGGCCGCCAGCTCCGCTTCAACTTGCAAGATGGATTTCCGCTCGTGACAACGAAAAAATTGCATATCCGCTCCATCATTTATGAACTGCTTTGGTTTTTAAAAGGCGATACGAACGTCCGCTATTTGCAGGAGAATGGCGTGACGATTTGGGACGAGTGGGCGGACGAAAACGGCGATCTCGGCCCGATTTACGGCGCGCAATGGCGCTCATGGAAAGGGGCGGACGGGAAAACAATCGACCAGATCGCGTGGGTCGTCGAGGAGATCAAACGAAATCCGAATTCACGCCGGTTGCTTGTGAGCGCTTGGAACGTAGCGGAATTAGACGAGATGAAGCTGCCGCCGTGCCATTATGCCTTTCAGTTTTATGTCGCGAACGGTCGGTTGTCGTGCATGTGGCAGCAGCGCTCCGTTGATACGTTTTTAGGGCTGCCGTTTAACATTGCCAGCTACGCGCTGTTGACGCATATGATCGCCCAGCAATGCGATCTCGATGTCGGCGAACTCATTTTCACCGGCGGTGATGTCCATTTGTACAAAAACCATCTCGAACAGGCGAAACTGCAGCTGACGCGCGAGCCGCGCCCGCTGCCGAAGCTCGTGATCAAACGGAAGCCGCCGTCCATTTTCGATTACGAATACGACGATTTTGAAATTGTCGGCTACAACCCGCATCCGACGATTAAAGCACCGGTGGCTGTGTAAAGGAGAGGACGCGATGATTTCGCACATTGTGGCAATGGATGAAAACCGGGTGATCGGCAAAGACAACCGCTTGCCTTGGCATTTGCCGGCCGATTTGGCGTATTTTAAACGGGTGACAATGGGCCATGCCATCGTGATGGGGCGCAAGACGTTTGAAGCGATCGGCCGGCCGCTTCCCGGCCGCGATAACGTCGTTGTCACGCGCAACCGCTCGTTTCGTCCGGAAGGCTGCCTTGTGCTTCATTCGCTCGAGGAAGTCAAGCAATGGATCGCATCGCGCGCTGATGAAGTGTTTATCATCGGCGGGGCCGAACTGTTTCGGGCGACGATGCCGATTGTCGACCGGCTGTATGTGACAAAAATTTTTGCTTCCTTCCCCGGCGATACGTTTTATCCGCCCATTTCTGACGATGAATGGGAAATCGTTTCCTATACGCCAGGAGGGAAAGATGAAAAGAATCCGTATGAACACGCCTTTATCATTTATGAGCGGAAAAAGGCGAAATAGATGGGACACGGGCATGGATATGCGTTTGTCGTTGGCGTACGAAACGTTTGCGAGACGCCCCCAAAAACGGGGCGTCTTTTTGTTTGAGATCGGAACATTTTGAAAACGTGTTTCTGCATAGAAGCGGGGCGAAAAAGGAACGATAATCAATAGAACCACAATGGAAATGGAGGAAGACGATGAAACATATCGTTCCGTTTGTCGTCAAGCTCGCTGCTTGGAGCGTCGTCTTGTTTTCGATGTTTACGATCTTCGATGCCCCGCTTTCCTTGATTTCACTCATGACGATCGTGACGGCGCTTGTTTCTTATATGATCGGCGATCTGTTCGTGTTGCCGCGCGTCGGCCATTTTGTCGCTGCCGCTCTTGACGTGCCGCTTTCCTTTTTGCTTATTTGGCCGGTCAGCTTTGCCCTCATTGCCCCGTCCGTCAACATGGCATACGGCGCGTTTTTCAGCGCCTTGGCGATCGGGGCGGTTGAAGCGTTTTTCCATTTGTATATGGAAAACCATGTGCACGAAGAAGCAAGACGGGAAGAAGCGCACCGCTGGTATGATGAAGGAAGATGGGCGACGGAATTTGCCGAGGAAGAAGAGTTCAAAAAAGAGGACGACCGGGCATAGCGCCGGTCGTTTTTTCTGTCCGCTTGCGCATGAAGAAGTAGTTCGCCGTACATATGCTGCACAATTCGCCGCGTTGCCGTCTGGCAGGACGGCTAGAGAGAGGTTTCGAGCAGGAAGGACGGCGCTCATCGGATGGCGTCAGTCCAAAAGCGTGAATCCGGTCGGCGGAAGCGTCCGGTAAAGCGGGATAATCGCGATGATCGCGAGCCAGCCCATCTTCACTCAAAAACTTTTCGAAAATTCCCTTTTCTTTTTGCGGATTTGTGATATAATCTACAAATCAAAGACAACTTAGAAAAGAAAGGGAACGAGAGCATGGAACAACAGCTGAAACGGAAGCAAGGGGCGGTATACGTCGAGGACATTTTGATCGCGTATCATACGCTGAAGGATGTTGTTTTCCATACGCCGCTGCAAAAAAATCCGCTGTTATCCGAGCGCTACGAGTGCAATGTCTACTTAAAGCGCGAGGATTTGCAAGTCGTGCGTTCGTTTAAGTTGCGCGGGGCGTACAACCGGATGAAGCATTTAACCGATGAGGAGCGGAGAAACGGGGTGGTATGCGCCAGCGCCGGCAACCATGCCCAAGGGGTGGCCTATTCATGCCGGGCGCTTGGCGTGCACGGGAAAATTTATATGCCGGCGACGACGCCTCGGCAAAAAGTGTCGCAAGTGCAGCTGTTTGGCAAAGACATGGTCGAGATCGTGCTTGTCGGCGACACGTTTGACGATTCATACAACGAAGCGGTGAAGTGCGCCGAGGCGGAAGGGCGGACGTTCATCCATCCGTTTGATGATGAATACGTCATTGCCGGACAGGGGACGATTGGCGTCGAGGTGTTAAACGACTGTGATGAACCGATCGACTTTTTGTTCGCCAGCATCGGCGGCGGGGGATTGATGGCCGGACTAGGGACGTATGTGAAAAGCATTTCTCCGTCCACCAAAGTCATCGGGGTCGAGCCGGCTGGCGCCCCATCGATGAAAGCGGCGCTCGAGCGCGGACATGTGGTGACGCTCGATGAAATCGACAAGTTCGTTGACGGCGCTGCCGTCAAGACGGTCGGGGAAAAGACATTCGCCTTATGCCGCGGGGTGCTTGATGACATCGTCGTCGTTCCGGAAGGAAAAGTATGCACGACGATTTTGGAGCTGTACAACGAAAACGCCATTGTCGCTGAACCGGCAGGGGCGCTGCCGATCGCCGCGCTTGATTTTTACAAGGAACAAATCCGAGGCAAAACAGTCGTCTGCGTCATAAGCGGCGGCAACAACGACATCGACCGGATGCAGGAAATCAAAGAGCGTTCGATGATTTACGAAGGACTGCAGCACTATTTCATCGTCAACTTCCCGCAGCGGGCTGGGGCGTTGCGTGAGTTTTTGGATGAAGTGCTTGGGCCGACCGATGACATCACCCGGTTTGAATACACGAAGAAAAACAACAAAGAAAGCGGACCGGCGCTTGTGGGC
Source organism: Geobacillus sp. ZGt-1 (assembly GCF_001026865.1). Classification (NCBI taxonomy): domain Bacteria; kingdom Bacillati; phylum Bacillota; class Bacilli; order Caryophanales; family Anoxybacillaceae; genus Geobacillus; species Geobacillus sp. ZGt-1. Next base: position 49,633 of record NZ_LDPD01000018.1, on the reverse strand, counting down.
ATCGAGCTGAAACGGCGCGAAGACTACGCGCCGCTCATCGAGCGGATGAAGAAAAAAGGCTTCCCGTTCCAAGAAGTGAACAAAGACCCGAACTTGTTCCATTTATTGATCTAACGAAAAAAGACGAAAAAAGTCGGAACAAATTCGCCGCATTCCGACATACTTTTTCACCGGATTGGTGTATAATAAAAGTAAATCGGTGAAAAAGAGGATTGATATTTTGCTATTCAAAAGCCTCGAGTTTCAAAACGCGTATGGGCAGAAGGTCAAGATTATCGAAATTCCAGTATTGGAGGAAGAGAATACGTACCGATTCATGGTCCAACTGCGCTTGGAGGCGTTTATTGCAAAAGTGTATCGGTCGAGAACAAACCGTTCCGTTTACTCGTTCCGCGAACATTTGAAGAAAGTGCTGAAATGGCCGGTATATGAACAGATCTTTAAAGAAACAGTGTTGAAACATAACGCGTAACGATGGTTGTTTTGCCCATTGCGGCAAAACAACTTTTTTTGGGTGGGATTTTCGCTGGTTTCATTATATAATGGAAACGAGATGACGCCAGGCATAGGAGTGAATCAATGAAAAAAGTAAAAATTGTGACCGACTCGACGGTTGATGTGCCGTCTTCGGTGCTCGCCGAGCACGGCATTGAAGTCGTTCCGCTTCATTTGACGGTTGACGGCGAGGCGTTTGTCGACCGGGTGACGATCACACCAGGGCAGTTTATGGCGAAGATGAAGGCAGCGCGTGAACTGCCGAAAAGCTCGCAACCGTCGGTCGGTGAGTTAACCGTCGGTCGGTGAGTTTCTAGCTGTCTATGACCGGCTCGGGGCGGACGGAAGCGAGATCATATCGATCCATATGGCCGGCGAGCTGAGCGGCACGGTCCGTTCGGCTGAGCATGCGGCGGCCCTGACCAAAGCGAACGTGACGGTCGTCGATTCCCAATTCATTTCGTATGCGCTTGGATTCCAAGTGCTTGAAGCCGCCCGCTTGGCGAAGGCGGGTCGAAGCGTTGACGAGATCATCCGGCGCTTAGACGACGTGCGCCGTCGTACGCGGCTGTATGTGGTGCTCGATACGCTCGATCATTTAGCGAAAGGCGGCCGCATCGGCCGCGGCAAAGCGCTCGTCGGCTCGTTGCTGCGCATCAAGCCGATCGCTGCGCTTGTTGACGGGCTGTATACACCGGTGTCGAACGTGCGCAGCTTTTCGCAAGCCATCGCCGATTTAGCGGGCCGGTTGGTTGAGGAGAAGGCGGAAGCGCCGGTGCGCGCGGTCGCCATTGCCCATGCCGATGCCGGGCGCTGGGCGGAGCGGCTGAGAGAAGCAGTCGCTGAGGCGATCGGTTCTGTGCCGGTTGACATTGTTGAAACGACGCCGGTTATTTCGATTCATACCGGACCCGGCGCGCTTGCGCTGATGTATTATACGGAAGAAGGGGAGCACAAGGGGTCGGGCGCAGTTTGAAACAAAGCGATACAGGATGAAAGGGACGAGCAGTGGATGTGGAAACGAATCATGATGATGGCAGCCGTTTGTTTGCTGGCGGCGTGCGGAAAAACGATTCCGGACGCCAAAAACTGGCCGGTGGAGGACTTTACGTTTGTCGATCAGACGGGCAAGCCGTTTGGGCTTCGCGACTTAAAAGGAAAAGTGTGGGTCGCCGATTTTATTTTTACAAACTGCGAGACCGTTTGTCCGCCGATGACGGCCCATATGGCGAAATTAAAACAAATGGCAAAGAAAGAAGGACTGGATGTCGAGTTTGTCTCCTTCAGCGTTGATCCGGAAGTCGATACGCCCGAAAAACTGGCGGCGTATGCGAAACAATTTACAGACGACCTATCAAACTGGCATTTGCTGACCGGATACAGCCCGTCTGAAATCAGCGAGCTGGCGCAAAAAAGCTTTAAAACGATCGTGCAAAAGCCGGCCAATGGCGATCAAGTCGTGCATGGCACCAGCTTTTATTTGGTCGGGCCAGACGGAAAAGTGGTTCAGACGTACAGCGGCGTGCAAGATGTGCCATACGAAACAATTTTAGAGCATATCAAAATCGTGCAGTCGTCGCAATGAGGCAAAAACGGCTACCGCCTTTTTGCCTTCTTTTCGTCTTTCCCCTTGTTGCGGCAAAAGGCAGGTGTCAAACAATGAGACGGTGGGGATGGTTGTTGTGCTGCTGGCTGCTCGCCGGATGCGTGTCGCTTTCGGCGGGCGGAAAGCCGGAGCGCCCGCATGAAGCCGCCGTCAAGCAGACGGAAGCAAAGCCGCTTCCGAAAGATATACATTTGGTCGCTTTAGGCGATTCGTTGACGGAAGGAGTGGGGGACGGCGAAAGGAAAGGCGGGTATGTCGGCCGCCTTGTCCCGCTCCTTTCGGCAGAAGACGGGGTGCGGACAGTCACCGTAGCGAATTTCGGGAAACGCGGACGGCGCATCGCTGAATTGGAACCAGTCATTCACGCCCATCAAGCGGAGCTCGGGCGGGCTGATATGATCTTGATCACCATTGGCGGCAACGATGTGATGAATGTCGTCCGCTCGCACTTTTTAGACTTGTCGCGCCAGCGGTTTCAGCAAGCCACGGAAATATTTGCCGACCGACTGGATCATCTATTGATCTCGCTTCGCACGATCAATCCGGATGCGGTCATTGTGCTTGTGGGTCTATACAATCCGTTTTCCACGACGTTGCCGAATATTCCGGAAATCAATGATGTCATTACCGAGTGGAACAAGGCAAGCCAGGCGGTGCTTTCCCGTTATGACCGAACGATTTTCGTTGATATTCAAGACATCTTCATCGACCGCGACGAATTGCTTCATCGCGACGAATTTCATCCGAATGCCGCAGGATACGAACAGATGGCCATGCGAGTGCATGAAGCGTTAGATCAACAAAAAGAGTGGTGGGTAGGGAGCTTATTGCAATGAATTGGAAACGAGCGTTTTGGATGTTGGCGGCTGTCAACGCCGCGGTTCTTGTTTGGACTGTCGCCTGGCTGTTCGAACCCACTTCACCGGTGAAGCGGCCGGCGCGCCCAAATGTGGAGGGAGCTTCGTTTACAGTATACTCGAAGAAGGAGCATTTGAACGCCGTCATGAACGACTATTTGGCAGAAAAAACGAAAGGCCATCCGCTGCAATACCACGTTTGGCTCGCCGATCGCGTCTATGTTTCAAGCGAAATCCCCATTTTAGGCCGCTCGGTCGAACTTGTCGTCTCGTTTGTGCCCAAAGTAATCAAAGGAGGGAATGTCGAGCTCACGGAGCCGACGATTTCGCTCGGCGACTGGAAGCTGCCAGTGACGTATGTGCTTCGCTACTTGCAAAAGCACGCCCCGCTGCCGGATGAAGTGGCGATTGACCCGGAGCACACCCGCGTCTACGTCGCGCTCACGGACATTCGCTTTGGCAACGGCTATCAAGTGGCGGCAAAAAAAATCGATTTGGCCGCCGATGAGATCGTGTTTACCTTAACAATTCCGACGAAGCAGCACCAGTAAAAAAGGGCTGACCTAAAACGCACCCGCGTTTTGGGTCAGCCCCTTTTTTGCGATTGGGAGCTCCTTTGCCATCTGCTTTTCCGACGTTTTAGACGAGGCGCAGCCCTTTTGGATAAAAGTTTTTCACCGTTCCTTTCACTTCTTTCCCCCAGGCGAACGGAAATCCATCCACGGCCACAAGCAGCCAACCGCGGTCGCCGCCGGTGGAAAGCGTCTCGCCGCGCCAATATTGGACGATTTCGCGGCTCGCGCTCGATAGGTCAAGCACATGTTTCGCTTCCTCTGTCCGCAACGCCAAGGCAAGGGCATGGTTCGGCTCAAACCGCTCTTTTTTCACATCCCCTAAGTGCAACCCGGCGCGGACGATTTTCAAACCGGACAAATCCGGGCAACGCTCGGGCAACACAGTCAAATGGGCGCCAAATGACACGAACGTGCCGTCTCGCTCTGTCCGCAATGCCTCTTGTTCAAACTGGCGATACAGGCGGATAGCGGCTTTTGGCGCGCTCGATTTCGCCCACCGCCCTCGCCAAGGTGAGGTGGGCCGCTGTTTTTGGAGTTTGGCGACAAAATGCCCTTCCCCTTTCAGACGGTGCGGCCAAAGGCGGGCGGTGTGTACGAGATCGGATCGATTGGTTTTCGTCCATTCCGGCCGCCCTGGCTCGATGCCGCCGATTTTCGCAATGGGTAACAACTGCAAATCCTCGTACGTCTCAAGCAGCCATTCAATCGTTTGTTCGTTTTCCTCCGGAGAGAACGTGCACGTGGAATAGACGAGAATGCCGCCTTCTTTCAGCATCGCATAGGCGCTTTCCAAAATGCGCCGCTGTCTGGCCGCACATTCTTCCACATAAGCCGGGCTCCAAAACGAAGCGGCCTCTTCATCCTTGCGAAACATGCCTTCGCCGGAACAGGGGGCGTCGACTAAAATTTTGTCAAAAAAGCCCGGAAACTGCTCGGCAAGCGCCTCGGGAGTTTCATTGACGACAACGGTGTTCGTCAAGCCGAACCGTTCGACGTTCTCTGCGAGCGCTTTGACCCGTTTCGGGTGGATTTCGTTGGCGACAAGCAGCCCTTTGTTTTCCATCATCGCTCCAAGCTGGGTCGTTTTCCCGCCAGGGGCGGCGCACAAGTCAAGCACCCTCTCCCCAGGGGCGGGACGCAGCGCTTCGGCGACCGCCATCGCGCTCGGTTCTTGAATGTAATACAGGCCGGCCGTATGGTACGGATGCTTTCCCGGCTGTTCGTCCGGCTCATAATAAAACCCGGTCGGGCAAAACGGCACCGGGGAAAGGGAAAAGGGCGCCGTTTTTGCCCATGCGCCCGGGTCGGTTTTCAACGGATTGACGCGCAAGCCGTTGATTTTTTCATTTTCATAAACAGCGAAAAACTCGTCTGCTTCTTCATCAAGCAGCTTCTTCATTTTCGCGACAAATGCTTCCGGCAATCTCAACGCAGCAAACTCCTTTCTCCGTCCGTCGTCATGAGCGTTTGCCTGGCCATTTCACTTTTGGCTCCGTTTTGTTCAAGATGCGTTGAATGTTGGCGCGATGACGATAAAAGATAAACGAAGCCAGCAACAATACCGCCACCGTCAATGGAATGTCGTCCGTGAAAAAGACGGTGTACACGACCGCATACAGCGCCGCGGCCATCGATGACAGGGANACGTAGCGTGAAACAGCCAAGACGACAAGAAACACGGCGATGAGCGACAAAAAGAACAACGGCGAATAAAACAGCATCACCCCGCCTGATGTCGCCACCGCCTTGCCGCCGCGGAATTTGGCGAACACCGGATACATATGGCCGACCACGGCGATCGCCCCGGCCAAAAGCGGATGCACGGGGACGGAAAAAAGCATCGGCAAGCTCGCCGCCAGCGTCCCTTTTAGCATATCCCCGACAATGACGATCGTGCCCGCTTTCGCCCCGAGCACGCGGAACGTGTTCGTTCCCCCGAGATTGCCGCTTCCATGTTCGCGGATGTCGATCCCGTAGCCGATTTTCCCGACAAGAAGGCCAAACGGAATCGAGCCGAGAAGATAAGCAAGAAGCAAAATGAGTGCGGTCATCGAATCAAACACCCTTTACTCAACAAGTTTGTGCATGTTTCTATTTTAACATGCATGAGCGAAAACGGTAGACAGGAATTTTGCATTTCAAGGACATAGCCGCTAAACTGAAAAGAAGAAACGGGCTGTCGGAAAGTCCGTCCGACCCCGGACAGATGAGAAAGGAGCGACCATGATGAAAACGACGGTTGTATGGAACGGAAACATGTCATTCAGCGGCCAAAGCGCTTCCGGTGTGGTGATTCCGATCGACGCCGCGAAAGACGTCGGCGGCAACGATTCAGGCGCTCGGCCGATGGAGCTGTTGCTTCACGCCTTGGCCGGCTGCACCGGCATTGACATCGTTTTAATCTTGCGGAAAATGCGGCTTGACGTCCGCGCGTTTTCGATGGAAGTCGAAGGAACGCGCGCCGATGACCACCCGAAGCGGTTTACCGACATTCATATTCATTATGCGCTCGAAGGCGATTTGCCGGAAGACAAAGTCGCCCGCGCCATTCGGTTGTCAAAAGAAAAATATTGTTCCGTTTCCCATTCGTTAAATGCCGCCATTACAGCGAGCTATTCGATCAACGGCGTGCGCGGGAAGGAGACGATCTAACAAGGAGAAGGGCTTGACGTTCATGGCCGTTTCGCGTGGCATAGCGTCGAATGACAATACGATGAAAAAGGTGTTCCGATACGATTAAAGGGCTGAAACAGATCGGCATCACCGGGTTTACCGTTTCGCAACCGGGTTTACCGTTTCGCAAGTCGTTGGGCGGGGAAAACAGAAGGACACGCAAGAAGTTTACCGAGGAAAAAACTACAAAGTGACGCTTCACCCGAAAGTGAAGCTGGAAATTGTTCTTTCCGATTTGGGATGAAAGATTTCGCAGGGTCAGCAGCGATTCATGCGCTCGGCGGCTTTGCGGCACTGGCGATCGCCAAGCGGCTTGGGCCGCGAAAAGGGCGGTTCAACTCGGACGGTAGTGTGAACGTATTTGCGCCGAGCAATATTCCGCTTGCTTCGGCTGGGGCGTTCATTTTATGGTTTGGCTGGTTTGCGTTTAATGCGGGCAGTACGCTCGACGCATCCAATAAAGCATTGGCATCGATCGCCCACAACACGATGCTGTCAGGGGCGGCCGGAGGCGCGTCGGCGCTCTTCGTGACGATGAAAAAGTACGGAAAAGCCGATCCAAGCATGGTCATGAACGGTGTATTGTCCGGTCTGGTGGCCATTACGGCCGGTTGCGCCTTCGTTTCGCAATGGAGCGCGGTGCTGATCGGTCTTGTGAGCGGCGTCATCGTCGTCTATGCGACGCTGTTTGTCGATGCATTGAAAATTGACGACCCGGTCGGTGCGGTGGCGGTTCATGGGTTTAATGGGGTGTTTGGCACGCTCGCCGTCGGCTTGTTCGACTCGACGCAAGGATTGTTGACGACCGGTCATGCGTCGTTGTTCATCACCCAACTGCTTGGCGCGTTGACAGTCATCGTTTGGGGCTTCGTCAGCGGTGCGCTCATCGCGAATGTGTGCGACAGCACGGTCGGGCTCCGGGCGACAGAGCGTGAGGAAGAAGAAGGTCTCGATATGGCGTACCACGGCATTCCGGCTTACAATGAACTCGAGCGGTTTGCCGATCTCCCGGGCGGGTTGTACGATTTTGAGGAGACGACCGGCATTCGCGTTGCTCCGTTAAACAAGAAAAACGCGGTCGGTTGAACGCTCTCCCACCTAC
>NZ_LDPD01000018.1:31860-42290 GCF_001026865.1 Geobacillus sp. ZGt-1 | reverse complement strand
CCGCCCCACGGCAGGCTGTCCATCGAGCTAAAAAAGAAAGGCTGTCCGATCAACAGACTCTATCGGGCGGTCTTTTTTGTTTCTGTTGTTCTCAACAGTCAGTTGTGAATTTACAAAATATTTACGAAAAATCATCCTTTCTGCTCTATCATTGTACTGACTCGCAAGGATATAATGGGAGTGAACGAGAAGGCGAGAGAAAGGGGAACCGGGAATGAAGAATTCCAAACGATGGGGAAGACGGGTGCTATCCGCATTGGCTGCTGCAGCGGTGCTGGCCGCGGCTCCAGTTGGGGCGGCAGGGAACGGGAAAAGCAAGGGGAAGCCGCCTGCTTCTTCGCACCGTTATATTGAGGTGCAGCTGTTAGGCATTAACGACTTCCACGGCCAGTTGAATGTGACGAGAAAAGTCGGCGGGCGGGAAGTTGGACGGGCTGATTATTTAGCCGCTTATTTGAAACAGCGGGAGGCGGAAAACAAAAATACGCTGCTCGTCCATGCCGGCGATGCGGTTGGCGCCAGCCCGCCGGTATCGGCGCTGCTAGAGGACGAGCCGACGATCGAAGTGCTCAATAAGCTCGGCTTTGACGTCGGCACCCTTGGCAACCATGAGTTTGATGAAGGAGTAGCGGAAATGCTCCGCTTGATCCATGGCGGATATCACCCGGCGACCGGCGATTTCGCCGGAGCAGATTTTCCGTACGTGAGCGCCAACGTCGTTGATGCGCAAACGGGAAAGCCGATTCTCCCGCCATATGTGATTAAGCGGGTCAACGGCATGCCGATCGGATTGATCGGCGTCACGCTCACGGAAACACCAACGATTGTGACGCCAAGCGGCGTCGCGGGAGTCAAGTTCATCGATGAAGCAACAGCGATTAACAAAGCGGTCCGGGAACTGAAGAAAAAAGGGGTGCAAACGATCGTCGTTCTCGCCCATAACCCAGGCGTATCCAATCCGGATGGGACAAACGCAAGCGGGGAAATTGTCGATATCGCCAAAAATGTCGATGATGAAGTCGATGTGATTTTCGCCGGTCATAACCATGCCTATTTAAATGCGGTTGTGGACGGCAAGCTGCTCGTTCAGTCGTATTCGTACGGCACGGCGTTTTCTGATGTCGATTTGAAAATCGACCCGCGTACGAAAGACGTCGTCGCCAAAAAAGCGGAGATCGTGACGACCTATCATGACGGCATCACTCCGGACCCGGAAATCCGTGCCCTCGTCGAAAAATATGAAGCGAAAGTGGCGCCGCTTGTCAATCAAGTCGTCGGCACAGCAGCCGAAACGATCACCGATGAACAAAACGAAAGCGGCGAGTCCGCCTTGGGCAATTTGATCGCCGATGCCCAGCGGGCGGCGATGAAAACCGATTTTGCCTTTATGAACCCGGGCGGCATTCGCGCCGATATTGAACAAGGCGAAGTGACGTGGGGCGAATTGTACAACGTTCAGCCGTTCAACAACCAGCTCGTGAAAATGACGCTCACCGGCGCGCAAATCCGCCAGCTTTTGAATCAACAATGGCAGCCAACCCAAACGCGCATGCTGCAAATCTCCGGCCTCCGCTATACATGGAGCGCCAGCAAGCCGGTCGGAGAAAAAGTCATTGACATTCAGCTTCCTGACGGCACACCGCTAAAACCGGACGCCGAGTACACGGTGACAGTCAACAGCTTCCTCGCCGACGGCGGCGATGGGTTCACGGTGTTGACGCATGGGACAAACCGCGAGGTCGGCCCGGTCGATTTGGATGCCCTTGTCTCGTATATTCGCGGTCTTGAGCAACCGTTCTCAGCACGGATCGAGGGGCGGATCAACCGGCTTCCGTAACAGGTGTTGACCGAGGAAAAAGGATGGAAGGGCGAACGGTCGCTTATCTAATGAAGAAGGTGTCCCCAAAAGACTCGGGACACCTTTTCTTTACTCCTAATGGGCGGGCTTGCAGCCGCTTGTGCTTGGACGATCGAAAAAAGATCGTTCAAGAGAGTTTTTCCGCAGATCAAGATGCTTTTTGCTCGAACAGCTTGATGATCTCCACGATCACTTCGGCCGCTTTCACCATATTGTCGGCGGAAATGTATTCGTAGCGGCCGTGGAAGTTTTCGCCGCCGGCGAAAAGGTTCGGCGTCGGCAGCCCCATGTAGGAGAGCTGCGACCCGTCTGTACCGCCGCGGATCGGTTTCACCTTTGGTTCAATGCCCAAGTTCGTCATCGCTTCGTGGGCGATGTCAACAATGTGGCGCACCGGCTCGATTTTTTCGCGCATGTTGTAATATTGGTCGTTGATTTCGAGAGTGATTCGGTCGTTTCCATATTTTTGCGCAAGCGAAGCCGCGATCTCTTTCATTTTCGCTTTGCGAGCCTCAAACTGTTCGCGGTCAAAGTCGCGGATGATGTAATGAAGCTTCGTTTCCTCTACACTGCCTTGGAACGAAAGCAAATGGTAAAACCCTTCATATCCTTCCGTATGCTCAGGCGCCTCATGGGCTGGCAACTGCTGCTCGAACTCCATGGCGATTTTGATCGAGTTGATCATTTTTCCTTTCGCTGTGCCCGGATGGACGTTTTTGCCTTTGATCGTGATTTTCGCTTCGGCAGCGTTAAAGCTTTCATACTCCAATTCGCCAAGCGGCCCGCCGTCGACCGTGTAGGCAAATTGGGCGCCGAATTTGGCAACGTCAAATTTATGCGGCCCGCGGCCAATTTCCTCATCCGGCGTAAAGGCGACGCGCACTTTGCCGTGCTTGATTTCCGGGTGTTGAATGAGATAGTTCATCGCGGTCATAATTTCGGCGATTCCGGCTTTATCGTCAGCACCAAGCAGCGTCGTCCCATCGGTCGTGATGAGCGTATGCCCTTTGTAGTGAGCGAGCTCCGGGAAATCGTTTGGCGACAAGATGATGCCTTGTTCTTTGTTTAACACGATGTCCCCGCCGTCGTACGAGTCAATCAATTGCGGGTTGACGTTGGCTCCGGTAAATTCCGGCGCGGTGTCCATATGAGCCAAAAAGCCGATCACTGGCACGTTTTTGTCCGTATTGGCCGGCAACGTCGCCATCACGTAGCCGTTGTCATCGATCGTCACATCTTCCATCCCGATCGCCTTCAGCTCTTCGACGAGCATTCTCGCCAGCTCCCACTGTCCCGAAGTCGATGGGCACGTATGGCTGTTTGGATCGGATTGAGTGTTGACTTTCGCGTAGCGGATGAAGCGTTCGATGAGTTCCTGTTTCATTGGTTCATCTCCTTATGTATAAGTTTTTCTGGATCAGCGAATCATTCCGCCGATGCAGTGAGAAAAAAGAGGCGGTTTCCGTTTTATTTTACCATATGCGGCTTCAAACGGTAAAAAAGAGGGGACCATTTCCTACTTGGCGCTATGATGCCCCAAAGTTGGCGTACGGACGCTGCCATTACAGGCGCCGGCGGCAGAGGACGGTTATGGTATAATGAAAAGGCCAGTGTCTCGTCAGAAACGCGAAAGTAGGTGCTTCCTGCCTCGTGCGGATGAAACAAATGGAAAGGAGAAGCCAAACCATGTCATTCAGCTACGTGTCTCATCTGTATTGTCCGAAGTGTGAACGTACATACGATGTCGACCAAATCCATCAACTTTGCGAATGCGGTTCGCCGCTTCTTGTCGCTTACGACTTGGAGGCGATGCGCCAAAAAGTCAAGAGGGATGTGCTGAGGGAACGTGAAGCGAATTTATGGCGTTATCATGAGTTGCTGCCGGTAAAGCATCCTGAACATATCGTGTCGCTCGGCGAAGGGATGACGCCGCTTGTGCCGATGCCGCGCTTAGGACGGGAAATCGGCATTGAAGCGCTCTACATGAAAGACGAAGGGGTTATTCCAACAGGGACGTTTAAAGCCCGCGGCGCGGCGGTTGGGATTTCTAAAGCAAAGGAATTGGGCGTCAAACAGCTCGCGATGCCGACAAACGGCAACGCGGGAGCGGCGTGGTCGCTATACGCGGCGCGGGCGGGCATTCAGGCGACAGTCGTCATGCCGGTTGAGGCGCCGGAACTGACGCGAAAGGAATGCGCCATCGCTGGGGCGGAATTGTATTTCGTCAACGGCCTCATTAGCGATGCCGGGCAAATCGTCGCCAAAGCGATCCGCGAATACGGCTGGTACGATGCGTCGACGTTGAAAGAACCGTACCGGATTGAAGGGAAGAAAACGATGGGGCTGGAGATCGCCGAACAATTCTCGTGGCAGCTCCCGGATGTCATTTTGTATCCGACCGGCGGCGGCGTCGGGTTGATCGGCATTTACAAGGCGATCAAAGAACTGCAGGCGCTCGGCTGGGTGGACGGCCGCATGCCGCGGCTGGTCGCTGTGCAGGCCGAGCATTGCGCGCCGATCGTCAAGGCGTGGAAGGAGAAAAAACGTGAATCGGAGTTTTGGCCGAACGCCCATACAGTGGCGTTTGGCATCAATGTGCCGAAAGCGCTTGGCGACTTTCTTGTTCTTGAGGCGGTGTATGAGACGGACGGTTGCGCTATTGCCGTCAACGATGAAGCGATTTTGGCTGAACAGCGGACGGCAGCCGAACTCGAAGGGGCGTTCATTTGCCCGGAAGGAGCGGCGGCGTTTGCGGCGGCCCAAAAGCTGCGCGAGAGCGGTTGGATTCGTGATGGGGAGACGGTCGTCGTGCTCAACACGGGGACGGGATTGAAATACGCCGATTTGGTTCAAGTCGCCCCACCGGTGCTCGAACCGGAAGATTCGCTTCCGATGCGGGAATAATCAAGCCGCAAGCAAAAAATCGTAGACAAATCCAAAAAGGAATTGTATACTAAATTCATCGGAATAATGAAAAAACGGATAAGCGATTCATCTTCGGGGCAGGGTGAAATTCCCGACCGGCGGTGATGAGGCGCTTGGCCTCTCAGCCCGCGAGCCGCAAGGCAGGATCCGGTGCGAGTCCGGAGCCGACAGTATAGTCTGGATGGGAGAAGATGAAGGTTTGCCGGCGTTCGTTTTGGCGCATGCGAACGTCTAGTTGCGCACACCCTTTTTCTCCCTTAAGCCTCGTTCGGTTTAAGGGAGTTTTTGTTGGCGCTCGCGGCGGCAGCCTTCTTCTTGTGAGGATGAATCACGAGAAGGGGAGGAGAACAAACATGAAACGCATTTCCATCCGCGCCTTTGTCGGCATCGGAGTGTTGGGCGCCATGGCGCATGTGCTCATGATGCTCAACTTTCCGCTGCCGCCGTTTCCGAACTTTTTGCTTGTCGACTTCAGCGACATCCCGGCGCTTGTCGCCGCGCTGTTGTACGGCCCGCTCGCCGGCGTGGCGGTCGAACTCTTGAAAAACGTGTTGAACTATGTTTTTGTCGGCAGTGCGACCGGCGTTCCGATCGGCCAAATCGCCAACTTTACCGCTGGGGCGGCGTTTATTTTGCCGGTTTCCTATATTTATGGGAAAGCCGCATCGAAAAAAGGCTTGCTGCTGGGGTTGGCGGCGGGAACAGTGACAATGGCGCTCGTCATGAGCGTGCTCAACTACTACGTCTTTATGCCGGCGTACACCCTTTTCCTTGGCGCTCCGCAGATGAGCGCGCCGGAAGCGAAGGCGTTGGTGGTATCGGCGATTTTGCCGTTTAACGCCGTCAAAGGAGCGATGGCGGCCATCGTATTTCAGCTTCTCTTTTGGCGTCTTCGTGCTTGGCTTGAGAAACAAGCGGCATCCCGCCAAGCCGCTTGATGATCAAAAAGCGAGGGATTTCCGACCCCTCGCTTTTTGCTTTGTCAAAAGCGAATCCGCGGCACCCACTCGGCAAACCGCTCCTCTTTAAACGGATTGGCGGTCATCGAATAGCCGCGCTCCTCCCAATAGCCCGGCTCATCTTCCTTCATAAAGCGGATGCCCGACGCCCATTTCGCCCCTTTCCATAAGTAAAACGTCGCTGGCGGGATGAACCGGAGCGGATAGCCGTGCTTCGGCGAGATGTCCTGCCAGTCGTGATGCTTGTCTTTCCATCGATAGACAAACAAGGCATCGTCGCCCATGAGCGCCTCAAGCGGCAAGTTCGCCGAATAACCGAACCGGTCGCCGTTTAAATATCCGTAAATTTTCACGTATTTCACATCAGGATCTAGCTCCACAAAGCGCAAAAACTCGCGGAAGGCGATGCCTTCAAACGTCGTGTCGAATTTTGACCATGTTGTGACACAATGCATATCGATGGTTGAAACCGTCTTCGGCAGCTGCATCACTTCTTGATACGACAGCGAAACTTCCTCTTTCACATCGCCGAACAATCGGAAATTCCACGTCGCTTCATCGAATTCGTACACATCGCCCTCATGCAAAATCAGCCATTTTTCCGTTTCGAATTGGCCGGGAGGGAGTTGTTTGGTCATGGTTGGCACCTCCTTTTTCTGCTAAATTTCTCTTAATTATTCATGATACAAAATAGGGGCAAGGGATGCAACGAAGAGGGGGCTTGATGTATCATGACGGGTTCGGTCAAGTTGATGTTTTATTTTGTAAAGTAAATTTTCGGTAAGTATTTATTGATTTTTAATTTTTCTCAATTATATAATGATAATAACAAATTTGAAACTATTGTTCCGAAATGTGGAACGACAGATGGAGGAGAGGGGGATGCCGACTAAGAAATAGAGTGGGGTGAACGACGTAACGATTTGTATTAACATTTGCCGTAAAATGTGCTGGAGAGGAGAAGAGAAACATGGTGCTCATTGGAGTGTTGATCGTCATCATCGGCTTCATTGTTCGCATTAATCCACTTCTTGTCGTGACAGCGGCTGGATTGGCGACAGGATTGCTCGCCCATCAATCGCTGTATGACATTATTGAACAATTTGGAACAGCGTTTACGACCAACCGGTATATGGCGGTGTTCATCGCCACATTGCCCGTCATCGGCATTTTGGAACGTTTTGGATTGCGTGAACAGGCAGAAAGTGTCGTGGCGAAAATCAAAGCCGCGACAACAGGACGAATCTTGACCGCTTATTTGATCATCCGGGAAGCGGCTGCAGCGGCTGGGCTTACTTCCATCGGCGGCCATGCTCAAATGGTTCGTCCGCTCGTCGCTCCTATGGCAGAAGGAGCGGCGGAAGCGAAATACGGAAAACTGCCGGATCATGTCCGGGATGACATTCGCGCTCATTCCGCAGCGGTGGACAATATTTGAAAGACAAAAACCACGTGATTCGCGTGCAAGTGCCGACAGCGTTGATTCTGTTGGCGTTCAACATCGCTGCAATGTATGTGGTCACTCTCATGGATTTATAATCCGATAACGGGAAAGGACTGAAGATACGATGAAAAAAGTGCTCGTGACCGGATTTGATCCGTTTGGAGGAGAAACGGTGAATCCATCGCTGGAGGCGGCCAAGCAAGCAGCCGGATGGAAAAACGATCGGTATATCGTTGAAGTTCGGGAGATTCCAACCGTATTTGGCCAATCATTAGAAATCTTGCATGATGCAATGAAGCAAGTGGATCCCGATATTGTGATTTGCGTCGGACAGGCGGGAGGGAGAGCCGATATTTCCGTTGAAAGGATAGCGGTGAACATCAATGATGCCCGCATTCCCGACAACGAAGGTCATCAGCCGATTGACGAACCCGTTGTTCCAGGCGGGCCTGTTGGCTATTGGTCAACTTTGCCGGTCAAAGCGATTGTCCATGAGTTGAGGCGTCACGGCATACCAGCCTCTGTCTCTTATACAGCGGGAACGTTTGTCTGCAACCATGTGTTTTACGGATTGATGCATTATATTGCCCAAGTGAAGATGCCCATTCGGGCCGGATTTATCCATATTCCGTATCTGCCGGAACAAGCAGCCCGGCATCCAGGACAGCCTAGCATGGCGTTAGAAACGATTGTGAAAGGACTGCGGATTGCCATTGACGTGACGGTCGAACGTGAAGAAGATATCCAAGCGGTTGGCGGGCAAATTTGTTAAGGGGGATTCGTCCAGTTGCCTTTGACTTCAGCCTGCCCCTTCTGCTCGGCATGGATTTGGCTAAACAAAAAGCGGTCGCCATGGAGGTAGGAATGCAAAACTCCGGATTGAGCGTGGCAATTGCCACAGCGAATTTTTCACCCTTGGCGGCTGTTCCAAGTGCGATTTTCAGCGTGTGGCACAACAATATATATATATCCGAAGCGATCCTCGCGGCGATTTTCAGCCGGAGGGAAGAGAAGGACCATCTGATAGGATTAAAGGAAAAGTCAAGGGTGTAGAAGCAGGTGTAAACAGCGGTTTTGTAAGAGAGAGGCCGCTGTTTTCTATTGTGTATTGTAGTGGGGAAGCTATCTACCATAAGTTGTCCTTAATATTTTAAGATAGGTGTGCATAGAGAAAATAGAAGGGGCAAAATACAACAACTTTTATCCGCTGTCATACAAATACGAGTTCCGCAAAATCATTGAACGTGAACTGGAAAAAAGCAAAACGATCCGCACATATTTTGACGAATGGGGCGGGCGTTGCTATATTTTTACAGCAGAACTTGGAAAACGGTATATGTTTACAAAACAGTCGAAAAAACGGCTGAAGAACTTGCAGCTGAATACAGAACAGTTGAAAAAAATGGGCGGCCGCTATATTTTCTCGGCGGTTCCGATTGACAATGCGGCGGAAAATGGACTCGTGTTGGACCGTGTATTCACGTCCGATGAGTCGGCGTGGACGATTTATTTGTATAAGGTGAATTGAAAACAGCGGCTTCTCTTGAAAAGAGAAGCCGCTGTTTTACGAGCCTAGCTACGGGGCTGATCCAACCGCGCAAGTTGCCGGTCGTGCCACCTTGAGAGCAGCCATAGGGCAATCAGTGTCCCAATCAATGTGCATACCATATCCCATTGGGTGTCCCAAATATCGCCTTGTGTGCCCAAAAAGTCTTTCGATGCCTTTCCTCCTTTGGAGATGATGGAGACGAGCCATTCGATGATTTCATACAGGGCGGCGATGGCGAGCGACATGCTTGTGACGATCGTGAAAAGCCAAGGGCCGCGCGACAGCGGCGTTTTCCGCAGCGCAATCTCCCTTAGGACGAGGGCGAACGTCCCTTTGAGGAAATGGCCAAACCGGTCGTAATGGTTGCGTTCGAAATGGAACGCATCTTTGATCCAGTTAAAAAAAGGAACTTTGGAGTAAATATAATGGCCGCCGATCAACATGAGGACCGCCAGCATGGCGATGATGACATACGACATCGTTGTCAGCCGGAAACGTTGATACAGGGCCATCACGATCACAAGCCCCACAAGCGCTGGGGCGACCTCAAGCGCCCACACCGCATAGCTGGTTGGACGAATGGCCGACCAAACGAACACAGCAGCGACGATCAGCAACAACAGCCCATGAATGCGGGTTTGCCTTGCTTGTTCCACCTTTTTTTCTCCTTGGAACAGCGAGATTCGTCTATGATCATTATTCGGAAAAACGCGGATTTTATGCGCTTGATGAAAACGTCGGAGTTTCAGCGGGCTATAAGAACCAGAGAGGAAGGGGCCGTGAAGATGCGGCGCGAAGTAACAGGCAAGGTGGGGGGATACCTCGGGTAGGGAAACATTCCTAATTTTCAACGAGGACGCGAATGTATATTCGCATTTGTTTGATTTGATGGTATAATGAAACATGCACAGCCATATGCAGGGTGGGCAGTGGCCACTCCCTGAACGAAAGGGGGTGGTGCTGATGATGTCGATTGCCGACGCGCTGACGCTTATGATTGCGTTTGCGTCACTCATCGTCGCGGTGATCGCCGTATCCAAAGACAAAAAGTAACCCACCCTGCTAGGCCGAGGCGAGGGTAGGTTACGATGCCCGAGGCTTGGGCCACTGCGCTTCTTGCAGCGGCTGTGTATGGACAGGGCATTGGTGGCCGCCAATGCCCTGCTTTATTGTACGTTCCTTCTTCTTTATTATACGCGTATAAAGAAGGGGATGACAAGAACTTTAGAGAAAGGGACAGTGAAGATCGAAAAAAATGAAAAAGAGGGTTGACTCTTTCATTTTTTTATAGTAAATTTTACATTGTCGTTCCGATTCTGAAGGAACTGAAATATAAAGATACAAAAAAACTTGACAAACTTTTGGATTGCTTTATAATAGAAATCGTCGCCATTGCCTAGTGGTGATAGCGGAGGGGAAACACCCGTTCCCATCCCGAACACGGAAGTTAAGCCCTCCAGCGCCGATGGTAGTTGGGGCCAGCGCCCCTGCAAGAGTAGGTCGCTGCTAGGCAAACAACGTGGAGTATTAGCTCAGCGGGAGAGCACCACGTTGACAGCGTGGGGGTCACTGGTTCGATCCCAGTATACTCCACCATCATGGGGCGTTAGTTCAGGGGGAGAACGCTTCGCTGGCAGCGAAGAGGTCAGGGGTTCAAATCCCCTACGCTCCATTGTATGCGGTCGTGGCGGAATG
>NZ_LDPD01000018.1:31695-31770 GCF_001026865.1 Geobacillus sp. ZGt-1 | reverse complement strand
TACCCAAGTCTGGCTGAAGGGGTCGGTTTCGAAAACCGATAGGGGTGTCACAGCCCGCGGGGGTTCGAATCCCTC
>NZ_LDPD01000018.1:31517-31602 GCF_001026865.1 Geobacillus sp. ZGt-1 | reverse complement strand
CTTCGAATTGGCTGGTAGAGGAAGGGACACAACAGAAACCAACGAATCACGGTCTATTTATATCGTGCCGACTTAGCTCAATTGG
>NZ_LDPD01000018.1:31374-31444 GCF_001026865.1 Geobacillus sp. ZGt-1 | reverse complement strand
TAGAGGAAGAGGCACAGAGCACAACAATGAGCCACCTTCTTGCATTTATTTTATGCCGACTTAGCTCAAT
>NZ_LDPD01000018.1:31228-31313 GCF_001026865.1 Geobacillus sp. ZGt-1 | reverse complement strand
CTTCGAATTGGCTGGTAGAGAAAGGGACACAACAAATGAACAATGAGCCACGATTTATATCATAATTATGCCGACTTAGCTCAAT
>NZ_LDPD01000018.1:31141-31208 GCF_001026865.1 Geobacillus sp. ZGt-1 | reverse complement strand
AATCAGTAGGTTGCGGGTTCGAGTCCTGCAGTCGGCATCACGATTACGGAGGGGTAGCGAAGTGGCT
>NZ_LDPD01000018.1:31020-31099 GCF_001026865.1 Geobacillus sp. ZGt-1 | reverse complement strand
TTCGAATCCGTCCCCCTCCATTTTTATTTCTTATAAGCGGGCCTATAGCTCAGCTGGTTAGAGCGCACGCCTGATAAGC
>NZ_LDPD01000018.1:26552-31006 GCF_001026865.1 Geobacillus sp. ZGt-1 | reverse complement strand
TCAAGTCCACTTAGGCCCATCACTTATGATGGACGACAAGAATGATTCTTGTCGTCTTTTTTGCGTTGTCGCTAAAGGCATAATGTGCTCTACCATCTCCATGGAGAATCCTCTGACTTTCACATGTCAACGAAAGGGTGCCCCCGTTCAGACACCCTCCCTTGGTTTTTACTTGAAAGTGGTTTTAGCAGAGAAACTTCCGCTTCAAACAAAACTAGAAGCCGTTCACGGAACGATAGTCCGTTTGCCTAATGGACGTACTTCCCATAATCAGGGGTAGCGATACGGTCAAAATCACGGGCGAGTTTTGTCAACCCTTCACGCAGCTCTTTGCCGGCGACAGGAGCACCGTGTCCGGTGATGGCGACTGACGGAAAGAGTGCGGCTAACTTGCGCACCGACTCGCGGGCGGCGCGCCAATCGATGGTATAATAGCGCGGCGGGCCGCTGATTTCGATTTGTTGGGTCAACACTTTATACAGTGAATCTTGGCGGACGGTGACGAACGCGTCGCCGGCGATTAAAGCGGCGTCGCGCGGCCGAAATAACGAAATGTGGCCTGGCGTGTGCCCCGGTGTGTGGATCCAGCGAAATTCCGGCAAGTGCGGAACGGTGCCGTCCGCAGGGAGCGGCTGGACGCGGTTGCCTAATTGAATCGGCTCGTTCGGAAAAAACGGCGAGATTTTGGCGATGAAGCCGCCCTCGACGGAAGCGTCAGGTTCAGGATAGCTCGCCTTTCCAGTCAAATACGGCAGTTCAGCCGGATGGGCATACACCGGGACATTCCAATGCTTGACAAGCTCAACAATCGCTCCAACGTGGTCAAAATGGCCGTGGGTTAAAACAATGGCTTGCGGGCGGCTGCCGCTGCCAAAGCGGTCTTCCACGACTGAAACAATGTCATCGGCTGATCCCGGCATGCCAGCGTCGACCAATACAAACGCGTGGTCGTCCGGGCGGCCGACAAGACAAATGTTCACGATTTGGATCGTATGGCAGTACAAATCGGGCAGCACGCTGACGCCGAGGCCGCTTGCTGCCGATGTCGCGTGAATAAAATGATAGTCTTCTCCGTAATGCAATGGTTCGTCGGCCATCAAACCCCTCCTTTGAATCGTTGTCCAACGATAGCATGCCGCATCGACCTGTCTCCTATACAAAAGAGCTGCCGTCTAGCTCGACATGGATCGCCAAAGAATGGTACAATAAGGAAAACACAATGGCACAAGGAGGCTACAAACGAATGAGCATTTTGAAGAAAGGATTGGCATTCGGGCTGGGATTGGCGATTGCAAGCAAAGAACAAGTGGAAAAAATCATTGACGAGTTAGTCAAAAAAGGGGAATTGTCGCTTGACGAATCGAAGGAAGTGATCGATCAATGGAAACAGCAGACCGAAGCGCGGAAAACGGAAGTGCAGCGGCTTGTACGCGAGCAAATCAAGCAGGTGATCGATAAACTCGACTTGGCGACGAAAGAAGACGTGCGGCAGCTCGAGGAGCGAATCCGCCGTCTTGAAGAAAAGGAACAAAGCGGGCAGTAAACCGATGCGGCCTGTCCGCTCGCTTTTTGCCGCCTTAGGAGAGATGTCTCGATGATCGGAAAACGGATGCGCCATATCGGAAGGTATCACGAAATCGCCGCCTCCTTGCTTCGGCACGGATTCGGGATGATCGTCGATGAGCTCGGCTTTTCGTCGTTTCTTTCGTTGCCGCCGCGATGGAGAGCGGAGCAAGGGAAAAAGGAAGGAAAAACGGTTGGGGAGCGGCTCCGCCTTGTGCTCGAGGAGCTCGGCCCGACGTTCGTGAAGCTCGGGCAAATTGCTAGCACACGGCCGGATTTGATTCCCGCTCCGATCATCAGTGAGCTCGAAAAGCTGCAAGACCAAGTTCCGCCGTTTCCGTTTGCCGATGTCCGCCGGATTGTCGAAGCGGAGTTTGGAAGTTCGCTGGAAACACTCTTTCGTTCATTTGAGGAAATGCCGCTCGCTGCCGCTTCGCTTGGACAAGTGCACCGGGCGGTTCTTCCTTCCGGACAGGCCGTGGCGGTGAAAGTGCAGCGCCCGCACATCGCTGCGCGGGTGGAGACGGATCTGGAAATTTTGCAAGATTTGGCCGTGCTGGCGGAACGCCGTCTCGATTGGGCGGCAACCTACCAATTGTCTGAGATCATCGATGAATTGGTGCGCTCATTGCGGCAGGAGCTGGATTATACAGTCGAGGCGCGCCATGCGGAACGGTTTGCACGGCAGTTTACCGGCGATTCGTCGGTGTATGTCCCGAGGGTGTTTTGGGATTATACGACGAAAACAGTGCTCACGATGGAATATGTCGAAGGGATCAAACTCGGGGAGATCGAGCGGTTGAAAGCGAACGGCCACTCCTTAAAAACGATCGCCGAGCGTTTGGCTGAAGCAACCTTTAAACAAATGTTTGAGCATGGATTTTTTCATGGCGACCCTCATCCTGGCAATGTATTTGTTCTTGACGATGGAACGCTTTCCTTCATTGACTTTGGCTTGATGGGCCGCCTTCGACCTCATGTCAAACATCATCTTTCTTCACTCATCATCGCCTTAATGCGGCAAAACACGGATGGGGTGTTGGGTGCGATTTACGGTTTAGGAATTGTTCCTGACGGAGTCGATGAAGGAAAATTGCGCGATGATATTGACGAGTTGCGGGAGAAATACTACCGCGTCCCGCTCGGTGAGATCAGTCTTGGGGAAGCCGTCGAGGATTTGCTTTCGGTGGCATTTCGCCATGGCATTCGCATCCCAAGCGATTTGACGCTGTTAGGGAAAGCGCTGTTGACGGTCGAAGGGGTCGTGGAGACGCTTGATCCGCAGTTTCGCATCATGGATGTGGCCGAACCGTTTGGGAGAAAGCTGATGAAAGAGCGTCTTCGGCCTGACCGTGTAGCGGAAACGGCGTGGAAACGGATTTTCGACTACGGTGAATGGCTGCTTCGCTTGCCGGACAGCGTAAAGGAATGGACGAAAATGATGCGGCATGGCAAGCTTCGGCTGGAAATCACGGCGCCTGATTTGGAAACGCTGCTAAAGAAGCTCGATCAGATTACGAACCGGCTGTCGTTTAGCATCGTTCTTCTTTCGCTGAGCATCGTCCTTGCCGGGCTGATGATCGCTTCCTCGCTCGGGCGGCCGTCGACGCTGCTGTGGAAGATTCCTGCTGTTGAAATCGGATTAGGCGCGTCCGCTTTTCTGTTCGGTTGGCTGCTTTACTCGATTTTTCGTTCGGGAAAATTTTAGCGTTTGTTGCGCAATGATTTCTTTTTTCGGAGATTCTTGAAAGTTTGATGCAGTCCGATCCATGAAAGGGGCTGACCCAAAAGGCGATCTCTCCTCAAGAAAGACACAATATATAGTGTGACAGAGAAGCGGCTGGTGCTTATATATAGCGATGAGAGAGGGTGTCCCAGTCCTTTTGGGACACCCCCTTTTTTCATCAATAATAATAAATTTGCACGAAGCACATTTGTTAAGCCATGCTAGACAGCTTGATGGGGTGGAAAGCCGGTGAGGGCGCCGGAATAAATTCCACACTTTGGATTATACTAACAGTGCTGTCTGAGACAGCGTTTAGGGAGTGGGAAATGGGTTAGGGAGGATCGATGATGACGTTTTCTCTTCCTGTTGTTTGGACGGTGGAACTGGCAGCGGTCATGTTGAGTATAGCGGGAAGTTTTTGGATCGCCAAACGGCATATACGGAGATATGCGGTTTTGTATGCATTCAGTGCGGTGACAGGCATCGTTCTTTGCCTTGCGTTTGTCTATGCAGGCTTTTACTCCTTCCCTGTTAAGCTCGTTCCTTATACACCGATTCCGCTCGTTGAAATGGCAACCGTCATTCCGTTTTTCGTTTTGTTTGGAGTCAAGTACAGTCCGGAAAGCTGGGCATGGAAGTTGCCGTTTTACTTTGCGATGGTGCAGTTGATTATGTTGTTCGAGTTGGTTGCTCTTGTATCGCCGCTCCCTCTGATTGATTATAAGGAACAGTGGGATGTGTGGGATTCATACACCGCCTGGTGGCTGTATTTGCTTTTCTTTGAGTGGATGGGCGGAAAAATCGTCCCCCAAAAAGCGCGCTCCCCGCTTGCGGCTTCCTCTTTCCGCTACGGCCGGTGGGGATGGATGATCGTCCATGCGATTGCCATGACTACCGTTTTTTTAGCTGGAGTGTACGCCGGGTGGAACATAAAATAACTGGCAGCAGGCCATCCATGTTCGGACAGCCAGCAAACAGAATGTCTGGATGCGGACGAGAAAGCGGATCGATGCGTAGGCGATGAATATGATGTTCAAGTTTGCGTCTGTTGTGGCCGGCCTAGGGTGTGTGGGCGCTGTGCAAAAAAGATCGATGATTTTTTCCTTTTTCTATTGGCTGGGCAGGATTTTGATCTGGCTGGAGCGAAACTATATAGATGCAACGA
>NZ_LDPD01000018.1:8422-26341 GCF_001026865.1 Geobacillus sp. ZGt-1 | reverse complement strand
AATTGCATCTATATAGTACAGCAAAAAGGAGAATAAAGGAGGGAGAGACCTCGATGTCCATTGTCAACCCAAGCCGGGAAGAAATCGGTGAAATTTTGCGCAAGGCGAAACGGATTGCCGTCGTTGGGTTGTCCAACAATCCGGAGCGCGAGTCGTATATGGTGGCGAAAGCGATGAAAGACGCTGGATACGAAATCATTCCGGTCAATCCGATGATCGATGAGTGGGAAGGCATTCCGGCGGTTGATCAACTAACCGATATCGAAGGCCATGTCGACATCGTCGATGTGTTCCGCCGCTCTGAGCATTTGCCCGAGCTGGCCCGCGAGTTTGTGCAAATCGATGCGGACGTATTTTGGGCGCAGCTTGGCGTCGTCAATGAAGAAGCATACGCGTTTTTAAAGGAAAAAGGCTATACGGTGATTATGGATCGCTGCATTAAAGTAGAACACGCGCTCACGAAACGCCCGTAACAGGCGAAGCGCGCCATTGACGAAACGGCCATCTTCTCTAAGATGGTCCTTTCGTTTTTCAGGCGCCGTTGTCCGATTTTGTCAAGCGGTGTCAAAAGACAATGGACAGCTGGTCATTTTATGATACAATAAAACAGAAACAGATGTTCTTGTTTTGGCAGAAAGGGGTGGGCTTGTGGCAAAGCAAGCGATACATGACTATAACGAAGATGCCATTCAAGTGTTGGAAGGGCTCGAGGCAGTCAGGAAGCGGCCGGGGATGTACATCGGCAGCACCGACAGCCGCGGGTTGCATCATCTTGTTTATGAAATCGTCGACAACTCGGTCGATGAGGCGTTGGCCGGATACGGAAACTACATTTTCGTGCAAATACATAAAGACAACAGCATCACGGTTTTGGATGAGGGGCGCGGCATGCCGGTCGGGATGCATAAGCTCGGCAAGCCGACGCCGGAAGTCATTTTGACCGTGCTTCATGCCGGCGGCAAATTCGGCCAAGGCGGCTATAAAACGAGCGGCGGCCTGCACGGAGTCGGGGCGTCGGTTGTCAACGCCTTATCAGAATGGCTGGTCGTCACGATTCATCGCGACGGCTTCATTTACCGGCAGCGGTTTGAGCATGGAGGCAAACCGGTGACGACGCTAGAGAAAATCGGCACAACGAACAAAACCGGAACCATCATTCAATTTAAGCCGGACCCAACGATTTTCAGCACGACAGTCTTCGATTATGAAACATTGAGTGAACGGCTGCGCGAATCGGCGTTTTTGTTAAAAGGGCTGAAAATCGAACTCGTTGACGAACGGACCGGCATGCGCGAGGTGTTCCACTATGAAAACGGAATTGAAGCGTTTGTCGCCTATTTGAATGAGGAGAAAGATGTGCTCCACCCGGTCGTTTATTTTGCTGGCGAGCAAAACGGCATTGAAGTCGAGTTTGCGTTCCAGTTTCATGACGGTTATTCGGAAAACGTGCTGTCGTTTGTCAACAACGTGCGCACAAAAGACGGCGGCACGCATGAGGCGGGTGCGAAAACGGCGATGACGCGCGTTTTTAACGAATACGCCCGCCGTGTCGGTTTGCTCAAGGAAAAAGATAAAAATTTGGAAGGAACCGATATTCGCGAAGGGTTGTCCGCGGTCGTTTCGGTGCGCATCCCAGAGCACTTGCTGCAGTTTGAAGGGCAGACGAAAGGAAAGCTCGGAACGAGCGAAGCGCGTTCGGCCGTCGATGCGGTGGTGTCCGAGCAGCTCATGTACTTTCTGCAAGAAAACCCGGACGTAAGCGCGATGCTCATTAAGAAAGCGATCCGGGCCTATCAGGCGCGTGAAGCGGCCCGCAAAGCGCGCGAAGAGGCGAGAAGCGGCAAAAAGCGGAAAGGGAAAGAGGCGCTCTTAAGCGGCAAGCTGACGCCGGCGCAAGGGCGCAATCCGCAAAAAAATGAGCTCTATCTCGTTGAAGGCGATTCGGCGGGCGGTTCGGCGAAACAAGGGCGCGACCGTCGATTCCAGGCGGTGCTTCCGCTGCGCGGAAAAGTCATCAACACGGAAAAGGCGAAACTTGGCGATATTTTGAAAAACGAGGAAATCAATACGATCATCCACGCC
The DNA here is from genome assembly GCF_001026865.1 of Geobacillus sp. ZGt-1. Classification (NCBI taxonomy): domain Bacteria; kingdom Bacillati; phylum Bacillota; class Bacilli; order Caryophanales; family Anoxybacillaceae; genus Geobacillus; species Geobacillus sp. ZGt-1. The sequence continues at coordinate 24,259 of NZ_LDPD01000018.1, read as the reverse complement.
ATCGGCGGCGGCGTCGGGGCTGACTTTTCGCTCGATGATGTCAACTACGACAAAGTGATCATTATGACCGATGCCGACACGGACGGCGCCCATATTCAAGTGCTGCTTTTGACGTTTTTTTACCGCTACATGCGTCCGCTGATTGAAGCGGGAAAAGTGTACATCGCCTTGCCGCCGCTTTACAAAATCAGCAAAAAAAGCGGCAAAAACGAAATCGTCGAATATGCGTGGACGGACGAGCAGCTGAAAGAAATTACGAAAAAAATGGGCCGCGGCTATACGATTCAGCGCTATAAAGGGCTCGGCGAAATGAACGCCGATCAATTATGGGAAACGACGATGAACCCACAGACGCGTACGCTCATCCGCGTGCGCATTGAAGATGCGGCCCGCGCCGAACGGAGGGTGACGACGCTCATGGGCGACAAAGTCGAGCCGCGCCGCAAATGGATCGAAACGCACGTCGCCTTCGGGCTCGAAGAGGAACCGGGATGGATCGGCTGATGGCGGCGTGAAAAGGCGCCGCCTTTTTGGTGCTGATGTGTTAGGAAAGGAGAATGACGATGGCAGAACGATTGCTGGAAATGCCGTTAGAGGACGTGCTTGGCGACCGCTTTGGCCGCTACAGCAAATACATCATCCAAGACCGGGCGCTGCCCGATGCGCGCGACGGGCTGAAGCCCGTGCAGCGCCGCATTTTGTATGCGATGTACATGGATGGCAACACGGCTGATAAACCGTTTCGCAAGGCGGCGAAAACGGTTGGAAACGTGATCGGCAACTTTCATCCGCACGGCGACTCATCGGTGTATGAAGCGATGGTGCGGATGAGCCAAGAGTGGAAGCTGCGCAACGTGCTGGTGGAGATGCACGGCAACAACGGCAGCATCGACGGCGACCCGCCGGCGGCGATGCGCTACACGGAAGCGCGCCTGTCGGCGATTGCCGCCGAATTGCTTCGCGATATTGACAAAGAAACTGTTCCGTTTGTGCCGAACTTTGACGATACGACCGATGAGCCGACCGTCCTGCCGGCGATGTTTCCGAATTTGTTGGTGAACGGCTCGACCGGGATTTCGGCCGGCTATGCGACCGACATTCCGCCGCATGCGCTTGGCGAGGTGATCGACGCCGTCTTGATGCGGATCGACCGGCCGGATTGCACTGTTGACGAGCTGATGACGGTTCTTCCTGGCCCCGATTTTCCGACCGGCGGCATCATCCAAGGGAAAGACGGCATCCGCAAGGCGTATGAGACCGGCCGCGGGAAAATCATCATCCGCGCCAAAGCCGCCATCGAGCAGGGAAAAGGCGGGAAAAAGCACATTGTCATCACGGAACTGCCGTATGAAGTGAACAAAGCGAATTTAGTGAAAAAAATTGACGAGCTTCGCCTCGACAAAAAGCTCGACGGCATCGCCGATGTGCGCGATGAAACGGACCGGGACGGGCTGTCGATCGTCATCGAATTGAAAAAAGACGCCGATGCGGAAGCGATTCTCAACTACTTGTACAAAAATACGGATTTGCAAGTGCCGTACAACTTCAACATGGTGGCGATCCATGAGCGCCGGCCGAAGCTGATGAGTTTGCCGGAGCTGTTGGATGCCTACATCGCCCACCGGAAAGAGGTCGTCACCAACCGCTCGCATTTTGAGCTGAAAAAAGCGAATGAGCGGAAGCACATCGTCGACGGTTTGATTCGGGCGCTTTCCATTTTGGATGAGGTGATTGCCACGATTCGTGCTTCAAGCGACAAGCGCGACGCCAAAGAACGGCTGATGGCTCATTACGGATTCACCGAAGCGCAGGCCGAGGCGATCGTGACGCTCCAGCTGTATCGGTTGACGAACACCGACATCACGGCGCTGCGTCAAGAAGCGGAAGAACTGGATCAAGCAATTGCGGAACTTACGGCGATTCTCGCCGATGAAAAGAAGCTGCTTGGCGTCATCAAAAAAGAGCTGAAGGCGATGAAAAAGCAATATGCCGATGAGCGGCGGACGGTGATTGAAGAGGAGATTGAAGAGCTGAAAGTGAAGGTGGAGGCGCTCATTCCGGCGGAAGATGTGATCGTCACCGTGACAAAAGAAGGATATGTGAAGAGGACGAGCTATCGTTCATACAGCGCCTCAAACGGTCAAGACATGGGCATGAAGGAAACGGATCGGCTGCTCGCCCAGCTCGAGATGAATACGACCGATGTGCTCTTGCTTTTCACCCGCCGCGGCTACTATTTATACTGCCCGGTGCATACGCTCCCTGATATCCGTTGGAAAGAGGTCGGCCACCACATTTCCCATCTCATTCCGCTTGAACGCGACGATGAACTCGTCGCCGCTGTTCCAGTCTCTTCCTTTAACACCGGGGAGCAGCTCATCTTTGTGACGAAACAAGGGCTCGTAAAGCGAACGGAGCTCGCTCAATACCAAGTGCAGCGCTACACCCGCCCGCTTGTGGCCGTTAATGTGAAAGAGGATGATGACGTCATCGCCGTCTACGCGACGGATGGATGCGGCCATCTTTGGCTTGCGACGCATGATGGACATGCGCTCTTGTTTGCCGAGGAGGAGATCAGCCTTGTTGGCGTGCGCGCGGCTGGCGTGAAAGGGATTCAATTGAAGGAAGGGGATTTTGTCGCCGCTGCGTGTCCCGTTCGCCTAGAAGAGGGGGGCTCGTTCGTCGTCGTGACGCAGCGCGGAGCGGTGAAAAAAGTGGCGATGAGCGAGTTTGAGCCGTCATCACGGGCGAAGCGCGGCGTTGTGATTGTGCGCGAAGTGAAATCCAACCCGCACCGAGTTGTCGGCGCCGTCTTTGTCAGCAGCGATGAGGAAATGGTCGGATTGCGGACGGAAAAAGGGGTGGTCGAGACGATCGAAGCCGCTTCCCTTCGTCTCTCCGACCGCTACAGCACGGGTTCGTTTGTCGTTGACACTGACGAAGCCGGGATGGTGGTGGATGTCTGGAAAGAACCGACGAAGCTGCTTGGAAAAGGGGAGGAAGGATGAGGTTTAAGCGTCAAGAACCGTTCCGGTATCAGTTTGGCCGGCCGCTCCCGGCTGAACTGCGCACAGCCGATGGTGAGCGCAGCGTCTACATTCACGATCTAAGTCCGCACGGGATGAAAATCGAAACGGAAGGCCGCCTTCCCTTTTCAACAGGGGGAACGCTGGTTGACATCTCGTTTTGGCTAAACGCTGCCCCCTTTACGCTGCGGGGGCAGCTTGTCTGGGAAAGACCGTTTGTCCACGCCTACTATTATGGCGTCCGCCTCCATGTCACCAAACAAGAAGAAGCGCACTTGATCGAAGCCATCAAACGACATGCGGCCGAGAGCCGCCGAATATGACGCAAAAAGGGGCCCGAGTTTTGGCGGGGCCCTTTTTTGATTTTTGACGGAGGTATGGCGCATCCAAAACGGGTGCCCTTGTCACATGGATGCCAAAATCGTCTTCACCAAAACTTCCACCATTTATTTGCCCGTGTTCGAGCAGCGCTGGTGCTGGCAGCGGTTTGCCGAAACGACAACACGAGCTCGCGAAACGCTTTTTCCCGTTCTAAAATGCGCAGTTCGAGCTGTTTTCGCTCCTCTTCCTGCCTTGCCTTTTCCTCGTGACAGAACGCGACGACCGTTTCCAAATGTTCATGCAGCTGTTCCGTTTTTTGCTGCCATGCGTCCTCGTAATCGCGGAGTGAACGGCGCACCGTTTCGGCAGCTGCCGTCGTTTGCTCCTCGATGTAGTCAAGGCGGCCTTTCACCTCATCCATCGCTTGCCGGACCGTGGCTGTCGTTTCCTGTTTCAAGGCGTCGACGATATCGTCTTTTAAGCGGGCCGCCAACTGCTCGGCTATGTATGGCATCCCTTGATGCAGCAGGCGGGGCACATCGATGATTTCCCCTTCCATGACGGCTGTTTCCACTTGAGCGGCTGTCTCGTTGGCTCGCTCTGCCGGTTGTCCGTCCATTTGCCTGATCATTTCAGCCACTTCACGCGGATGGCGGCCGTCCTCAAGCCAAGTGCGGATATGGCGAAACCGGTCGATCAGCTCGTCGGTGTACATGCGTGCCCCCTCGGTTGTGCGTGGGACGGCAATCGATCCGGCGAACTGCTTTTCCCATTGTTTCAAATCGCGGGCGGTGACCCCGATTTTTTTCGCTGCTTCGCGGAGTGTATAGGTTTTCATCGCATTTCCTCATCCTTTCTCGTCTTTTGGCATTGATTTGCATTATGTTTTATTTTCCTACTCGGTCGTTGATTTTCCTGCCGCTTGACAAAACATAACAAAAGAAGTGGAAGTTAGCAAAAAAACAACAACTATTGTCGAAAAATGAAGAAGGTCATCGAAAGATGTTGACAAACTTGTATATACAAGATAAAATGAATTCAGGTTGTATATACAAGTTTGTTTGCAACCGGTTGCTGAAAGCGATTTAACGCTATAGCGGTCGTTGTTAAGGAAAGAAAAGGGAGGCGTTCATCATGGGGGCATACCAACAAGCAGCCGCGCAAATCGTTGAAGCCATCGGCGGCAAAGAAAACATCGTCGCCGCCACGCATTGTGTGACGCGGCTTCGGTTTGCGCTCAAAGAGGAAGGAAAAGTCAATAAGGAAGCGCTTGAGCGCATCGATGTCGTCAAAGGGTCGTTTTCGGCAAACGGCCAGTTTCAAGTCGTCATCGGCCAAGGGCTTGTCGATAAAGTGTATGACGACCTCATCGAGCTGACGGGCATCGGCCGGGCGACAAAGCAGGAGATTAAAGACGCTGCGGAAGCGAAGCTCAATCCGCTGCAACGCGCGATTAAGACGCTGGCTGATATTTTCATTCCAATCTTGCCGGCAATCGTGACGGCCGGTTTGTTAATGGGGATTAACAACGTCTTGACAGGCCCAGGCATTTTTTACGAAGGGAAATCGTTTGTCGAGGTGCACAAAGAATGGGCCGATTTGGCGAACATGATCAACTTGATCGCCAATACGGCGTTCGTCTTCCTGCCCGGTTTGATCGGCTGGTCGGCGGTGACGAAATTCGGCGGCAGCCCGCTCTTAGGGATTGTCCTTGGTTTGATGCTCGTCCACCCAGATTTGCTCAACGCTTGGGGCTGGGGAGCGGCGAAAGAAAAAGGAGAGATTCCGGTTTGGAACTTGTTCGGCTTTGAAGTGCAAAAAGTCGGCTACCAAGGACAAGTGCTGCCGGTGCTGGTGGCTTCCTACGTGCTGGCGAAGCTGGAGCTGTTTTTGCGCAAGCGCATTCCGGATGCGTTTCAGCTGTTGCTTGTCGCGCCGCTTGCGTTGCTCATTACGGGCTTTTTGGCGTTCATCGCCATTGGGCCGATCACATTTGCGATCGGCAATGCCATTACCCACTTGTTTGTCACGATTTTTGACACGGTTCCGGCTCTTGGAGGATTGTTGTATGGAGCGTTGTATGCGCCGCTTGTCGTCACCGGGATGCACCATACGTTCTTGCCGGTTGACTTGCAGCTGATTGCCAATACCGGTGGCACGTTCCTTTGGCCGATTTTGGTCATGTCAAACATCGCCCAAGGTTCGGCAGCGTTGGCGATGATGTTTGTCGCGAAGGAGGAAAAGCTGCGCGGTTTGTCGTTTACGTCGGCTGTTTCCGCGTATTTAGGCATCACGGAACCGGCGATGTTCGGGGTCAACTTGCGCTTTCGCTTCCCGTTTATCGCAGCGATGACAGGGGCGGCAATCGCTGGCATGTTCATCACGATCAATAAAGTGATGGCCCCGTCGATCGGCGTCGGCGGCCTGCCGGGTTTCTTGTCGATCGTGCCGCAAAAGTGGACGCCGTTCTTTATCGGCATGGCGATCGCGATTGCGGTGCCGTTTGCGCTGACGTTTGTCTTTGGGAAAGTGCGTAAAGCCGCCCGCTCATGATTGCCGTGTGTGGAAGCAAGAGAACGATGTGCGAAATCATTTATTTCCCGCCCGTACCATTGGCCGCCGATGCCAATGGTATGTTTTTTATCCCGACGAACGAGGTGAAGAGAGATGTCAACAACCCCTTGGTGGAAAAAAGCAGTCGTTTATCAAATTTATCCGAAAAGCTTCTACGATACGAATGGAGACGGCATTGGCGATTTGCCGGGCGTGATCGAGAAGCTCGATTATTTACAAAAATTGGGTGTCGATGTCATTTGGCTGACGCCGATCTACGCGTCGCCGCAGCGCGACAACGGTTATGACATCAGCGATTATTTCCGCATCCATCACGAATACGGAACGATGGACGATTTTGACCGTCTGCTTCACGAAGTGCATGCGCGCGGCATGAAGCTGGTGATGGACATGGTCGTCAACCATACCTCAACCGACCATGAATGGTTTCAGCAGGCGCGCTCCTCGAAAACGAACCCATACCGCTCGTTTTACATTTGGCGCGACCCGAAGCCGGACGGCGGAGCGCCGAACAACTGGCAATCGAAATTCGGCGGCTCGGCGTGGGAATACGACGAACAAACCGGCCAATATTACTTGCATTTGTTCGATGTGACACAAGCGGACTTGAACTGGGAAAACGAAGAGCTGCGCCGCCGCATTTATGACATGATGCATTTTTGGCTCAAAAAAGGAGTGGACGGCTTTCGGCTTGACGTCATCAACTTGTTGTCAAAAGACCAGCGCTTCCCGGATGATGACGGTTCGGTGCCGCCGGGGGACGGGCGCCGCTTTTATACGGACGGACCGCGCATTCATGAGTTTTTGCAAGAGATGAACCGCGAAGTGTTTTCGAAATATGACGTCATGACGGTCGGGGAAATGTCGTCGACGACGATCGATCATTGCATCCGCTACACGAACCCGGAAAACCACGAGCTCAATATGACGTTTAACTTTCACCACTTGAAGGTCGATTACCCGAACGGAGAAAAATGGGCAGTCGCCCCATTTGATTTCCTTGCCTTAAAACGCATTTTGTCCGAATGGCAAGTCCGGATGTATGAAGGCGGCGGCTGGAATGCGCTCTTTTGGTGCAACCACGATCAGCCGCGCATCGTGTCGCGCTATGGCGATGACGGGACGTATTGGAAAGAGTCAGCGAAAATGCTGGCGACGACGATCCATTTGATGCAAGGGACGCCCTATATTTACCAAGGCGAAGAAATCGGCATGACCGATCCGAAATTCACCGATATTCGCGACTACCGCGACGTTGAGTCGCTCAACATGTACCGGATTTTGCGAGAACAAGGCAAAAGCGAGCAAGAAGTGATGGAAATTTTGCAGCGAAAATCGCGCGACAACTCACGCACGCCGATGCAATGGGACGACAGCCCGCATGCTGGTTTCACGTCCGGGACGCCGTGGATTCGCGTCGCCGACAACTACCGACGCATTAACGTGAAACAGGCGCTCGCCGACCGCGACTCGATTTTCTACCACTATAAGCGGCTCATTGAGCTGCGCAAACAGTATGATCTCATTACGACCGGGCGCTATGAGCTGCTGCTTGCGGACGATCCGCATATTTTCGTCTATATGCGTCATGGCGATGGAGAAAAGCTGCTTGTTGTCAACAATTTTTATCCAATCGAAACGACGTTCACGCTGCCGAAAGAAGCAGGAGCCGATGGCTATACGGGAGAACTGCTGCTTGCCAATTATTCGGACGCGCCGGCCGATTTTCGCCGCATGCAGCTGCGCCCATACGAATCGGTTGTTTATCTTTTGCGCCGGCCGTGATACAATACAAGCGGTGATTCTTATGCATGAAAACAAATATTTAACCATTTACCATGACCTCATTTCCCGCATCCGNCGCGGAGAATGGAAGGCGTACGACAAGCTGCCATCGGAACACGAGCTGGCCGCCCGATATGAGACATCGCGCGAGACGATTCGCAAAGCGCTCCATTTGTTGTCCGAGCACGGCTATATCCAAAAAATGAAAGGAAAAGGATCTATCGTTCTTGACGTCGGCAAATATGACTTTCCCGTATCCGGATTGGTCAGCTTTAAAGAACTGGCGCAGACGATGAAGCAGCCGGTGCGGACGATCGTGCATGAACTGGCGATCATCAAGCCGGATCGCGAGCTCAGGCAGCATCTGCGCGCCTCAAGCAAAGACGAAGTGTGGAAAGTCGTGCGCGTCCGGGAAATCGGCGGAGAGCGGATTATTTTGGATAAAGACTTTTTTCTGAAAAAGCATGTGCCGCTATTGACCAAAGAGATTTGCGAAGACTCGATTTATGAATATTTGGAAACGAAGCTGCATTTGCCGATCAGCTTTGCGAAAAAAGAAATATCGGTCGACGAAGCGACGGACGAAGACCGGCGCTATTTGGATTTGCATGGCGATGACCGCGTCGTTGTCGTCAAAAACTATGTGTATTTAAGCAATGCTGCATTGTTTCAATATACGGAATCGCGTCACCGGCTCGACAAGTTCCGATTTGTCGATTTTGCGCGCCGGAAATGACAACGCCTTCTGTGCCCCAGGTTGTTTGGGAGTCAGCCCGGGGCGGATGGAAGTGTGGGCCACGCTGCAAACTGCAGCGCGGCTTTTTTTTTTTGCGTGGGCAACATAAATTTTATAAATAAAACTATGTTCTAAATCTTCAATGAAAATCATAAAAAAACTGCATTATGGCTATCCTTCTTGGTAACAACATCATCGCAAAGGAGGCGCCGACGTGGAAGGAACATGGTGGTCGCTGTTGCCTTTTCTGCTCATCATTCCGTTGGCGGTATGGCTGAAAGAAATTTTGCCCGGCCTCGTGGCCGGATTGCTCGTCGGAGCGTTTTGCCTTGAGTGGTCGGCTGTCGGCGCGATTGAGCGCGCTGTTTCCGCTGTTCTTCACGCCCTGACCGATCCGGAGCATATGAAGGTGGCCGCGTTTTTGTATTTGTTCGGTTCGCTTGTCGGCATGATGCAAATTACCGGCGGGATCAAAGGGTTTGTCGAGAGACTCTCCGGCCGCATCCGCTCGAAGCGGGGGATTTTGTTGTTCGTTTGGCTGACGGTGCCGGTGACGTTTTTTATGCCGATGTTTCGCATTATGCTCCTTGGACCAGTGATGAAAGCGGTCCTTCGCCAGTTTCGCATCGACCGCCGCCGCATGGCGTACATGATCGACGTCTCGACCGAGCCGATCATCGTGCTTTTGCCAGCGGCGACAGCGTTCGTCGGCTTTATGACTTCCGTTGTCGCCGCGGCGCTTGAGCAAAACGACATTCACGAATCGCCGTATGACGTGTTTTTGCGCAGCCTGCCGTACAACTTGTTTGCGATTGTCGCTCTGGCCGTCGGGGTGTTGACGACGATGTTGAACATCCGGATCGGCAAACCGCGGGCGAAAAAAGGAGAAGGGGAAACGAATACACTGCACGGGCTCGGATTGCGCAAGGAGCTGGCGCTGATCAACGGGGAGCCGTTGCACTTGTTTGTCCCGCTGGCGCTGTTAATCGCGCTGACGTTTGCCTTTTTCGTGTACGACGGGAGGAAACGCGGGGCAGAGAATTGGTGGGAGGCGTTTTCCGCGGCCGATGCGACATGGGCGATGCTGTTGGCGCTGTTTGTGACCATCCTTTTGTCGATGATGTTTTATTTGTGGCGCCGACAATCGCTCTCAGAGTTGACGTACCACTTTTTTGCCGGAGGAAACGAGCTGATGGCGCCGATCGGCATGCTCGTTCTCGTATGGGCGGTCTCGGCGGTGGCGGGGGAACTCGGATTTGCGGAGTACGTGTCGTCGACGTTCGGCACATGGCTGCCGGGGGCATTCGTGCCAGCGGCCGTGTTTTTGGTCGGATCGTTTTTATCATACTTTATCGGTTCTTCATGGGGAACGTGGGGCATTTTGATGCCGCTTGGCGTCACGCTTTCCCATGCGACCGGGGCGCCGCTCGAGGTGACAGTCGGCGCCGTGTTTGCGAGCGGGACGTTTGGCGCCTTTGCTTCGCCGCTTGGCGATACGACGATTACAACGGCAGCCATTATGGATATGGACTTGATGAGCTATGCGAAATACAAATTGCGCCTCTCTCTCCTTTGCGCCGGCGTGTCGCTTGCAGGATACGTTCTTTTGCCGCTTTGGGCCGGTTGACCGCAGACGCCCCGTCTGCCCTCGCCGGGCTTTTTTATCTACCCTGAAAATGTCAAAACTATATAGGTTCCAATTGTTCGTTACCATTTGCACTTCGATACATGCGGATGCAATCTAATGTGTCAGGCAATCGGCGAAGTGTAAACCAAAAATTCAACTTAATTGAAAGAGATTTTCATCCTTTCGTGCAACGTACTGGATTCGCGACAATATTTCATGTCACAAACAATGTTCTAAATAATCAATAACCCAAAAAAACAATTGCATATCCCAATCAATCGGAGTATGATAAAAACAACATACTGACTAGTTGGTAGCTGCAAATCAAACTTGCTCCCGCCCCATGCTCACCCAAACGAATATTGTGGGCGAAAGGGGCAAAAAAAAGCAAGAAAGGAAGAGGGAGAAATGAAGACGCACATCATTACCGTCAACCCACGCTTTTGTGAAACTGATGCGCTCGGACATTTAAGCAACATTAGCTATTTTATTTATTTAGAAGAAGCGCGCACCCGCCTGTTTGATGAATTGCGTTACGGCGGGCGAACGGACGACTGGCATTTTATTTTAGCTTCCACCAAGTGCGATTTTATCAACCAAGGATTCTTCGGACGACGATTGCGCGTGGAAACCAATGTCTCCCGGATCGGCAATAAAAGCTTTCAATGCATTCATCGCATCATGGAAGAGGAAACAGGAAGACTGATCGCCATCGGAGAGGCAGCGGTCGTCCATTTTAATTTCCAAACCCAAACGAGCGAACCATTGCCCGATGACTTGCGGACCATGCTTGCCGAATACCTTGCGCCGTCCGTGGGGGAAACGATTTCGCCGTTATCGTGCAAAAAAAAGGAGTAAAAAAGGGAGTGGAATATCATCCGCCTGTACGGCGGATTTTTCATTTTCAACTTTCCCACGTTTTTTGGACCGAACCACCGAAGGCGACATACTTTGTAAATAGACGAAATGGCGGAAAGGGGGAATCAACATGGCCATTCACGCTGTGATCGGCAATGCGGTGTATACATGCCGCGGAGAGCTTGAGACGTATTTTCAGCCGTTTCGCGATGGAACGATCGGCCGCTTTCATCCGTTTTCTACGCCGTTTGGCAAACAGCGGCTTATTTACGCCGACTGGACGGCAAGCGGGCGGCTGTACCGGCCGATTGAAGAGAAGCTGACGCATGAGCTCGGTCCATTTGTCGGCAACACGCATACGGAATCGAATGTGACCGGAACGAAAACGACGCTTGCCTATCGCTATGCAAAAGAAATCATCAAACAGCACGTTCATGCCGGGAAAAACGACGTCTTGATCATGCAAGGCGCCGGGACCACAAGCGCCGTCAACAAGCTGCAGCGTCTGCTTGGCTTGCGCGTACCGGAACGGTGGAAGCGCCGCTTGTCCCTTCATGATGAGGAGCGGCCAGTCGTTTTTGTCACCCATATGGAGCACCATTCAAATTTATTGCCATGGGTGGAAACCATCGCGGAAGTCGTGGCGGTCCGGCCGACAGAGAACGGGGATGTCGATCTTGACCATTTGCGCGAGCTGCTGGAGCGCTACCGAGATCGGCCGCAAAAAATCGGTGCATTTACTGCTTGCTCGAACGTCACGGGGTTGGAAACCCCATATCATAAGCTGGCGAAAATCATGCACGAGCATGGCGGCCTTTGCTTTGTTGATTTTGCTGCTTCCGCTCCGTACGTCCGCATCGATATGCATCCGGACGACCCAATGGAGCAGCTTGATGCCATTTATTTCTCTCCCCATAAGTTTCTCGGGGGGCCGGGAAGCGCCGGCGTGCTCATCTTTGACAGCCGGCTTTATCATCAGCACGCTCCGGATCACCCCGGCGGCGGGACGGTGTACTGGACTGACCCGTGGGGGAACTATGAATACATCCAAGCCATTGAGGAACGCGAAGATGGCGGAACACCGCCGTTTTGGCAAACCATCAAGGCAGCGTTGGCCATCCAGCTGAAAGAGCAAATGAACGTAAAACAGATGCGCGCCCGCGAAAAGGAACTTGTTTCCCTTCTTTTGCCGGCGCTAAAAAGCACTCCCGGCGTCCGCGTGCTTGAAGGACATCGGGACGACCGTCTTGGCATCATCTCATTTGTCATAGATGGATTGCATTACAACCTTGTTGTCAAACTGCTGAATGATCGCTTCGGCATTCAAGCGCGCGGCGGCTGTTCCTGCGCCGGACCATACGGCCACTATTTGCTTGGCATCGACAAGGAACAATCCGCTGCGCTGCTTCAAGAAGTCAAAAACGGCAATCCTCTCGCCAAACCAGGATGGGTGCGTCTGTCGCTCCATCCTACGATGACGAACGAAGAAGTGTATGCGATCATCCGCGCCGTCCGTCAAATCGCCCGCTATGGCCGCCGCTGGCAGGAGGAATACGAGTACGATGCTGGGAAAAATGAGTTCGTCCACCGTGACGATGATCGGTACATTCGGCATTTCTTTCTCTTTTAAGCTTCCGAGAGCAAGGACGGTCATTTTCCCGTGCGTTTTTGTTTTCAGTCCTAGCCAGAACTCGGTACAATAAAGGCATCTTGACCAAAAGAAGGGGAGAACCGATGAACGAATTGTACCATTTGCTTGTGCGGACCGATCGGGAGCAACAATTGTACAACCAAGCGCGCCGCCTTGCGGAACGATTTGTCCAACGGGCAGCGCATGATGACGAACAGGCAACGTTTCCATTTGCCGATTTTGCCGATTTAAAAGAGGCTGGATTCCTTTCCTTGACCGTCCCGACTGAATACGGCGGCCAAGGGGCATCGCTTTATGAGCTTGTGCTCGTGCAAGAAACGATCGCCCAAGGCTCTGGGGCAACGGCATTGTCGTTTGGTTGGCACGCCAGCATTCTCATGCGTTTATTTTTGCTCCGCCGCTGGCCGGAGCCCGTTCTCGCCCGTTTGGCGAATGAAGTCGTTTGCCGCCACGCGCTCATCAACAGCGCCCACTCTGAACGGACAACTGGCAGCCCGGCGCGCGGCGGTAAACCGGAAACGACGGCCGTCTTTCGCCATGGCCGCTGGGTGCTTCGGGGGCGAAAGACATTTGCATCGTTAGCCCCTGCGCTCGATTACGTATTGATTTCCGCCACGATGGAAGACGGTCGGGTCGGTGAATTTCTCGTGCCGATGTCTGCTTCAGGCATCCGCATCGAGCCGACGTGGAACACGCTTGGCATGCGGGCGACGCGCAGCGATGATCTTGTTCTTGAAGAAGTCGAAGTCGACCAAGAGGCGCTCGTAGAGACGCTTGGAGAAGCGAACGAAGCCGCTCCGGCGCAAGGATGGCTGTTGCACGTGCCGGCTTGTTACTTAGGCATCGCCATTGCGGCGCGCAATGAGGCGCTTCGCTTTGCCAAGACGTACCAGCCTAATACCCTGCCTCACCCAATCGCCCTAACACCCGAAGTGCAGCGGAAAATCGCTGAAATGGAATGGCGCCTCACCCATGCGCGCCATTTCCTGTACGCGGTCGCCGACTTATGGGATCGCTATCCGGAAAAACGGATGGCGATGAAAGAGGAGTTGGCAACAGCCAAATTGGTCGCCACCAATACCGCGCTTGAAGTCGTCGATTGGGCGATGCGCATTGTCGGCGGACAAAGCTTGTTTGCTGACAACCCGCTCCAGCGGCATTACCGTGACGTCCGCGCTGGATTGCACAACCCGCCGGCGGATGACTTGACGTTTCAATGGCTTGCCAAGCGGGCACTGGCCCACAACCCACCGGCGCAATGAAACAAGAAAGCGGGTGGAATAATAGAAAGCGTAAAGAGGATCACTCAAATGACACAAAAAAAGCTGTCCCCTCACAAAGCAGGGACAGCTTTTTCCATGCCAAGCCGTTATTCCACCTCAAGCGCCGAACGCAAAAATGCCGGCAAAGCGAAACATTGGCGAAAGATCCCATCGTTCACATATTTCGTGTCATTTGGAATGGTAGTCTGCACCGGAAAATCGAGCGGCCGTTTCGAGCCGATCGTAAAGCTCCACAGTCCGCCTGGATACGTCGGCACCACGGCGGTGTACACAAGCACATGCGGGAACAGTTCGCGAATATTGCGGTACGTCCGCTTCAAAATATCCAAGTGGAAAATCGGCGACTGGCTTTGGCAGACCATCAGCCCGTCTGCTTTCAACGCGCGATGGACGTTGGCGTAAAACTCCGGTGAAAACAAGGCTTCCGCTGGGCCGACTGGGTCGGACGAGTCGATCATAATGACGTCGTAGACGTTTTCTTTCTCTTGCACAAACACGACGCCATCATCATAAACAAACCGCACGCGCGGATCCGATAAGTTGCCGGAGACGGCTGGCAAATGCTCTTTGCACGCCCGGACGACTTTTTCGTCGATTTCCACCATGTCGATGGCTTCAAGATGAGCGTATTTCGCCGTCTCACGAGCTGCGCCGCAGTCGCCGCCGCCGATGATGAGCACCCGCTTCGCTTCCGGATGAAACTGCAGCGGCACGTGCGAAATCATTTCGTTATAAATATGGCCGTCAATCGAGGTCGTTTGCACGACGCCATCGAGTACGAGCATGCGGCCGAAATCGTACGAATCCAAAATCATCACATGCTGGTACTCGGACGGCTCGGCAAAAATCACCTCTTTGATTCGATAGCTGATTTTTAAGTTGTCGCGATCATCTTCGGTGAGCCAGAGCTCTCCATTGTCCATATGCAAGTAAGGTGGCAAAGCGTTTCCTTCGTGTTTCATTGTAACCTCCTTTAGTCATACAGATGTTTTCACACCTTTCTAATCTTAATATATTCTTCGTCTTGTGGCAAACAAAGGGGATGTGATCGGCCGGTGCCGGACGTATTCATCCCGCGCCCATGTTTGACGACTGGTTTCGTTTTTCCAACTGATGATCGTTCTTGCGCCACATCCCGCGCAAAGGCCGCCCATCGGTTTCGCATCATCCCGCGTCTTCCTTCCGTAGAGCGATGCTTAGTGATCGTGTGCCTGCCAAACGCCAAAAAACTCTCCAGCTTATAGCCAGAGAGTTTTTTCTCAACCGCGCCTCTCTTTCAATAAAGAACGAAGTGACGCTCGGTCTTCAAGCAAATCGGCGAGCGTATACGCATCCAACACCCGCAAAAACGCTTCTAACGCCTCGTGAAGTGCGAAGCGGAGCCGACATACCGGCGTTAAGACGCACTCATTGCCGTGAGCGGCAAAACACTCGACAAGCGACAAGTTTTCCTCCGTTTCGCGAACAACCGCGCCGATGGCAATCTCCTCGGGGCGTTTCGCAAGGCGGATTCCACCATTGCGCCCACGGATCGTTTCAATGTAGCCGAGTTTGCCAAGCTCATGGACGATTTTGCTTAAATGATGCTCTGAAATGGAAAAGGCAGCGGCAATGTCTTTGATGTTTGTTTTTTCTTCTTCATCAAGCGCGCCTAAAAACAAGAGAACGCGCAAGGCGTATTCCGTATAGTTCGTCAACTGCATCGTGATTCACAACCTTTAAGGACATTCTTGATCCCATTGTACCACACCTGATTCGAACGGAGAATTGTGAACAATTTATTAAAGATGTATTTGAAATATTGTTTTTTTACAGTGCTTATGGTTGAATAAAAGATGTATTAAAAATACATGTTTTACAAGGGGATGAAATCATGACAACGACAACGAAATTGCATCCAAAAACGATTGAAATTGTGAAATCAACGGTGCCTGTCCTGGAAACACATGGCGAACAAATTACGAAGCGGTTTTATG
>NZ_LDPD01000018.1:7219-8404 GCF_001026865.1 Geobacillus sp. ZGt-1 | reverse complement strand
ATCCGGAACTGCTCCATATTTTCAACCACGCCAACCAAAAGCAAGGGCGGCAGCAACGCGCCTTGGCCGCAGCCGTGTATGCGGCAGCGCGCTATATCGACCAGCTTGATGCTATTTTGCCGGTTGTGCGGCAAATCGGCCATAAACACCGCAGCTTAGGAATCAAACCAGAACAATACCCGATCGTCGGAAAGCATTTGTTGCTGGCGATCAAAGACGTGCTCGGCGACGCCGCCACCGACGAAGTGATCACGGCTTGGACGGAAGCATATGAAGCCATTGCGTCCGTTTTCATTCAAGTGGAAAAAGAGCTCTACGATGAGGCAGCGGCCAAACACGGAGGCTGGCGTGACTTTCGCCGATTTGTCGTCGTGAAAAAGGTGAAAGAAAGCGGCGTCATTACTTCGTTTTATTTGGAGCCGGAAGACGGCAAGGCCATCAGTGATTATTTGCCGGGTCAATACGTGAGCGTCAAACTGTCGATTCCGGGCGAGACGTATACGCATATTCGCCAATACAGCTTATCGGATGCACCTGGAAAAGGGTATTACCGCATCAGCGTCAAACGGGAAGCAGCTACAGCGGACAAGCCGGCCGGCATTGTTTCCAACTATTTGCATGATCATGTCCAAGAGGGCGACGTGCTCGAGCTTAGCGCTCCAGCCGGCGATTTTACGCTTGATTTGTCCAAAACGACGCCGGTTGTGTTCATCAGCGGCGGCGTCGGCATCACTCCGCTTTTGAGCATGGCGCATACGTTGGCCATCCGCCAACCGACCCGCCCAGCGGCGTTTTTGCATGCTGCTTTGAATGGCCGCGTGCACGCGTTTGATAAGGAGCTTCGGATGTTGGCGGAACGCCCGTCATTTTCTTACCGTATTTGTTACGAGTCGCCATCCGACGAGGATCGCCGCCATCCACATTTTGGCAAAGAAGGGCGGATCGACCTCGCATGGATGCAATCCGTGATCCCGACGAAAGACGCAGACTTTTATTTCTGCGGCCCGATGCCGTTTATGAAAACCGTCTATCGTGCCCTAAAACAATGGAGTGTGCCAGAGGAGCACATCCATTACGAATTTTTCGGCCCGGCCGGCGATTTGACGAAAGACTGAGAGAGGTTTTTCGCTTGCCAGGGGGATGACCCAAAAGGGTCATTTTTCTTAACAAAACACAACATATTGT
>NZ_LDPD01000018.1:4479-7165 GCF_001026865.1 Geobacillus sp. ZGt-1 | reverse complement strand
CTTTTGGGACACCCTCTTTTGTTATCTTCCCTGTTGGCAAGTTCATGAATTTTTTGTATGATGAATTGCAAGAAAAGCAAGAAAAGGGAGAGACAACGCATGACGACATTTCGCCAACATCGCTGGCAATCATTTTTGCAAGGTTACGAGCAGCGCGCTCGAATCCTTATCTCCTGCCCAGATCGCCCGGGCATCGTCGCGGCAGTGACGTCGTTTCTGTACGAACAAGGGGCGAATATCGTTGAATCGAGCCAATATTCGACCGATCCTGAGGGAGGGACGTTTTTTCTCCGCTTGGAGTTCGACTGTCCAAACATCGCCGAGCGAAAAGAAGAGATCGAAGCGGCGTTTGCCCCGATCGCTGCTGAATTTGAGATGCGTTGGCAGCTTCGGCTGCACAACGACATTCGGCGAATCGCGATTTTTGTCTCCAAAGCCGAGCATTGTCTGCTTGAACTTCTTTGGCAATGGCAGGCGGGAGAGCTGATCGCCGACATCGCCCTTGTCATCAGCAACCACCCCGACTTGCGCGAGACGGTCGAGTCATTTGGCATCCCTTATGTGCATATTCCGGTGACGAAAGAAACGAAAGCGGACGCCGAAGCCGAACAAATCCGTCTGCTTCGCGACTATCAGATCGACACCATCGTGCTTGCCCGCTACATGCAAATTTTGTCGCCGGCGTTTGTCGCTGAATTCCCGGGACGGATCATCAACATCCACCACTCATTTTTGCCCGCCTTTATTGGCGCGCGTCCGTATGAGCGGGCGTATGAGCGCGGCGTCAAATTGATCGGCGCCACATCGCACTACGTCACCGACGATTTGGATGAAGGGCCGATCATTGAGCAGGACGTCGCCCGCGTGGACCACCGCCACCATCCGGACGACTTAAAGCGGATCGGCCGACTGATCGAAAAAACGGTGCTCGCCCGGGCGCTTCGGTGGCATTTGGAAGACCGGGTCATCATCCACGGAAACAAAACGATCGTGTTTTATTGAACCCAAGCGGGAGAGGATTTTTCCTTTCCCGCATGGTATAATGAAGACAAGCAGGATTTGGCCGCCCAAAGAGCGAAATTTCATCCGTAGGGAAGGAGGGAAAAAGCCTATGGGAGAAAAACGGACGCCCAGCGGTTTTCTGTTAAAACAACGTGCGTTTTTAAAATTGTATTTGATTACGCTCACCGAACAGGAGCGGCTCTACGGGCTGAAGCTGCTTGATGTATTGCGCCAAGAGTTCAAGCCGTTCGGCTACCGGCCGAACCACTCCGAAGTGTATAAGGCGCTGCACGATTTGATCGAAGACGGCATTTTAAAACAAGTGAAACAGAAAAAAGAGGGAATGAAGTACCAAGAAGTCGTTTACTATCGGTTCGCCGAGGGCGGACAGGAAAAGGCGAAGCTGTACAAACGCCAGCTCAAAGCGGAGCTTGATCGGTGCGCGGCGCTCATTCGCAAGGCGATTGAGGACAACTTCGGTTGAGAGCGCCTCGTTTTTTCTTTGTTATATTTACATAATATATTTATGGTCTAGTTCTTTTGTTTTGCGTCCCGCCGGGCGATCTAGTAGAATGAGAGGGGAAGATCGCCACAGAGAGGAAGTCAGAAGATGGGAACATGGCCGTTGACGGTCACGAAAGAAATGGAAAAGCGAAAAGAACTGTTCCGCCGCGATCCGGATCGCGCGTTGATTGGAGCGGGCGGGTACAAGGCGGCAGATGAGGCGATCGTGCACGATGCCGCCATTGCGCTCGCGCTTGGGAAAAACGTGCTCTTAAAAGGCCCGACCGGATCGGGAAAAACGCGGCTTGCTGAAACGTTGTCCGCTTTGTTTGGTCAACCGATGCACAGCATCAACTGTTCCGTGGACTTAGACGCCGAAGCATTGCTCGGTTTTAAGACGATCGTGCACAAAAACAGCCAGGCGGTGATCGAGTACGTGCCCGGACCAGTCATCCAGGCGATGACAAAAGGGCATTTGCTATATATTGACGAAATTAATATGGCGAAACCAGAGACGCTGCCGATTTTAAACAGCGTCCTTGACTACCGGCGGCGGCTCACGAATCCGCTCACCGGCGATCTCGTGCAGGCGAAACCGACATTTGGCGTCATCGCCGCGATCAATGAAGGCTATATTGGCACCGTACCGCTCAATGAGGCGCTCAAAAACCGGTTTGTCGTCATCAATGTGCCGTATGTACAAGGAGAAACATTAAAATCGGTATTGTTGGCGCAAACTACATTAACGGATGAAACGTTGATCGATCGTTTCGTCGCCCTGTCGGCTGATCTGCTTGTGCAGGTGCGAAACGGACAAATCGCCGAGGAAGCGGCTTCGGTGCGCGCTTTGTTGGATGCGTGCGATTTGGCGGCGTACATGCCGCCATTGCGGGCCATTGAACGAAGCATCGTCGATAAGCTCGACGATGAACGGGAACGGGCCGCAGTGCGCAACATCGCTGAAACGTGGTTTGACGAATAGGAGGCTCGGCATGGAGCGGTTTATGATGTTCAATGACCGAACGGTCGACTCGAGTTTGGTCATGCAGCTTTCTGACCTCGCCCAAACGCTCATGCGCCGCCGCGACGTTGCCATCCAGTTCGCCGCCCATTCCGGCGTGCATTGTGTCAAGCCGGTCGTTTACGTCAGCCATTTTTGGGATGGGTATCCACCATTGGA
>NZ_LDPD01000018.1:773-4459 GCF_001026865.1 Geobacillus sp. ZGt-1 | reverse complement strand
GCGACGTCGGCTTGCGCATCATCGGCACGTATCGGCACACCGACCGATTGGCGGTTCGCGCCTTCCGACATGCGGTGGAATCCCGACCGCTCTCCAAGCTTTCCAAACAGCTGTTTACATTCGCTGAAGATCTTCGCTTGGAAGCCGTCTGTGAGCGGGAACGTCCCGGGATGAAGCGATGGTTCCGCACGCGCCGCCGCTTGTACCGCCGCTACTTCACTCAGCAATGGCAAGCGAATCGAACGCGCGGCGCTTGGGCTGATCAGTTTTTGGCGGGGATGTATTTGCGGCTCACGGCCGATTCGCCGCTTGATGATGCGCCGCTGGCTCCGATGGCGGATGAAGCGGTGCAGGCGCGCCTTGAAACGTTATGGCCGCAATTTTTTGATGCTTCCTCGACAGCCGAGGTGGCGGACTGGGCGTTCGCCGTTGTGGAACTGATGAAGGACGTGCTGCCTCATGATATGGTCAATGCCTATACATCGCTGCCAATCGTTGAGGATGATGCGGACGAGAAAACGATGACGCTTCAAGATCTCAAACGGACCAACCCATTGGAAAACCGCGATGCCCTTCAAGAGGCCGATGGAGAGGCCAAGCGGCAAGTGCTGCCAACGTGGCATCGGGAAACGAGCCGGGCGGGTGGAAGCTTTCTCCGCTTTGAGCTCGAACGAGGCAGCCGCACCGAGATCATCAGCGATAAGGCGAGGCCGGGTGAAGACGGTGATCAGGCGCTGGCCGTCGTGAAAGGAACGTCTCGGCCGACGGCGCGAAACGAGTATGGCCTGGAAGCGCAAGCATCCTTCAGCGAACAGCCGCCGGCTGGAAACAGTGCGCCGTATGGCGAGGCCAACCGCCAAGCCGATCTTGTGCTTCTTCCTTCGTCGCCAAACCTCGCGCATCTTGAGCAATACCGCGCCAAACAGGCGGCGGTGGCGCCGTACCGAAAACGGCTTGTGCGCATCATGGAACAATGGCTTGAACACAAGCGCTCCGCTTGGCGCATGAACTTGCCCGTCGGTCGGCTGCGCAAACAATTGGTGTCGTTTTTCACTGATGAGCGGCCGCGCTTGTTTTACAAAAAAGGCGAGCCGACGCGGCGGTTTGATGCAGTCTTCGGCCTGCTTGTCGATTGCTCGGCTTCGATGCATGACAAAATGGAAGAGACGAAAACCGGGCTCGTTCTTTGCCATGAGGTGCTGAAAACGTTGCGCGTGCCGCACCAAATTGTCGGATTTTGGGAAGATGCGAACGAAGCAGCCGCTTCGCGTCAGCCGAACTATTTGCAGATGGCGGTCTCATTCCATCGCTCGCTTGAGCCGTCGAGCGGCCCGGCGATCCTGCAGCTCGAGCCGCATGAAGATAATCGCGATGGATTGGCGATTCGCTGGATGACCGAACAGCTCCTCAAGCGCCCGGAAGCACAAAAAGTGCTGCTCGTCTTCTCTGACGGCGAACCCGCCGCGTACGGATATGAACAAAACGGCATCATCGATACGCACGAAGCAGTCGCCGAAGCGCGCCGCCGCGGCATTGAGGTCGTCAATCTCTTTTTAGGCCACGGGGCCGACGATGAGTCAACGCGGCGGACGATTGAAAACATCTATGGTCGCTTCCGCGTCTTTGTTCCGCATGTGAGCGAGTTGCCGGATCGGCTGTTGCCGCTCTTGAAAACGTGGTTGCAAAAAAGTTTGTGACAAAAAGGTGGGACCCCATGATCAAATTATTCACTGACAGCGATCTAGACGGCATCGGTTGCGGATTGCTCGCGAAGCTGGCGTTTGCCGAGGTGAACATTTCGTTTTGTTCCTATCGCAATTTGGATGAACGGGTCGTCCAATTCTTGCAAAGCGACGAGGCCAACGGCGCCATGTTGTTTATCACCGACTTGGCCGTCGGCAAGGAAGTGGAACAGCAACTCGCCGAACGGGCGGCGCGCGGCGGCCATGTGCAAGTGATCGACCACCACGTGACGGCGCTTCATTTCAATGACTACCCGTGGGGACAGGTGGTGCCGGTGAGGGATGATGGCAAAAAGACGTGCGCCACCTCGCTCTTTTACGACTATCTCGTCCGCGAGGGAAAACTCGCACCTAATGAAACGCTAGATGGGTTCGTCGA
Source organism: Geobacillus sp. ZGt-1 (assembly GCF_001026865.1). Lineage (NCBI taxonomy): Bacteria > Bacillati > Bacillota > Bacilli > Caryophanales > Anoxybacillaceae > Geobacillus > Geobacillus sp. ZGt-1. The sequence goes on along the minus strand of NZ_LDPD01000018.1, from coordinate 2,338 downwards.
GCTCGTCCGCCAATACGACACGTGGGAATGGGAAGAGAATGGGAATTTGCAAGCGAAGCGGCTGAATGATTTGTTGACGATTTTCGGGCTTGACGGCTTTTGGGAGACGATGAGCGAGCGGCTCGCCTCCAGAGAACCGTTCTCCTTGACCGAGACGGAAGAGCTGCTTCTCGATATGGAAGAGAAGAAAATTCAGCGTTACATTCGGCAAAAGCAAAAACAGCTTGTTCAGCGCTGGCTTGGTGACTATTGCATCGGCGTCGTCTTTGCCGAGCGCCATTTGTCGGAATTGGGCAATGCGTTATCCAAGCGTTATCCTCATCTTGACTTGATCGCTTTAGTCAACATGGGGACGAAACATATTGGCTTTCGCACCATTCATGATGACGTCAACGTCGCTGAGTTTGCCCTGCAATTCGGTGGCGGCGGCCATCCCAAGGCGTCCGGCTGTTTGATCGATGATACAACATTTCCGCTGTTTGTCGTCGAGACGTTCCCGCTTCTGCCGGTATACGGTGATGCGGAACAAAACCAATTGAACAAAAAAGACGAGGCCGAAGGAGTGTTTTGGACAAATCACCATGGCCAATGGTGGCTGAGTCGTAAAACCGCTCAAGGTTGGAACGTGTATGCCGATGGGGGAGAGACCCATACGTTCCCAGAGGAAATCGCCGGCGAACGCTGGCTGAAGCGGCAGTTTGCCGCTGGCCTTGCCCATGATGCAGCCGTGCTCGACTTTTTAAGCGTTCGGCTCGGACGAGACAAAGATGCCATTCAAGCCGACTATAAAGCGGCCGTCAAACAATACAAGCAACAAACCGGCATTGAATCATGATGCCGGTTTTCTTTTTCTAAGAAACTGAACTGTGCTAAATCGGATTGCGGCGCTAACCGGCAAGGTCATCACAACCCGCAAGGTCCAACAGCCACATATGCGCAAAAAGAAAAAGGTGTTCCGATCTCTTTTAGGAAGGATTGGGACACCTTTATTTGTTGCGGAAACGCCGAAGAGAAAATGTTAACATAATTGTAACAGTTTTTGTGTTTAGGAAAAACAGTCTTTGATTATAATAATAATAGGGAGGTGAAGACGGTGAAACAGTATGTCTTTTCCTTCTACACAGTCCAAGGGAAAACGATTGTGTGGGAAGAGGCCATTTCGGCATCTGGGATGATGGAAGCCTTTTCAAAAGCCCAACGGCTTCTGGTGAAACATAAGCAAGAAAAAGGCGTGCCAGTTCGCGTTCGGTATAAAGGCGTCCGCTATCGTCAAACGGATATTGCCTAAACGAAAGGAGAAAGGATGAGATCATGCGGTCCCTGCAGCTGCCGACGCGCAGTGGGTAACGTGCAGCTTCTTGAATGAGAATCAAGAGGCTGCGCGTTTTTATTTTATTTTAGGTGGGCGTGTCGATGGGCGTTTTTTGTTTTGTCTCACTATTATGAGACTACTTGTTATCGAAACAGACTCTTTCGTAACTTCTTATAATTTATATTATGTCTACTAAAATGTAAAAAATATATGAGTGGCGTTTGATTACCACTACTCTTTCTTTATTTGATAA
>NZ_LDPD01000018.1:0-345 GCF_001026865.1 Geobacillus sp. ZGt-1 | reverse complement strand
TTATGGATTTTCACAGAAAAAAAGAGACAGTAAAGTGTAAGTACTGTCTCATCACGCCGCTTTATTCCTTATGCTCCAGGCTGCTTTTCACAATTACTGATAAATTGAGTGGAGGCATCGTCCTGTATGAAACAAGAGCAGATTCCGCAATCCTTCTTTCATAATTCTTAATCTCAACAAAAACAATTGATTTATCTAACAACACGATGCGTATTTATGGGAAAGGAAAAAAAGAGCGCTTACTCCTCCCTTCATCCCATGGTTGTCCCTTTAACGAAAAGCTATATGGAAAGTTTAGAGGAATATCAGCTCCACCCTTCCCAACTGTCAAGGCCGATTATTTTT
>NZ_LDPD01000177.1:0-1092 GCF_001026865.1 Geobacillus sp. ZGt-1 | reverse complement strand
AAAATTTTATACATCATCCAAAATACCCTAGATATTTAACCCATTTAGGAGAAGTCTTAAAATTAAAGCTGTTTCTTTTCAATTTCCCTCCAGATACTATATTTTGTAAATCCTCGATTGAAGAAAAGATTTCATCATTCTCTGTATTATAGGGCTTCTCCATAGATTGTGTTTCATGAATATCCTTAATATTCATCACTTCCTCTCTTCCGATATTGAGCCTTGAATAAATTCTACTTTTGCTTTTTTCACCAAATCCTGCTGATATTTTTCCCAAGCCTTTTGCAGTTCATCAATATTAACATCTTTGGTTTTAGCTTTTTGTTCATTAAAAAACTGTTGCTTCAGTTTGCTGATTTTTAAAGCTTTTTTATATGCTAATACAGCATATCGATCCCAGTATTCGTCTTCAGAGATACCTAACGCCGAAAGATAGTCTTGAAGAAACTGTATTGCATATTCGTCAGAAGATTGTTTCAATATTTGACGCATATGTTTTGTAAATTTTTCTGCTTCACTTTCATCAACAACAATATTTTGTTTTTCGGCTTCTACTTCTAACACAGCATTTTGAATAAACTCATCTTTTATTTGTTCATCACTTAATAATGAATTTCCGTTATTTAATTCTACAATATTTCTGCTTACCTGAAACTCGTTAAACTCTTTATTCGTAAAAGATTTTCCATCAATTTTTATAAAAGGCTTTACATCCTGCTCTTTTATTTTTTTGCGCTCTAGTTTTAAATAAAGATACGCGTTTTGGTTTAGAGATTCCTTTTCAGCTTTTACATTTGAAGAATAATGAAAAACACTTGAAAAACTTAATCCTACAATACATAATCCTACAATAAGTGTAATTTGTATTAACTTTATTCGTTTTGATTTTTCCATAAATTAATCCACCACTCCTTCAGTAGTATCAACAACAAATGACATCGGAGTTGTGCTTGAACTACTATATGTTACAGCTCCTATTGCTTTATAGGTACTACTATCAACTAAATCGGTATTAGGCTTTCCGTATCTAAAACCTGTTATATTATTGGGATCTGCAATGTAACTACCTACATAGGGAAGTGAATGAGTTGA
>NZ_LDPD01000175.1:0-1160 GCF_001026865.1 Geobacillus sp. ZGt-1 | reverse complement strand
ATTGGACGAATGATCATCTTCCCTTTTAGATCTGGCATGTAATCCGTAAACCGCCCCATGTACCACATCGGCATAACAACGGATGCTGCTCCACCCTTATTCATAAACCCGTAGTATTCCTCTGCATGGTGGTCTCCCCCTGGAGTTGCTATAGCAATTTTCTCATCTAACAGTTGTTTCAAAAATGTTAGTGTTTTTACGTTAATATCATTATCTAAAGTTACAGTGCCATCCTTACCATAAAAATCGGAACCTTGCTGTACAATTAACGGCCAATAGCTCCACAAATCGCCCGTTTCAATTGTAGTCATCGGCTTCCCCGTAGCGCTAACAACCTTTTTACCTGCCTCCTTGAAATCATCCCATGTAACAATTTTGTTAGGATCTACCCCGGCCTTGTCCAATAACTCCTTATTGTAGTAAATAACAGTTGCACCTACGTGAAAATCAATTCCATAGTACTTTCCATCCTTAGAATAGATGTCTAATCTAGATTGAACGATTTTATCTTTCTCGGGGTCTATAATATCATTTAACTCTACTAACTGAGGTTTCCCTTTTAAATAGTTAGAGAATCGGGAAATTTCGATATCTGCAATGTCTGGCGCTCCTACTCCAGATTGCAAAGATAAAAGCAGTTTGTTATGCATGTCATCGTACGGATAAGTGGTAACCTGCAACTGAATCTTTTTGTCAGGGTGTTTTTTATTCCACTCATCAGCCATAAACTTATAAAACTTAGTGTGTAGCTCTTGAAATGTCCATAATGTTAGTTTTGTAGTGCCATTTGCACCTTTGCCCGATTGACCAGAATTGCTTGAGTCACTTGAACAACCAGCTAAAAACGTTGATACAGCCATAATTAATGCTAGTAGTAATAAAGACGCCTTTTTCATCGGTTTACCCCCCCTGATTTCGAACACGAATCAATTAACACTATCGGCAACAATTTTCTCGAAGACATTATTCCTACTTAATGATATGTTGCCGCTATCGTTGAAAACGCTTTTAAAATTAACCACCTCTCTTCCCCAGTTTATTTCAAATCCTTATTTATAAGATTTATAAGGATCTGAAAACAATTTGACCTTACAAATGTTACGTTTTAGCCTGGTCACATTTTATATTGTACGTATAACTTTTAACTTAATTGTACCATT
>NZ_LDPD01000174.1:0-436 GCF_001026865.1 Geobacillus sp. ZGt-1 | reverse complement strand
CCTGGGGAAGCCCGGCGCTCAGCCACTCGAAGAAGTCGCTTGCGATCCAGAACCTTCCGCTGTCCACGGCCGTGCGAAGCAAGATCAAGAGGCCGATCAAAGCACCGCCGCGGAAGAAAATCAAATATTGCCGTAAAACGTCGTTAAACGGCTTATTTTGGCGTTTTGAAGCTTGGGGGGTAGAAAACTATTAACCCATCAAAAAAAGCGTCTCATACGGGCCGTACAAGGCCTAGGAGACCTTGTTTGTTTTTCCTCTTCAGCACAGCAAGATATATTAAACCCTTGTGTATATTGAGCGGCAGCCCCCTTTTTGTTGCTTTTATATACTTTTAGTATTTATATCTTTTAAATCTTTATATATTTTAGGAGGGGTCAAGATCCTTGATTTATCAAGGGTTTCAGCGATTTGGACAGTACATTTTTGGTGTTTATC
>NZ_LDPD01000173.1:0-252 GCF_001026865.1 Geobacillus sp. ZGt-1 | reverse complement strand
TTTTTCGTCATACGAAAATCCGTTTGCGTTTTGGGGGAGAAGATGAGATAATAGAAACAGCTACGACGCTTTAAACGAACTGTTGAGCATAAACTTTGGTCGGTTTATGCTCTTTCTTTTTTCACGTAATTTTGAACGTCTGGAATCCAAGAATAAAGTTCTTCCAGCATATTCGAACCGCAGACGCTACATCTACAAATAGAGTCATCATCGACATGCACCAGATCGACTTGATCGTCCTCCACATCCTGA
>NZ_LDPD01000172.1:0-866 GCF_001026865.1 Geobacillus sp. ZGt-1 | reverse complement strand
TAAGACTCTCTTTTCATTATTTCATTAGCAATAGGAATTGTGCCGAGTGATTTACCTAAGAAAATTGTTTCGGTATATTGTCCATTTTTAAGTACGTCCAAAATAACAGGATTTACATCATTCATAATCGTTTGTGTTATATTTTCAAGAGGCTGTTTAAATAAATCTTCATTATATGAATAATGAATATGGACGACATCAATTTTATTTTGAAGCATCGTCATTGTTGCATAATAAAATAGTGGTTTATCATATGTGTATCCTGCACCAGAAAACATAAAACAAATAATTTTAGAACCTGTTTCAATATGTGTATAACTAATTTTTTTATCTTTTGTTTGTAAAGACTTTTTATTAACTTTCACTGATTTCCCCTCCCGATTATTTTTATTATTTTAACACCATTTACCATTTTTGTTTTTAATACTCATTTACTGTCTTATTGGACTAACACATCAGTTAGTTAGAAATTATGACTTTAATACTTTAATTGTAATAGCTAATGCACCCACTGTTTTTCTTGTTCTGGTGAATATATCTTATATGTTGCTTCTAACATTTCCTCCATTGTCCATCCTTCACAGCCAAAGTCTTTAAACGGAATATCTTCATACAGTTCTTTGAATGTATCGTAATTTCTTAATTCCAATACTTCAATTTTTAACACTTCGTTTTCTTCAGGCACTTTAATAAATTCAATTGTATCTCCAATTTTAATCTTTCTTCTTTTCTCATCGTTTAATCGCACCTCAACGGTATTCTCACCTGTTTTAATTAATCGAAAGGGTTCTTCATATAATCCCATTTTGTGTAGCATTATTACTTCACCCCAATAGAAAATTCGATACTTTCACTTATACTTTCTT
>NZ_LDPD01000171.1:0-265 GCF_001026865.1 Geobacillus sp. ZGt-1 | reverse complement strand
AGAGCATTTACGTATAACGTGATACGAAATGACCATAGATTGTAAAAAAAGATTTTCATCACTCGTTGTGTTGGTCGGAAAGTTGTTCTAAAAAACGAAACAAAAAATCCTTTCTTTCAACCCTGTTAGGGTACGAAATGTGAGTACTAATATAGGTTATATGAACTTTTTGTGAACGACAAATTGCGACATACTTTTACTTTTTTAACCTTTTATAGTATTCATTGAAATAAATAAACCGATAAAGGTAGCGTCAAAAGTTCTA
>NZ_LDPD01000170.1:0-6522 GCF_001026865.1 Geobacillus sp. ZGt-1 | reverse complement strand
CCGTACGCCTTTTACTCCGAATTGCGCCCTCATACCGCCTCGATTGTCTACGATTTGAAAGGATACCAGTGGAATGATTCATCTTGGCAGCGGAAGAAACGGCGAAAGCGGATTTATGACCAACCGATGGTCATTTATGAACTTCATTTCGGTTCGTGGAAAAAGAAACCGGACGGCCGCTTTTATACGTACCGTGAGATGGCCGACGAACTCATTCCGTACGTGCTGGAGCGCGGATTTACGCACATTGAGCTGCTTCCGCTTGTCGAGCATCCGCTCGATCGTTCGTGGGGATATCAAGGGACCGGCTATTATTCGGTGACAAGCCGCTATGGCACGCCGCACGATTTCATGTATTTCGTCGACCGCTGCCATCAAGCGGGGCTTGGCGTCATCATCGACTGGGTGCCGGGGCATTTTTGCAAGGACGCCCACGGGCTGTACATGTTTGACGGCGCACCGACGTATGAATACGCGAATGAAAAAGACCGAGAAAATTACGTCTGGGGGACGGCGAATTTTGACTTGGGCAAGCCGGAAGTGCGCAGTTTTCTGATCTCCAATGCGTTGTTTTGGCTGGAGTATTACCATGTGGACGGGTTTCGCGTCGATGCGGTCGCCAATATGCTTTATTGGCCGAACAATGACCGGCTCTATGAAAATCCGTATGCGGTCGAGTTTTTGCGCCAGTTGAATGAGGCGGTGTTTGCCTATGACCCGAACGTCTTGATGATCGCTGAAGATTCGACCGACTGGCCTCGGGTGACCGCGCCGACGTACGATGGCGGCCTTGGGTTTAACTACAAGTGGAACATGGGCTGGATGAACGACATGCTGAAGTATATGGAAACGCCGCCGCATGAGCGGAAATACGCCCATAACCAAGTCAGTTTTTCCCTCCTTTATGCGTATTCGGAAAATTTCATTTTGCCATTTTCCCATGATGAAGTTGTGCATGGCAAAAAATCGCTGCTCAATAAAATGCCTGGGTCGTACGAAGAGAAGTTCGCCCAGCTGCGCCTATTGTATGGCTACATGATGGCCCACCCTGGGAAAAAGCTGCTGTTTATGGGCAGTGAGTTTGCCCAGTTTGATGAATGGAAGTTTGAGGGAGAGCTCGACTGGGTGCTGTTCGATTTTGAATTGCACTGGAAAATGGACGAATATGTGAAGCAGCTGATCGCCTGCTATAAACGGTATAAGCCGTTTTACGAGCTTGATCATGATCCGAGGGGGTTTGAATGGATTGACGTTCATAATGCCGAGCAAAGTATTTTCTCATTCATCCGCCGGGGGAAAAAAGAAGGTGATGTGCTGGTCATTGTTTGTAATTTCACAAATCAGGCGTATGACGATTACAAAGTCGGCGTGCCGCTTTTGGCGCCGTACCGCGAAGTGCTGAACAGCGATGCAGCGGAGTTTGGCGGATCAGGGCATGTCAATTCGAAGCGGCTTTCCGCTTTCCATGAGCCGTTTCATGGAAAACCGTACCATGTGCGCATGACGATTCCGCCGTTTGGCATTTCCATTTTGCGGCCAGTGCAAAAACGAGGGGAGAGAAAGCAGAATGAAGAAGAAGTGCATCGCCATGTTATTGGCCGGCGGGCAAGGAAGCCGGCTTCGCTCGCTGACGAAAAACATCGCGAAACCAGCCGTGCCGTTTGGGGGGAAGTACCGGATCATTGATTTTACGTTGAGCAATTGCACGAACTCGGGCATTGACACAGTCGGGGTGTTGACCCAATATCAGCCGCTTCTTTTGCACTCGTACATCGGCATCGGAAGCGCATGGGATTTAGATCGAAGAAACGGGGGCGTCACCGTCCTTCCCCCTTACTCCGCCTCTTCCGGCGTCAAATGGTACGAAGGCACAGCGAACGCCCTTTATCAAAATATGAATTATATTGAACAGTACGACCCGGATTACGTTCTCGTGCTGTCTGGCGATCATATTTACAAGATGGATTACCAGCAGATGCTCGACTACCATATCGCCAAACAGGCGGATGCAACGATTTCCGTCATTGAAGTGCCGTGGGAAGAGGCGAGCCGATTCGGCATTATGAACACGAATGAAAACATGGAGATTGTCGAATTTGCCGAAAAGCCGGCCAATCCGAAAAGCAATTTGGCATCGATGGGCATTTACATTTTCAATTGGCCGTTATTGAGGGAGTATTTGCAAATCGACAACGCCGACCCGCATTCGTCGCACGACTTCGGCAAAGATGTGATTCCGCGGCTGCTTCGGGAGAACAAGCGGCTCGTGGCCTATCCGTTCAAAGGCTATTGGAAAGATGTCGGCACCGTCAAAAGCTTGTGGGAAGCCAACATGGATTTGCTCGATGAACACAATGAACTTGACTTGTTTGACCGCTCGTGGCGCATTTATTCGGTCAACCCGAACCAGCCGCCGCAATACATCGCTCCCGAGGCGGAAGTGAGCGATTCTCTCATCAATGAGGGATGCGTCGTGGAAGGAACGGTGGAGCGCTCAGTGCTGTTTCAAGGCGCCCGCATCGGCAAGGGAGCGGTTGTGAAAGAATCCGTCATTATGCCAGGGGCAACAGTTGGTGAAGGAGCGTATGTCGAGCGAGCGATCGTCACTCCGGAGATCGTCATCCCGCCGCATTCGACTGTGAGCCCGGGCGATGCTGATGATGACGTCGTGCTCGTAACGACCGAGTGGATCAAGCAACGGAATAAGGACACCGCAAGGAAGGATGGAGCACAATGAACAACAACATGATGTTGGGCGTCATCGACGCGACCACGTATATGGAGGCGTTAGCGCCGCTTGTCGAGCAACGCTCAATCGCAGCGGTGCCGTTTGCCGGGCGGTATCGGCTCATTGATTTCGTGCTTTCAAGCATGGTCAACTCCGGCATTGAAAGCGTCGCGATTTTTCCGAAATACCAATATCGGTCGCTGATGGACCATTTAGGATCAGGGAAGAATTGGGATTTAAACCGAAAGCGGGACGGATTGTTTTTCTTCCCATCGCCGGACTTGTTGTTTTCCGGTGAGCGCCGGGTCGGGGCGTTTGCCCATTTTGAGCAGCATATCGACTATTTTTTGCGGAGCCGGCAAAAGTATGCGGTCATCGTCAATAGCTACACGGTGTGCAACATCGACTTTGACGCCGTCCTCGAGCGCCATATCGAACGCGGCTGCGATGTGACGCGAATTTGCCATCGCGGCGAGCCGCTGGAGATGTACGTGTTGGAGACGTCTCTTCTGCTTGATTTGATCGCCGGCTACAAAGACCACGGCTATCGGAGCATCGTCGATGTCATTCATGACGACCGCCATTCGCTGTCCATTTGCGACTATGAATACAGCGGGTATGCGGCCGTCATCGATTCGCTCGCCCGCTATTTTCAGGCAAGCATGGAGCTGCTTGACCGAAGCGCTTGGGAGCAGCTTTTTCTTCCATCGCGGCCGATTTATACGAAAGTGAAAGACGAGCCGCCGACGAAATACCGCCGGGAAGGGAATGTGAAGCGCTCGATGATCGCCAACGGCTGCGTCATTGAAGGAACGGTGGAAAACAGCGTCCTGTTTCGTTCCGTGAAAATCGGCAAAGGAGCCGTTGTGAAGAACAGCATCGTGATGCAAAAATGCCAAATCGGCGATGGTTGTGTGCTTGATGGCGTCATCGTCGACAAAGACGCGAAAATCGAACCGGGGGTCGTTTTGCAAGGGACGGCGGAGCGGCCGTTTGTCGTTCGCAAAGGAACGGTGCAAGGGGAGGTCGTGAATCGATGAACGTGCTGTTTGCCGTATCAGAATGCGCCCCGTTTGCCAAATCGGGAGGATTGGCCGACGTCGCCGGCGCGCTGCCGAAAGAGCTGCGCCGGCTCGGCGTTGACGCCCGTGTCATGCTGCCGAAATATGAGACGATCGCCCGCGAATGGAAAGAGAAGATGAACAAAACGGCGGAGTTCACCGTGCCGGTCGGGTGGCGCCGCCAATATGCCGGCGTGGAGGAGCTCGAGCACGACGGGGTCATCTATTACTTCATCGACAACGAGTATTACTTCAAACGGCCGCAGCTGTACGGCCATTATGACGACGGTGAGCGGTTTTCTTATTTTTGCCGGGCGGTGCTGGACGCGCTGCCGGAGATCGGGTTTCAGCCCGACATCATTCATTGCCATGACTGGCACACCGGCATGATTCCATTTTTGCTGCGCGAGCAATACCACCATGATCCGTTTTATGCGGATATCCGCACGATGTTTACGATTCACAACTTGCAGTTTCAAGGGCTGTTTCCGCGCGGGATTTTAGAGGATTTGTTGAATTTGGACGGACGGTATTTCACCGTCGACCAGCTCGAGTTTTACGGAAGCGTCAGCTTTATGAAAGGGGCGCTTGTCGCCTCCGATTTGATCACGACGGTGAGTCCGACGTACAAAGAAGAGATTCAAACCGCCTATTACGGCGAGCGGTTGGACGGCTTGCTGCGGGCGCGGCGGGATGATTTGCTTGGCATTTTAAACGGCATTGACGACGAGTTTTACAACCCGGAAACCGATCCGTTTTTAGCGGCGACCTATAGCGTACATACGCGGGAAAGAAAAAAACTCAACAAGCGCGCTTTGCAGCGGCGGTTTGGTCTGCCAGAGCGGGATGATGCACCCGTTGTCGCAATGGTGACGCGAATGACGGCGCAAAAAGGGCTCGATTTAGTCACGTGCGTCTTTCATGATTTGATGCAGGAAGAGATGCAGCTTGTTGTGCTTGGAACGGGGGATTGGCGGTTTGAACAGTTTTTCTCGCAAATGGCGGCGGCCTATCCGGACAAAGTCGGGGTGTACATCGGCTTTCACGAACCGCTCGCCCATCAAATTTATGCGGGCGCGGACTTGTTTTTAATGCCGTCGTTGTTTGAACCGTGCGGGCTGAGCCAAATGATCGCGCTTCGGTATGGGACGATTCCGATCGTTCGGGAAACGGGCGGGCTGAACGATACGGTGCAATCGTACAATGAATTCACAGGAGAAGGGAACGGGTTCAGCTTTACGAACTTTAACGCCCACGACATGTTGTACACGATCCGCCGGGCGCTGTCGTTTTACCGCCAGCCGTCTGTCTGGGAGCGGCTCATGGAGCGGGCGATGCGCGGCGATTACAGCTGGCGCCGGTCGGCGAGGGAGTATCGAAAAGCGTACGAACAGCTGAACAAAAAGGGGGAAGACGCGCTTGTTCGCGGATAAAGAAACGTTTCAACGGGCGTTTGTGACGCGGGTCGAGGCGTTGTGCGGCAAACCGTTTGCGGAGTCGACGGCGCGCGATCATTATCATGTCCTTGGCCATATGGTGCGCGAACATATCAGCCGCCATTGGATCGCGACGAACGAGCGCTGCCGGGCGGAGCGGCGGAAGCAGGTGTACTATTTGTCGATCGAGTTTTTGCTCGGCCGTTTGCTCGGAAGCAACTTGTTAAACCTCGGTGTCCGCCCGATGGTCGAAGAGGGGCTTCGCGAGCTCGGCATCCGCCTCGAAGACGTCGAGGAGAGCGAGGCGGACGCTGGGCTTGGCAATGGCGGGCTCGGGCGGCTCGCCGCCTGTTTTCTTGACTCGCTCGCCACATTGAATTTGTCGGGCCACGGCCACGGCATTCGCTATAAACACGGGCTGTTTGATCAAAAAATCGTTGACGGCTATCAAGTCGAGCTGCCGGAGCAATGGCTGCGAAACGGGAACGTTTGGGAAATCCGGAAAGAAGAGCTGGCGGTCGAAGTTCGCTTCTGGGGAAGGGTCGAGGTGTCGGAACAAAACGGCCGCCTTGTGTTCCGCCATGTCGACAGCGAAAACGTGATGGCTGTGCCGTACGATATGCCGGTCATCGGCTTCGGGACGAACACGGTCAACACGCTCAGGCTTTGGAGCGCCGAGCCGGCGAAAACGTTCCCGCTTCATAAAGATGTGATGAAGTACAAACGGGAGACGGAAGCCATTTCGGAGTTTTTGTACCCGGACGATACGCACGATGAAGGCAAACTGCTGCGGTTAAAGCAGCAGTATTTTCTCGCCGCCGCCAGCCTCGGCAGCATCACTCGCGCCCATCGCCGCCAGCACGGGAGCTTGCGCCGCCTCCATGAATATGTCGCCATTCATATCAACGACACGCACCCCGCGCTTGCGATTCCGGAGTTGATGCGCATTTTGCTCGATGAGGAAGGGATGAGCTGGGAAGAGGCTTGGCACATTACGACCCATACGATCGCGTACACGAATCATACGACGCTGGCGGAAGCGCTGGAGAAATGGCCGATTCGTCTGTTTCAGCCGCTGTTGCCGCGCATTTATATGATCGTCGAGGAAATCAACGAACGGTTTTGCCGCGAGCTGTGGGAACGTTATCCCGGCGATTGGAGGCGGATTGAACAAATGGCCATCGTCGCCCACGGGATGGTGAAAATGGCGCACTTGGCCGTTGTTGCGAGCCATAGCGTCAACGGTGTGGCGAAACTCCATACGGACATATTGAAACAGCGGGAAATGCGCTTGTTT
>NZ_LDPD01000169.1:0-4453 GCF_001026865.1 Geobacillus sp. ZGt-1 | reverse complement strand
GTGAATTTGCTCATCTACAGTTTATTAATTTCAAAAGACAAATTTCGACAACATTTTTAGTCAAAATACGGTAATATGTAAGTCAAAAGGAGGTGCGTCATGAGGCTTACTTGTTCATTTAAAGTGGAAAGAATGCCTGTTTCATACCGCATGATGTTGGTGTCGGTGATAAAAGAAGCATTGCGAACGTCGGATGAGCAATATTATGAGCGTTTATACAACAGTTCTTCAATGAAACCATTTTCATTTTCTACATATTTAAGAAATTTTCGATTTGTCGGCCAAGAGGTTTATTTAGATGGAATAACAATGACCGTTAGTTCACCTGATCATGAGTTTCTCTTGCACTTATACAACGGTTTGCAACAAAAGCAAGTATTTTTATACAAGCACTATCAGCTTGTAAAAGAGAAAATCCGCATGCTGCCGGAGAAAACGATCACAGATTCTACCGTGGTGTTTCGCACCCTTTCTCCGATGTTGGTTGAAGATAAAAACCAGAAGCCGGTCAGCCCAGATGCTCCTGATTATGAGGAGCACGTGAATTATTTAGCAGATCTGATTTTGCGGCAGTATCGGGGAAATGGGCTATTGTCGCCCTTGATTGTGCGGCCGTTGCGATGGCGCAAGGTGGTCGTGAAGGAGACGAATCATGAATTCGAGGCAACGCATGGGGGCGGCGACGTTTTATATTTTACAGCGTACCAAACTTTCTTTTCGCTAACTGGCCATCCAACCGATTTGCAGTTGCTGTATCAGCTCGGGTTGTCGAAACGGCGCAATCAAGGATTTGGCTTGCTTGAGGTAGAGGAGGTGCGGGGATGAGGATTGAACTCCGCATGGGCGAGTGGATGGTGACAATGGGGCTTGTCGGGCTGTACCGTGTTTTCGAATACGGGCTGGAAAATCGTTTGATTGATCAGCAGTACAAAAACAGCATCCGAATCGTTCCACAGGGGCTTGAGTTGGAGACAGGCGTACTTCCACTATTACCGCGAGCATATTTTCATTATTTGCTCGACGAATACAGTACGGCAAAGCGAACTAGAGAGAGATTGCTTTCCTACCTTGGACAGGCAAAAAAGGAAAATTTGTTTTCAACGGCTCTGGCCAATATAAAAAAGACGATTACGGATACGGGGAAGAAAATTCAACAGTATTTCCCCGATGAACCGATCAGTCCCTTGCTTGAAGCGCTTAAGTCAATAAAAAAACCAGAACAAATCGAGCAATTGGAGCAATGTATTGCGGAATTCCAACAACTACTTTCCAAAGAAGCCATTAATGAAAAGCTGACATTAAATTATTTTAAAGCGGCTGTTCTCAAATCTTTTTTTGGACAAGTATCGTTCTTGAATGTTTCGAAAAATCATTTGGATTTGGAAGGGCATATCGAACAATTTCAAGCCGATTATATTGTTCCGGTGCAACGCGATCTTCAATTGGAACAAATTTTGCGCTCTGCTTCGGCAGAGAAAGACGTTCTTTGTTTTTTGGATGAGCATGTTGAATATGAGCCGTTTAAAGCGTTGAAGAGAGCGTGGAAAAAGAAGCCTTTGCCACAAATGCAAGAAGAACTGAAATCGGTGTATGAATGTATGCTTTTCCCTGGCCGCATTGCTTTTTATAATTTCGAAGAAATGATTTTTTCCCCGATTGGGATAACAAGTAAGGCTTTTAATTTCAATTGGGACTTGCAGGACAAGCAACCGAAACCGATTTCATCTTTGGCGAAACTTGTGTTGTTTTTTGCGCCTGCTGGTGCGGCGATTTACTTAAAGAAAGAAGGATTTCAAGACCAAAACGAGTATCGCATGTACGCAGGCTTTGTCCAATCCGATGCGCCATTCCCGGAGATTTTACAGAAAAACAACCACCTGAAGCAGATGAAGCAGCAAAAAGATCCGTTTGACCGCATCGTCAGCAAGCTCGTCCAAAGTGTAACGAAAGAAGCAAGCTATGTGGTTGACCATCTATTTTTCTTAGAATTTTCTTCTGACTATGACAGCAAAAAAACGCATTTACACTATTACCATCTCCCATTGTATTTGGCGCGCTATTTTGTTGAATATCCTGGAAAGTTGGATTACGTCCACTATGACTATCGTGAACAATTCATCCAAGACGTGTTGCGCGGAGTCGACCCTGCTCGAGTCATTTATGAATATTTGCGTGATTGTATTGAAAATGGACGTTCCCACATCGGCCCTTACATCGCTATTCGCGAACGCAGCCGAATTATGCAGTTGAAAAGGAGAGGAAAAGAAATGGAGAAAACAGACAAAAGGATATATGCCCTATATCGGTGCGGCCAAGAGATTCGAAAGGCATTGGAACAGGCTGGAAGCCCCAAAACGGCCGACCGTTATTCTGCCAGCCCGAGTAAAAAAATTAGCGCCATTGCCTATCGGTTGTTAAACGCAGCGAAAGCGGGGGATCGGAAAAGCTTCTTGGATACGTTGTTCCGTCTTCATATGTCAGCGGATCAGCCCATTTCTCCGCTTTTCTTAAATGCGCTGCATGAGCGGGATTTGGATTTTCCTGCTGTAGCCAACGCTTTTATTGCTGGGTTGCTGTCTCAAGAAGGACAAGGAGAACAAGAGGAGGTTGTATCATGACGAAAACGGTCACGATGACGATTGTCTTTCAAGCGGGATCGCTAAACTATGGAGAGGGCATTGCGAATATTTCCGAATTGAAAAAGTTTCATCGCGGCAATGGAGAGGCGTACACATACGCATCGCGGCAAAGTTTGCGCTACGATATCGTCCGTTTAGGAAATGAACTGTTTGGTTGGAACTTAAATACCGTTGATAAAGCGAGCGGGGTTGTTCAGTTCAAAAAAGATGTCACCATCGAAGATTCCGTTGAAATGGATTTATTCGGGTACTTGAAAACGGATAAAAACTCGCAAAAACGCGCTGCTGTTGTTCGTCTAAGCCATGCCATTTCTCTCGAGCCATACAAAAGTGATTTGGAGTTTTTAAACAACATGGGACTAGCGAGCCGAATTGGTGCTGATCCGAATTTGGCTCAGATCGAGCAGCACCAAAGCTTCTATTGTTACACCATCACGATAGACTTGCATCGCATTGGCGTCGATGGGGAGGTCGAGCTGTCCAATCAGGAAAAAACGAAGCGCGTCCAGCAATTGCTTGATATTGTGAAGTTGCTCAATCGGAATATTCGCGGCCGCCGTGAAAACTTGTCCCCGCTATTTGTCATCGGCGGAGTATACGATGTAGCGAATCCGTTTTTCCTCGGAAAAATTCGCCTGTCCTCTTCGCCGCGAGGGTGGGAAATTGATCTTGCCCCGATCGAGGACACCATGGCGCAAACGTTCGCTGGCAAGGCAGTTGCTGACGAGACGCGCATCGGTTTAGTAAGCGGCATATTTGCGAATGAAGATGAATTTGCACAACGATTTGCAGAGAAGACTGGATCAGTGGAGCAGTTTTTCCGCCATATTGCTGAACAAGTTCAAACATACTATGGTGAATGATAATGAAGGCGTTGCGTTTAAAACTATTTCAAGAGACAGCGTGCTATAAAAAGCCGTTCGCTTCAAAGGTGGCGGAAACATATCCGCTTCCGCCTTATTCTACGGTTAAAGGAATGATTCACGCGTTGCTTCGCGCGGATCGTTTCATCCCCATGCGACTAAGCGTCCAAGGGGAGTATGAGGCGAAACTGCTCGACTATCAGCGGCATTACTTTTTTAAAAAACGAAATGTCGCTGCTTTTCCGCTGATCCTTGACGGGATTCAGGATGAGTCGTTTTCGTATGATGCTAACGAAATCACGACAATGCCCATTTATACACATTTGTTGTACCGAGTTGATTTGCTGATTCACGTTGAGGCAGAAAAAGAAGTTCTTGAACGGATAATTCATGCCATCGAAACTGGCGAAAACCATTATAGTTTAGGCAGATGGGAAGATTTGGTCCGAATTGATGAGTATAAAATCGTTCAGGTAGATGAATTGGATGAAGAGAAAGATTTGCGCTATTACGCCTACATTCCCCATCATTTGCTCGATATAGACATAAAGCATATCCCATATGAACTCCCTTGGAAATACGAAGTCGTGAACGGAGTGAGAAAATGGGAGAAAATCAATGTGGGATACGTGCGGAAGGGGACGACAGCTCCAGAGGGAGTGTGCGTTGATGAAGATGGGGAACTTGTATTTTTCCATTTGTAGAAATAGGAGGAAATCAAACGGTCATGTTTTATGCAAAGTCCGAAACGAAAGAGACGATCCGTGAACATACGGATCGTCTTCTTGATAATTGGCGATTACTAAAGGACAGTTATGGAGACCGATTGATTCGCGTCAATGAACGAATGTGGGAATTGCTTCGATTAGCGATCGAGTACCATGACATCGGGAAAGCGAACACGGTGTTTCAAAACAAAATCCGCCGCGCCATTCAAGAAGAACTGTTGGA
>NZ_LDPD01000168.1:0-3128 GCF_001026865.1 Geobacillus sp. ZGt-1 | reverse complement strand
CAACTAGCACCACGGGTTATATAAATATTTTTCCATAATTGCATCAAACAATTTACTGATATACTTATCGCAGTCTGTCCACTGTTTTCGGAAGTGATCTGGATTTGTAAACGTCCCCACAAATAAAATATCGACCTTTCTCTCTTCCATTGTCTTACTTGAGACAGAAACCTCATTATACGAAGAACCATGAGGAATAAAAACTTTGGAATATACTCCATTCAAAAATGTCCTTAGAAATGAAAGATGGGTTTGATCCACAGTCGAAACAATGAGATTTTTTACTCCTTGGTTTAATCGATTTATATGATACATAGGATGGTCAACTAAAAAGGCGAATAATGGAATATTTAAATGGTCATATAACGACTTATCTCCAACCTTTATGTCAATCCCCATGGCATTCATTGATAAGAAGAAAAATACCTCTTTTTCTTTTAAAACTCTTTCAAGTTCTGCTATCCATGAAGATGCTAGAAGATCTATAATTTTCACTTCAAAACCGAGTTGTTGAAAAGATACAGCAAGATCTTGAATAAAATATCGAAGCACACCATACTGACTTTGCCCATTATAAAGGACAATCGTTTTATTTTGATGACTCATAGCTTCGCCTCCGCGTACACATTTTACACCACCGGTTTTTGCTGAACATGGGCGTTGAGCTTGGCCACATCCGGATGATCCAGTAAAAACTGGACGACCTCACGCGAACGAACGAATCGATCCCCTCTGAAATGGTTCGCAATGGCTACGCATAATTGATAGTCTTCTTCGGTATCCAATGTGATGCGCAGTTGAGGTTGGCAAATGGCTTTCGGCGCTTGAACAAGTGTACGCTTAAATTCATCCGGGAATTCATAAGCGTAATACGTCACATGCTCGCGATGACGCGGCTCTTTCCCATGATGGTATATGTATTCGAGCGCTGAAAACGACACCATTTCAACGACTAGACCGCGCGGTAAATCTCCTTCCACAATCACGATATCAGATGGTTCAGCCTTCATTGCCTCAATAATTTGATTGGCAAGTTCATAATCGACAAACGGGCAATCCGCCGTCACGCGAATGACATAATCAGGCTGATGAGGCTTAGCACACTCGTAATAACGGGAAAGTACGTCATCCTCTGAGCCGCGGAAACAAGACACGTGATGTTTCTGGCACCAATTCTCAATCACATCATCTTGCATCAGGGTGGACGTAGCGACAATCACTTCATCGATTTCTTCTACTTGTTGGCATCGTGAAACAACATAGTCCAACACAACCGTATTGCCAAGCGGCATGAGCACTTTTCCCGGCAGCCGCGATGATCCCATGCGGGCCTGGATGATGATGATCGTTTTCAACTTGATCCCCCTTTACAAATCGATCACGAAATCCGTTGGATACCGAATTTGTTTCTTTTCATTCGTTGAACGGACGAATGGGTAGTGCTCCAAGTTCCTCCCTTGCGCCTCAAGAAAAAACCAATAAAAACTGTCCAAACCGGCTTCAATGCTTAACGTTGAAGCTCCGCCAAAGCGAGGATTGCACTCGATGAGATGAAACTGCCCCTCACGATCGATGATCACTTGCATCACCGCATGCCCGTATAACCCTAAATAGGAGGCGACAGCGATACACATGCCCTCTAATTTCTCATTTCTGATCGTTGTGGTGACTTGTGACTCCCCATTCACGACGTAATCCCTTTTTCGAGCCACTGCTCCCTTCGCGTGTCCTGTCCGTGTCATGTAGAGATCAATGCTGATCTCTGTCCCAGCGATAAAAGGCTGAAAAACAGGGGCCTCCAGCTTATGGGCATGCTGATTTGCTTCTTCTTTCGTTAAACAAAGCCCGACGTTTCTCGCCCCCGCTCCGTAACGTTCCTTCACAACATAATCGCCATCATCCAGTTCTGCCAACGAAAGCGCCGTCGGAACGACAGGGAATCCCTGAGCCGAGAGCACTTCATAAAACCGCAGCTTATCAAGACAAATATCAATCGCGTTCTGTTCAGACACCATGGCAAATATACCGTTCTCTTCAAATACTTGACGATAGGCAGAAAAGAACGGAAGCTCGCCGTCTCTTGTCGGTATAATGAAGCGGATGTGCTTCTTGCGGCAAGTTGAAATGAATTCTTCAACAGTAAAATGTTCTAACGAAGGCATGTGCCAAAATTCGTCGACAAAATATTGGGCAATGCAATTGCTGTTTCGATCAGCCCCGATCAAAATCCCTGACATTCCCATTTTCCGCATCGCGTGTCGAACCGCTTGAAGCAACGGAACCTTTTTGGAAATGCTGGTCACCAATACGTGTATACGAACCACCTCTTTCACCAAACAGGGGGAAAGAACCAACGACACCCCTTCGTCGGCTTACAACCTGTTAATCAATTCTGTCAACGAGCCAATCGTCATGTCCGCTTCGTATTCGTCCCCCAACTTCGTTCGCATATGATCGCCGACATCCCGAACAATCCGCACCGTGCCCATCCCGAGCCTTTTCGCGGCAATAAAGTCTTTATTTGGGTTATCGCCGATGTATACGCAATCGCGAAAATCCAACCCCAAATACTCCATCATCTTTCGATACGGCGTCTCGCTCGGCTTCCAATGTTCCCTTCCCAAATCACCGGTCACGATGATTTTATCTACGAAATGCTCAAGTTCAAGAGCTTTGATTTTCGCCCATTGCATCGTCGAATCCCCATCCGTGATGATGCCGAGCTTTTTTCCTGTCTGTTTTAAATGAGACAGAACTTCCTTCGCATCATCATATAGCGAAATATCGGGCCGATGACTGCGATAAAGATGGACGAGGCGGGCAATATCGGCGTCAATACCTAGCTGCTTGCATACGTCATCAAACACCCGCCCGCGCCCATTTCGCCGCCATTCATCGATCAGCATTTGATAAATGCCGTCTATCCCTATGTCTGGACGCTGCTTCGCCAGCTCATTCGCCACCGTCCAGAATCCCGATCTGACATAATCGTGTTCGCAATATAGCGTGTCGTCGAGGTCGAAGATGTATCCACTATAATCCATTAGTGCCTCCAAGTCATTTCAATTTTGATTACAAAAAACCCCTCTCCCTCTAGAAATGTTCATATATCAAGGCTTTTCGGCCTC
>NZ_LDPD01000017.1:0-2344 GCF_001026865.1 Geobacillus sp. ZGt-1 | reverse complement strand
CGTAGGAACGAAGAATGGAGTTGGATCCGAAAATGAGATCTACCCGGGTCGCCGTCCACCGCACTTCGCCGGTTTTCCGGTTGCGGATTTCATAAATGCCGCTGTCTGTCGGCACCCATTCATAGTTCATATCCAACAAGTTGACAAAGAAGTCGTTGGTCAGCACCCCGATGCGGTCAGTGAAGACGCCATGAGGCAGATCGCGATAGTTCGCGCCCAACACGCGCAAACCGCCAACTAAGACCGTCATTTCTGGGGCGGTCAGCCCGAGGAGCTGGGCTTTGTCGACGAGCAGCTCTTCCGGCGGAACGCTGTACTCTTGCTTTTGATAGTTGCGGAAGCCATCTGCGAACGGTTCCAACACGGCAAAGCTTTCGACATCGGTTTGCTCTTGTGTCGCATCGCCGCGGCCAGGGAAAAATGGCACTTTGACATCAAAGCCGGCGTCGCGGGCTGCCTTTTCCACCGCAGCGCTGCCGCCAAGGACGATCAAGTCGGCGATGCTTACTTTTTTCGGCAGTTCGCGCTGGATGTCCTCGTAGACGGACAGCACTTTGGCGAGCCGCTCCGGTTCGTTCACTTCCCAGTCTTTTTGCGGCGCGAGACGAATGCGGGCGCCGTTGGCCCCGCCGCGCTTGTCGGAATGGCGGAACGTGCTGGCTGAGGCCCAAGCTGTTTTCACAAGTTCACTGACCGTCAGTCCGGAGTTCAAAATTTTGGCTTTGATTTCTTCAATTTCCGCTTCTGTCAATTCGTAATCGACTTCTGGAATCGGATCTTGCCAGATGAAATCTTCTTTCGGAACTTCCGGGCCGAGATATCTCGTTTTCGGTCCCATATCCCTATGGGTAAGCTTGAACCATGCCCGGGCAAACGCCTCCGCAAATTCTTCTGGATTTTGATGGAATCGGCGGGCGATTTTTTCGTATTCCGGGTCAAACCGAAGCGCCAAATCGGTCGTCATCATCATCGTCGGAACTTTTTTCGACGGATCCTCGGCATCCGGAGCCAAGTCTTTTTCATCCGGGTCGACCGCCATCCATTGCCATGCCCCGGCTGGGCTTTTCGTCAGCCACCAGTCATAGCCAAACAGCATGTCAAAGTACGACGTATCCCACTGGGTTGGCGTCGGCGTCCAAGCGCCTTCAATGCCGCTTGTGATCGTATCGCTCCCTTTCCCTTTTCCGTAAGAGCTGATCCATCCCAGCCCTTGCGCTTCAATCGGGGCGGCTTCCGGCTCGGGACCGACGTGCGTGGCAGGGCCGGCGCCGTGCGCTTTTCCGAACGTATGACCGCCGGCGATCAAGGCGACCGTTTCTTCATCGTTCATCCCCATACGGCGGAACGTCTCGCGAATATCGCGCGCCGCTGCTTTTGGATCCGGCTTGCCGTCCGGCCCTTCTGGGTTGACGTAGATTAACCCCATTTGCACCGCGGCGAGCGGGTTTTCGAGCTCGCGATCACCGGAATAGCGTTCAGAGGCGAGCCACTCTTTTTCCGATCCCCAATAAACGTCTTCTTCCGGATGCCAGACGTCAACGCGGCCGCCGCCGAATCCAATCGTTTTTCCACCCATCGATTCAATAGCGACATTGCCCGCCAAAATGAACAAATCGGCCCAAGAGATTTTGTTCCCGTATTTCTTTTTGATCGGCCATAACAACCGCCGCGCTTTATCCAAGTTGGCGTTGTCCGGCCAGCTGTTTAACGGGGCAAAGCGCTGCGTGCCGGTCGAAGCGCCGCCACGGCCGTCGCCGATGCGGTACGTGCCAGCTGAATGCCAGGCCATGCGGATAAACAACGGCCCGTAATGGCCATAGTCGGCCGGCCACCAGTCTTGGCTTTCCGTCATCAGTTTGCGCAAATCTTCTTTGAGCGCCCAATAGTCTAGTTTTTGAAACTCCTCAGCATAGTTGAACTCTTCATCATGAGGATTCGTTTTTCGGTCATGTTGATGGAGAATGCTTAAGTTCAGCTGGTTCGGCCACCAGTCTTTGTTCGTCGTTCGATTCGAAGACTGATTCGTTACGCTTCCGTGAAACGGACATTGGGCTGCATTCTGACGATTTTGATTTTCCATTCTCCTGTTCTCCTTTCCCTTACTTAACAAAAAATAGGAATTCCATCATTACCATTTCTAACTGTTTTGTTGCCAGTCAAAAATGATAATGATTTGTACATTAGAATTATACTAAATTTATATTTGATAGTAAATAATAAAAGATACCTTTTATTATTTTTATTTGTGTTGCTATACCAGTCCAAGGTATGCCACTATTAATTTATGTTTCAATTGATTTAGAATTCAGTTATTTTTTAATATATGAACTACCCCCACTTAATT